>NZ_JBMNUP010000020.1:0-19503 GCF_050946325.1 Agathobaculum sp. | reverse complement strand
TAAATATAAACCTTGTTGCCCTTTTGCATGTCAAGCTCCGCAGCAGGCAGCCCTGTCTGCGTGTCCAGCAGCACCGTCTGTTCCGAAAAATGCAGCAGCAGTTTATCATAGCTTTCCGTTTTAACCAGCATGGACGAATATGCGCCCGACTTCATCTGCATTTCCAGCACAGTGGCAAATTCTCCCACCGGCGCATCTGCCCTTGCCGACAGCGGCTGTGTCGGCGGCTCCACCATCTCTGCCGCACTCGCCGGTATTCCTGCGGCGCACAGCACAGCGGCAGCAAGCAGAAGTGCAAACCATCTTCGTTTCATAAAATCTCCTCCTTTGCTGTTATATCCCCTTTGACGAGACAAGAGCAGTTTTGTTCCCGCAATGCTTCCTCTTCCCTTTCTTTTAGCGCCGGTTTTGCCCGAATGACAGACTCTCGGCATCTAACTTTTGCGGGGCGAAACATTATCGCTCATTACGGCAAAACGGCGCGGCCGTATGGGCCGCGCCGTTTCTCTTATTTTACTGCACCAGCGGATACTGCTCCAAATTGGACGGAGCGGTCACAGCAACTGCGTCGTCTGTTGCCAGCAGCTTTGTCTCGCTCTGTACCGTACCTGCAATATCGTCCGCTGCAAAGGAAAATCCAACCTTCTGCGACGCAATTTTGCCGCCTGCGGCAGACTGCGTCACCGTCAGTCCGCTGATCTCCATTCCGTCAAACCCGCCCACGGCGGCGCGGGCGGCGTCCAGCATTTCATCCAGCAGCACCAGTCCCTGCGCGTCATAGGTAAAGGTATAACTGCCCGCAGGCGATACGCTCATCGTTTCAATCATCGCAACCGGCAAGCGCGCATAGCCGGCAAATGCCAGCCGCTGCTGTTCGGCGGTCAGCGCGCGGCGCGAACGAACTCCGTCCTGCTTGAGATACCGAAAACCGCCCGCCGTATAGCTTTCCGCCGTAAAAGTCTTGTCTTTCGCGCCCGGGGCGGACATCGTCGCCACGCGCTCCGTCAGCGAGACAGACGCTGCCAGATCAACCGATATCGTTTCCTGGCTGCGCATCGCAAGACGCTCCGCATCCACCTTCAGCTCCTGGCGGAGCGACAGCGCATGCAGACTGTCCATCCCTGCCGTCGCGCTGCGATAGCGTGCATAGTCCGAAAACAGCTTCTGATACGGCGCCGCCGCAGTCCGTTCCACCGCCCCACTCCGCACAAGCTGGTCCAGCAGCGTTCCCTGCCCATCCTTCGGCGTGATAGACAGCGCGGTATAGCTTGCTGCTGCCAGATGGCCGCGCCGGAAATCCGCTTCATCCACTGTATAGGCATCATACAAACCGATCTTTTCGGCAAAGTCCAGCGTGCTTCGGTAAGTAAAATCGCCGTCCTGCTCGCTGTATCCCAAAGCCCGCAGCAAAAATGCCGCATACATCTGCGCGGTGCATCCATCTTCCGGCGCAAAGGAGGTTTCAGAAACGCCGCGCGTCAAATCATGTTCATATAAATACTGCACATAGGGTTTTTGCCACCCGGCAAGATCGGTAAACGGCGCGGTATAGTCCAGCGCTTTCGCTTGCTGCTCCCTGCCAAGCAGGCGCACCAGCATAGCCGCCGCTTCCCCGCGGGTCGGCGCACGGTCCAGCGCATAGCCGTCCCCCGTGCCCTGGAACAGGTTCATTTCCTTCAGATGATCGGCACAGGAGGTAAAATCCGCGGCAAATGCCGAAACCGTAAGCGCGCCGGCCAGCAGAGCGCCGGCACACACTGTACGAATCCATTTTTTCATATTGCAGTATCTCCTTCGGTTAAGCTCTTTATGATTATAGCACATGGGCGCATGTTTTCCAAGCACAAGCGGGCATACTACCATCACAAATGGAAAGGATGTGTCTGCCTTATGGCAAGCCTGCAAAAATGCGGTATTATCGGCGTCGGTTTTGTCGGCGCAACCTGCGCCTTCACGCTTGCAACATCGGGGCTTTTCTCCGAAATCGTTCTGATTGACGCCAATTCAAAAAAAGCCGAGGGCGAAGCGGCCGACATCAACCACGGCATTGCCTTTGCCAAACCCTGTTTTGTCCGCGCCGGCAGCTACAGCGATCTTGCCGAATGCGGCCTGATTATCATCGCGGCAGGCGCAAACCAGAAGCCGGGTGAAAGCCGTATTGCGCTTCTGGACCGCAACCGGCAAATTCTGTCTTCCATCATCGGGCAGCTGATGGAGGTCAATCAGTCCGCCGTTTTGCTGGTCGTTTCCAACCCTGTCGATGTACTCACCTATATGGCGCAGCGTTTGTCCGGCCTTCCCGCAGGGCGCGTCATCGGCTCGGGCACTGTGCTGGATACCGCGCGGCTCAAATACCTTGTCAGCCAGTATCTCGCCGTGGACAGCCGCAACGTACACGCCTTCATCATCGGCGAGCACGGCGACAGCGAGCTTGCCGTCTGGTCAAGCGCCAACGTCTCGGGCGTTGACCTGGCGGACTACTGCCGCATCACCGGACGGGACGACTCTTTTGACACCCTGCGGCGCATCTATGAAAATGTGCGCAGCGCAGCCTATGCCATCATTGAGGGCAAGGGTGCAACCTATTACGGCATCGGCATGGCCGTGCGGCGCATTGCCGAAGCCATTGTGCGCGACGAGCACTCCGTTTTGCCCGTCACCTCGCTGATTCACGGCCACTATGGTGTGGACGGGCTCTGCCTCGGCCTGCCGGCCGTGGTGGGCAAAAACGGCGCGGAAACTGTGCTGGATATCCCGCTGTCCGACACAGAACTGCATGCGCTGCAATCATCAGCCACCAAAATGAAGCAGCTCATTGGGCAGCTCGGTCTGTAACAAAAAACCGGAGCGGGAAAATCCCGTTCCGGTTTTTGTCATCGTATATGCAGCTTATGCAGCGGGCGCATCTGCGCCGCCAACCATTTCCTGATAGGTGTTGAGGTCGCTGGGCAGCGTTACCTTCACCTGATTGCCGAGCGCATTGATCTTGCTCTCAACGGTCATATCCATCTCAATCGTCTGGCCCTCGGCAGTTACGGACATCGTCATGGAAACGTTCATGGCAGAAAGCTTACCGTTCTTGACCTGTGCGCTGCACTTGACATTTTCCATCTTGATGGCAACGTCCTGCGCCGCAGGATCTGCGATGCCCATCTGACCAATGACGGATTCCACAAGGCCGTTCATCCCTGCGTCAGAGTAGGTGATGGTCGTCGTACCGCCGGCGGTCTGGATTGCGTCAATCAGGCAAATCGGCTCGGCCGACTGCATCTCGGTCATATCGCCCAACTGTGCCATGGCATCGTCAAAACTCATAGCCATCTTGACCTTTTCGCCGCCCATGTTCATATAATAGTAGCCATCCGTATAATAATACTCAATCGGCATATCCATCGTGTTCGGTTCGCCTTGCTCTACCATGGACGGGTCAAGCGTAATCTTGGTCGAACCGGTCATCGCAATTTTGGAGCTGTCCATCTTGGAGGTATTGATGTCCATCTTCATGCTCATCGGCATCTGCATGTCCATCAGCTTCTGGCCGCCGGCCTTCATGTTGGCCGTAATGCTCATCTCCATATCCGCCTTGGTGGCCTTGCTCACATCGAGGGACGCATCAAGGTAAGCGTCATACGCTTCAAAGAAGGACAGCAGGTCCGCCGCCTTATTCTTGTCAATCGCACCGTCCGCAACCAGTTTTTCGAGCAGCAGCGTATCCTTGCCGGCCACAGGCGTATGCAGCGCGGTCAGGCTCATCGCCGCAATATGGTCGCGCAGGAAAATCTTATCGCCCTGGGTCGCGCTCTGCGGCAGGCATGCAAAATCAGCAAGGCCGATAGAGAACGCATACGGAACCGCCTGACGGTATTCAAAATGATATTCCGCATCCGCCGCTTCGGAATACCCCAGCGAACGGAGCAGGAACGCGCTGTACATCTGCGCAGTGCACTTTTCCTCGGGCTCAAAGGTGGTGGCGGTGGCGCCGTTGGTCAGCTTGTTTTCATACAGATACTGCACATAGGGCTTCTGCCAGTTGGCCAGATCGGTGAACGGCGCGGTGTATTCCAGTTCCTTTGCCTCCGTCTCTTTGCCAAGCAGGCGGACCAGCATAGTCGCTGCTTCCGCACGGGTTGGCGCACGGTCAAGTTCGTATCCCTCTCCCGTACCCTGAAACAGGCCGATATCATGCAGCTTATCCGCACAGGAATCAAAGCTTGCAGCCCCCGCAGTCACAGCCAGGCCTGCCGCGACCAGCACTGTTGCCGCAAGCAGACGCAGTTTCTTTTTCATAAATAATTCCTCCTTTTATTTTGTCGCAGTGCATCCGACTGCTTTGCACATAGTTTAGCACATTGCTGTAAATTTGTAAATAAATTCATTGTATATTTGACAAATTAACAATTTATTCATAATTTTCGGCAGAAAAAACCGCTTCTCCCTGCCGGAGAAGCGGTTTTTTGTTTTTATACATCTTGCTGCTTGGGCACAACAACCATATGCGGGTAAGCAATTTCCACCCCTGCCCGCTCATATACCTGCAGGATTTCCTCCTGCACTGCGCACTTCAGGCGAAACGCCGTTGCATTATCCCGCGCCCACAGCGACGCGCGCAGCGTGACCGCGCTGTCGGCCAGGGCCAGCACAACAACCTGTACTTCCGGCGCACCCTCCGCCTTCTGATCGGGTGTGCGCACATCCAGATAATCCGGCTGCGCCGCCACGGTCTCCGCCAGCAGCTGCTTGGCAAGCTGTACGTTGGATTCATAGGTCACGCCGATCTCCAGAAAAACGCAGACGCGGCTGTCCGCATAGTCTGCATTTTCTACGATGGCGCTGTTCATCACGCTGTTCGGTACAATCACACGCTTATTTTCATAGGTGCGGATTGCAGTATGCCGCAGTGTGATCTCTTCAATCACACCGGAAATATTCGTATCCACACAGCGCACCACATCGCCGATGACAAACGGCTTAAACGCCAGAATCATCAAACCGCTGACTACGCTGCCCAGCGCCTCCTGCGCGGCCAAACCGCCGATCACTGCCAGAATACCGCCGGCAGCGAGCACCTTATTTACCCCCGCGCTCAGCGCAGGAATATTGGAAACGATCACGGCAAAGCCGGCAAAATACACCGCAGCCACCGCAATATAACGGAAAAACGCCAAAATCGTCGCGCTGCCGCTGTTTATTTTTTTCTGCCGCTCAATCAGCCGGCACATCAGCCGGTTAACCAGCCGTGAGGCAATCAGCGTCACCGCCACGGCTGCGGCCACAAACAGCGCGCCGAGCGCCAGCTCCGGCAGCCGGTTTTGCACAAAATTCTCCATCCATGCTGTCATTCCGCTACCTCCCCGGCACGCAGCGGCACCACCGTGCGCTTATAATCAGTACGCAATGCCCCAAACGACCATTTTGTTCGCAGGCTTGCCGCATACCGGACAGACATCCGCAATATGCTCCTGCTCAAACGGCATGCAGCGGGACGGCATACCGGTCTCTTCCTTGATCTTCTCCTCGCAGGCGCGATCGCCGCACCACATGGACTTGACAAAACCGATGTGATCCTTCAGGATCTCCTTCATCTCATCCAACGATTTGGCGGTGTAGGTGTGCTCCTCGCGGTTACGCAGCGCCTTTTCAAACAGCGCCTTCTGGATGTCCTCCAGCAGCGCCGGAATGGTTGCCGCCAGATCCTCAAACTTGCAGACCGTCTTTTCGCGGGTATCACGGCGGACGAGCACGCACTGACCGTTTTCGATATCGCGCGGGCCGACCTCCAGACGGAGCGGCACGCCCTTCATCTCATACTCGGCAAACTTCCAGCCGGGCGAATTGTCCGAAACGTCGATCTTGGCGCGGATGCCGGCCGCCTTGACGGTTTCCAGCAGTTCCTGCGCCTTTTCGGTAACGCCGGCCTTGTGCGCCGCCACCGGAATGACCACCAACTGGGTCGGCGCGATGCGCGGCGGCAGCACCAGGCCCTCATTATCGCCGTGGGTCATGATGATCGCGCCGATCAGGCGGGTCGAAACGCCCCACGAAGTCTGCTCCATATATTGCAGCGTGTTGTTCTTATCCGTATACTGCATATCGAACGCCTTGGCAAAGCCATTGCCGAAATAATGGCTCGTGCCGGACTGCAGCGCCTTGCCGTCGTGCATCATCGCCTCGATGGTATACGTCTTTTCCGCACCCGCAAAGCGCTCCTTCTCGGTTTTTTCGCCCTTGAGCACAGGGATCGCCAGATATTCCTCGCAGAAGGTGGCATACACATTGAGCATGCGCAGCGTTTCCTCCATCGCCTCTTCCGCAGTCGCGTGTACAGTGTGGCCCTCCTGCCACCAGAACTCACGGCTGCGCAGGAACGGACGGGTGGTCTTTTCCCAGCGGACGACCGAGCACCACTGGTTGTACAGCTTGGGCAGGTCGCGCCAGGAACGGACCGTCTTTGCGTAATGCTCGCAGAACAGCGTCTCCGAGGTCGGGCGCACGCACAGGCGTTCCTCCAGCTTTTCCGAGCCACCGTGGGTCACCCACGCAACCTCGGGTGCAAAGCCTTCTACATGATCCTTTTCCTTTTGCAGCAGGCTTTCCGGAATGAAGATCGGCATCGCGACATTCTCATGTCCGGTTGCCTTGAACATGCCGTCCAGCGTGTGCTGAATATTTTCCCAAATCGCCTGCGCATAGGGACGCATAATCACGCAGCCCTTGACTGAAGAGTAGTCAATCATCTCTGCCTTTTTGACGATATCGGTATACCACTGGGCAAAATCCACGTCCATGGATGTGATCTCGCTCACCAGTTTTTTCTTATCTGCCATGCGTATTTCACCTTTTCCTTGTCTGTTTCATAAAATAAGGTATCTGCTTCATTTCCGGCAGCCCTGCGCCGCATTCCGCCGGAATGGGGCTGCCAACAAACGATATGCGAGGGTTGCTTCATGAATTTTTCTCATTCTTTCTATGTCAAACCGGCTGCACGCGAGCTGGTCGATGCGGCATCCATTCTTGCGCCAGATCAGCGTCCCGCGCTGACAGGCACCGTGCTGGATGCCGCCGAACGTCCCGTCGAGGCGGCGCTTGTCACCTTTTATCTTGCGGACGCACCCACGAGGCCGGTCGGCGCCGTCTATACGGACGAACTCGGCCGGTTTGCCTTTGGCCCGCTCGAGGCAGGGCAGCTGTACCACGTCACCGTGTTCAAAGCCTCGGACGAAGTCCGCACCCTGCCATAGCGGTGCACAGAGAGAAAACGCTTACTTGAGCTTCTCCTTTACCTCATAGGTCAGCTTTTCGATAAACTCAGAAAGCTCCATCTGCGTGGTTTCGCCGGTCTTGCGGTCACGCACCGAGATAATGCCCTTTTCCTCGTCCTTGTCGCCAAGCACCAGCATATACGGTACCTTTTCGAGCTGTGCCTCGCGAATCTTCTTGCCGATTTTTTCATTGCGCGCATCCATTTCTACGCGGAAACCATGCTTTTCAAGCTGCTCCTTAATGGCGTAAGCATAATCAACGTTGCGGTCGGTCATCGGCATCATGCGAACCTGCTCAGGCGCCATCCAGGTCGGCAGAGCGCCCGCATACTCTTCAATGAGGTATGCCAGCGTGCGCTCGTAGCATCCCATCGAGGTACGGTGGATGATATACGGCGTTTTCTTCTGACCATCCGCGTCGGTATACTCCATGCCAAACTTCTGGGCGAGCAGCATGTCAATCTGAATTGTAATGAGCGTATCTTCCTTGCCGTGGACATTCTTATACTGGATGTCCAGCTTGGGGCCATAGAACGCTGCTTCGTCGATTCCAACCACATAATTTACACCCAGATCATCGAGGATGTGCGCCATGGTGTTCTGCGCCAGTTCCCACTGCTCCGCAGTGCCTTCGTACTTATTGCCCGGATTTGCCGGATCCCACTGCGAGAAGCGGAAAGTACATTTTTCAAGCAGGCCGAGCGTATCCAGACAATACTTTGCCAGATCCAGGCAGCCCTTGAACTCTTCCTCGAGCTGATCGGGACGAAGGATCAGATGTCCCTCAGAAATGGTGAACTGACGCACGCGGATGAGGCCATGCATCTCGCCCGAATCCTCATTGCGGAACAGGGTCGAGGTCTCGCCCAAACGCATCGGCAAATCGCGGTACGAACGGGCGCGGTTCAGGAATACCTGATACTGGAACGGGCAGGTCATCGGACGCAATGCAAAGCATTCCTTCTCCTCGTCATGCGGGTCACCCAGAATAAACATGCCATCCAGGTAATGATCCCAGTGGCCGGAGATGCGATACAGGTCGCGCTTTGCCATCAGCGGGGTCTTGGTCAGCAGATAGCCGCGCTTCTGTTCCTCATCTTCAATCCAGCGCTGCAAAATCTGAATGGTGCGCGCGCCCTTCGGCAGCATGATCGGCAGTCCCTGTCCGATATAGTCAACCGTCGTGAAATACTCCAGCTCACGGCCCAATTTATTATGGTCACGCTTTTTTGCTTCCTCGACCGCTGCAAGGTAGGCATCCAGCTCATCCTTCTTCGGGAAAGCCGTGCCGTAGATACGCTGGAGCATCTTGCGGTTGGAATCACCGCGCCAGTATGCACCCGTCGCACTCAGCAGCTTGATTGCGTTGCCCTTGACGCGGCCGGTGGAGTCCAGATGCGGGCCTGCGCACAGGTCGGTAAAGTCGCCCTGCTTGTAGAACGAAATCGTCGCATCCTCGGGCAGGTCGTTGATGAGCTCGACCTTGTACGGCTCGTCCCGCTCCTCCATGAACTGAATCGCCTCTGCGCGCGGCAGCTCAAAGCGCTCAAGCTTGAGCTTTTCCTTGCAGATTTTCTTCATCTCGGCTTCGAGCGCGTCCAGATGCTCCTGCGTGAAAGAGAACGGCGCATCAAAATCATAGTAAAACCCGTTCTCAATCGCCGGACCGATGGCAAGCTTTACTTCCGGATACAGACGCTTGACCGCCTGCGCCAGAATATGCGAAACCGTATGACGATAGGTATCGCGATATTCCGGATTTTCAAACGTATACTTGTTTTCTTCGGACATGGTAGTTCCTCCTTAAAACTTTACGGGGCAAAAGAAAAACTCCCACCCCTAACGATGTGTCAGGGGTGAGAGTATAAATCCCACGGTTCCACCCTGCTTGCCCTCCGCCCTTTTCAGGCGCGGAAAGCCGCTCGGAAGCCCGTAACGCGGACAAGACGGCACGGCATACTGCATGGTTCCGCCGTGCGGCTCGGGAATCGGTTCTGCCCTCCCCACGTCTGCAAACGCTTTCAGCCGCGGCGTTCACTCTCTCCAAAACGCTTTCCGGGTACTGACAGGATTTCCGTCATCGCTTTTTTGTTATGAATGTTCCTATTTTATACCCAAAACGCCGCTTTGTCAAGCGTTTCGCCGCTATTCTTACACCGCCTTCTCATACCGGCCGACGAACAGAAGCTCCCCTGCCGCGTTATCCCGAATGGCAAAGTAGAACGGTTCATCCGCGGTAAATTCACGCACCAGCGCGGGACGCTCGGGCATCGCCGAACCGGCGCCATCCATCGCGGCGGTCACAGCGGCCGCTTCCGTCCCCTTTTCGTCCACGGCGATGTAGGTCTTGTGCAGCACCGTATCCAGAAAATGCTGTTTGTCCGGCAGCCCCGTGGGGTCCAGCATCGCGGTCAAATCTGCCTGCTCCGCATCATATGCCGTTTGAACGCCGAGCGCCCGCAGCGCGTCATCCAGCGCCGCGCCGTACTCCACCTTGAACTTGGGCACGGCCACTCGAATCTCCCCGCTGCCCTTGGAAAAGTCCGCGCTGTCCAGAAAATGCTGCACGTCCAGCCCCTTGTCCGCCTTGATGAGGTACATGCTGAAATCCGCATCGCGGAAAAATTCCCAGTTGTCGCCCTCCGCATTGTCCACCGCGTACTTGCGGTAATCCATTTTCAGCGCCTGCGCGCCGGGCGTTGCGTAATAGCCGAAAGAATCGGTCTGGTGCATCATATCGACCTTGGCCTTTGTACCGTCCGCATTGGTGAACTCCGCCTTTTCCGTCCGCCGGGCGGGGAACTCCTTTGCCCATGCCGCCTTGAAATACACGGCATTGACCAGCGCCGTTACAAATTCGCGGTTATCCTCGGTCAAAACGGACGGAATTTTGCCGTGCGTCTTTTCGTTTACCCATGCGTTGACCCGCTCGACCGAATTCCGGTTTGTGACCTCCTCTGCCGCGGCGCGGTAATTGTCCTCCATTTTGCGCGCAAACTCCGGCAGAAATTCGCCTTTTCCGTCAAACCAGCTCTGGTTGAGCCACAGGGAATTTGCCGTTTCCAGCGACATGATGCGCGCATAGCTGTCATAGGTCGCGAGCAGCTCCTTGATGCTCTGGTTGAACGCATCCAGATCGTCGATACGCAGGGCGGTGAGCAGCTCCTGCTGCGTTTCGCCCTTTGCGCCATTTGCCAGCATCGCCAAGCACATCCGGATGGAATACGGGGAAACCGCCCAGTTGTCCTTCGTTTCCAGTTTGCGCACCAGATCGTCAGCAAAGGCCGGCTGTTCCGGCGCGATGATCGCACTGGCCTGCACAGCGTTTGCCGCCGCGATCCACTGCGCAGCCTCTGTACCGGATACCAGACCCTCCGGCCGGAAATCCAGCGCATCGCCCGTGTCGATCACGCGATACAGCCAGCATTTCATCACGCCGTCCTGCGCCCATGCGGCAACATTGTCCATTTGGGGCGCGCCGGTGCCGCAACCGGCGGGCAGCTCGGTGTAGCGGTAATCCAGATACCGTCCCAGAAAAGCCGCCGCTTCCTGCCGGGTGATGGGAGCGTCCAGTCGCAACGCGGCCTTATCCCCCGCGCCGCTGCCGTTGAGAATCCACTTGGCAAACGCCCACTTGGCCGCGGCGTCTGCTTTGGCGCCGTCCGTAAAATATGCCTCCATTTGAATCCATGCGCTGTCTTCCAGATTTTCTCCCGCGCTCTGCGCCAGCGCCTGCAAAAAATGACCGCGCGTCGCCGTCTTGGGCAGATCTGCCGGCCGCGCCGCCGCACCCGCGCCGATGGGAAGTGCCATGCACAGCATCAGCGCCCACGCCAGAATCTTCTTTTTCATCAAAGCTCCCTCCGTTCTCTGTTGTTTGTCCGGTTAGACGCGCAGCCTTCCGGATAGTTCCCTGATTTGCACAAAAAAGCTCCCAAAAGGGAGCTTTTTTCACAGTTTGAGCGCTTCGTCTTCAATACAGGCCGTAATGCGTGTATAAAACTCCTGCTTCTGCGCTTCACTTTCAAACGCGGAAAACGGAACAATCACAGCGGAAAATTCGTCCACAAACACATAGTAATGCCCTTCGTCGCTCGCAGTGCGCTGAACGGCGGCATACTGATACACGGTATCTTCATTCTCCCCCACCAGTTCAAACGAATCATCCCGCAGGATGAGCGTTTTTGCGCCGCATACCTGCTTGTTATTTGCACGGCTCAAAATCCGGTCCACATTCTTGATTACCTTGCGGCGCATATACCAGGGTGTGCCAAAAAAACACACCGCCGCCATTGCGGTATACACCGCGATGGACCACACGTTCAGCGACCCCAGCCAGTACATCAGCGCCGTGCCGCCCACAATCACAAGCGCCGCCGTGCCGATGCGCGTCATTTTGATGCTGCGCTGCACAACCGCGTTATGATTAAAATAATTCAGGTTAAAATCAATATAGTCCTGTCGGGTAATATCGTAATGCAACTCCATGCGAAAAACTTCCCCTTTGTTCTGTTTTCCCTATTGTACCCGATTATACAGACAATTGCAAGCCTATCCGCAGCCTGCATACACTTGACGCACACTGCCGCCTGGGGTATGATAAACCATATATCCGCATAACAGGAGGCGATGCCATGACGCGCTCGCTCCGGCGGGCATTCATCTGGCTCGCCGCACTGCTGTACGCATGGTTTGTGCTGCTTGATTTAACCGCGTGCGGCAACAGCGTACCCATTAAATTTGCAGCCATCTTGCTGTGCCTGCTGGCCGCGCTGGGCAGTCTTCGCACGGTGGACGGTCGTCTTACCGCCCTTGCGCTCACGCTCACAGTGGGGGCGGACTGGTTTCTGTTGGTGCTGGACCGGCACTACCTTGCCGGCGTTCTTCTTTTTTGCGCGGTGCAGCTTGTTTATCTGTGCCGCCTTGCATGTTTGCGCGGGCGCCTCGTCCGCCCGCTGCTTGCGGTACGATTGCTGCCGCTTGCGCTGCTCCCGCTCGGCGCAGATGCACTTTTTTCCGCCGCTGCATTCTATTTCACCGGACTGGTCTGCAATGCAGCCGAAGCCTTTTCCCTGCGCCGTCAAAGCCGGCGGGCTGCCGTTTTTGCCCTTGGCCTTGCGCTGTTCATCTGCTGCGACCTGTGCGTCGGCGCATGGAACATCGGTCTGCAAAACAGCTTTACGCGCGTTGCCATGTGGCTGTTTTACCTGCCCTCGCAGGTTTTGATTGTGCTTTCTGCACAGATTGGAGAGGAAATATGAAACCATCAAAAGCCCTGTCCCTGCTGCTTTCTCTTTGTCTTGCGCTGTTCTGGCTGACAGCGGCCGTATCCGTTCCCATTCTGTGCCGCCCGTTCTACTATGCGCAGGCGGACGCGCTGGAGCTGCCTGCACAGACTGGGCTGGACCGGCAGACCATCCGCGAAGCGTATGACGATGTCATGGACTACCTGGTGTGGGACGAACCGTTCGGCACCGGAGCCCTCAAGTGGTCGGAAAGCGGAAAAGCCCATTTTCAGGACTGCAAGGCGCTGTTTCAGCTGAATTTTGTCCTGCTTGGGTTTTCCGCTGCCGTACTTGCGCTACTGGCGCTGCTGCGCAGGGCAGGCCGGCTGCCTTTCCATCGTTTTCTCGGCCGCAGTCCCGCGTTCTGGGCCGCAGCCGGGCTGACATTGCTGTTTTTGCTTGCCGCAATCTGGGCGCTTTTGGACTTTGACAGTCTGTTTACCGCTTTTCACCGCATCTTTTTCCCCGGCAAAACCAACTGGATGTTTGACTGGCGCACCGATGAAATCATTCTGATTCTGCCCGAGGCTTTCTGGGCACGGACGGGCGCGCTTGTGCTCGGCATTTCGCTTGGCGGAGCATGGCTGACCGCGGCTGCGGCGCACTGGCTCTCAGCACGGCGGAAATAACGCCATTTACTGCATACAAAAGCATCCCCGCGCGGCTGAGGCCGCGCAGGGATGCTTTTCTGTTTATCAGAGCCCGCCTGTTACGCCGAGCACTTGTCCGGTAATAAAGGAAGCTCTGTCTGAACTCAAATAGAGGATGCTGTCCGCAATCTCTGCCGCCGTGCCAATGCGGCAAAGCGGCGTTTCATCCGCCAGTTCACGCATGGTTTGTTCGCTGTGCATCGCGTTCATGTCGGTATCAATCACGCCCGGCGCAACGCAGTTGACGCGAATCCCCGACGGCCCGAGTTCCAGCGCCAGCGACTTGGTCAGTCCAATCAGCGCAGCTTTGCTTGCGGCATAGTGGCTCTCACACGAAGCGCCGTACTGTCCCCACATGGAGGAGACGGTAACAATACTGCCGTTTTTTCTGTGCAGCATATCCGGCAGCGCCGCGCGCACCGCGCGCACCGTGCCCAGAAGGTTCACGTCCAGCATGCGCTGCCAATCCGCGTCCGTCAGGTCCTGGAACATTTTCTGCTCTGCGATGCCAGCATTGCACACCAGCGCATAGGGCGCGCCCAGCCGGCCGCAAGTCTGCGCATAGGCAGCCTGCACGGCGGCTCCGTCCGACGCATCCGCGCAAACGGCCAGCGCCCCCGTTTCCTCTGCCAGCTTTTCTGCCTGCGCCGCGCTGCTTCGATAGGTAAACGCCACGCGCCAGCCTTCCGCTGCAAAAACGCGCACACACGCCGCCCCAATGCCGCGGGAGCCGCCCGTAATCCAAACTGCTTTCCGCATCAGATTGCAACCGTTTGCTGCGCTTCAAACAGGTCCTGTTCCAAATCCTTTTGACGCGCCAGACCTTCTTCAATATCCAGATCGGTCACACGGTTATCGTCAAATACGATAACGCGGTTGGACTTTCCTTCCTCCAGCGCCTTCACCGCCTCATAGCCCATACGGGTCGCCATGGTACGGTCGCGCGCAGAGGGAGAGCCGCCGCGCTGAATATGTCCCAGAATGGTCACACGCGTATCAATGCCGGTTGCCTCATGAATCCGGTCAGCCACTTCCTGCGCCGAACCGTAACCCTCTGCCACAATAATAATGTGATGGTTGCGGCCCTTAATGCGGCCGACGCGCATCTTTTCAATAATTTCCGTATCAAAATCCAGCTCACGCTCAGGCAGGCAGATTGCCGTTGCGCCAACCGCACAGCCAACATGCAGCGCCAGATGGCCCGCGCGGCGGCCCATTACCTCAACCACCGAGCAACGCTCATGCGACTGCATGGTGTCCCGCAGCTTGTCGATACATTCAATTGCCGTATTGCAGGCGGTATCAAAACCAATGGTATAGTCCGTGCAGACAATATCGTTGTCAATTGTGCCGGGTACGCCAATGCACGGCACCCCCTTGCGGGACAGTGCCTGCGCACCGCGGAACGTACCGTCACCGCCGCAGCAGATCAATCCGTCAATGCCAAGGTATTTGCAGGTGTCCGCAGCCTTTTGCAGCCCCTCCTCGGTCATCATTTCCTTGCAGCGGGCCGTATACAGCATCGTGCCGCCCTTGCGGATGATGCCGTCCACACTGCGCGCCTGCATTTCAATGATATCGCCGTTAATCAGGCCGCTGTATCCGCGGCGGATGCCCAGCACGGAAATATCATGCGCCGACGCGGTCCGCACCACGGCGCGGATGAGCGCATTCATGCCGGGCGCGTCTCCTCCGCTGGTCAGTACGCCAATTCTGCGAATCTGCTTATCCATAATAAGCCTCCCATATCGGTATCTTTAAATTCTTGATAAAAAACATGTTTTTCAAACGCACGTTTCTCTTACTGCATTATAACATCTTCTTCGCCCAAGAGAAAGCGTAATTTTTCCAGAAGCTGCACATCGGGCTGGCACCAGTACTGCCGCGCCGCCAGTTTGCGCTTTTTCGTATCCATCGGATAGAGGTATACCGGCGTATCGCCCGGCTGCGTCTGCAAAATATCCCTGATTTTCGGCCACTGGCCGCTGTCCATACTGGCAATGCGCAAAAACAGCTTGCGCGGCGCAAGCTGCGCCGCCTGACTGCCGCTGAAAACCGGCTGCTGCGGATTTTCTTTTTGCAGGGCAACGCTGACCGCGCTCTCGGTCAGCGGCTGCGCCTCGTCAAGCAGCACTTTGGGCGCTTCATCTTCCCGCGCATCAATTTTACCGGTCAGCAGCACAGCGCTGTCCTCCACCAGATAGGCGCCGCATTTTTGCAGCGCGCGCGAGAAAACAACCAGCTCAATCGCCGCTGTTTCGTCCTCTGCCGTCACATAAGCCATCATCGAACCGTTTTTGGTGGATTTGAGCCGCACATGCGTGATAACGCACGCCAGCCGAACCGTCATGCCGTCCCTGTACAACGGTTCCGCGCTCTCGCCCGCCAGATCGTCAATAATCCGCCGGATGGGCGCGGCTTCCGCTTTGCGGGACAGCGCGCGGTATTCGTCCATCGGGTGGCCGGACAGGTACAGCCCTGTCGTCTCCTTTTCCATGGCGAGCAGCTCCCGCTTGGAGACCTCCGGAATATCCGGCAGCGCAATCTGGCTGTCCTGCACTGCGTCATTGCCCATGCCGAACAAATCCATCTGGCCCTCTATATTCTTTTTGCGGCTCTGCGCAATTGCGTCAACCACCGCGCCCGCAATTTGCAGCAGCTGGCTGCGGCGGCCGCCCAGTGAATCAAACGCGCCGGCCTTGATCAGATTCTCCAGCGCGCGGCGGTTGAGCTCCCTGTCATACATGCGCTCGCAGAAATCCTGAAAAGAAGCAAACAAGCCGTTCGTCTCACGTTCCTGCACCAGCTGCTTCATAAACGAGCGGCCAACGCCCTTGACCGCCGCAAGGCCAAAGCGAATATCCTGCCCTGAGACCGAAAAACCATCGTCCGACTCATTGACATCCGGCGGCAGCACGCGGATATCCATTTCCCGCGCGGCCTGAATATATTCCGAGATCTTATCCGAAGAATCCAGCACGCTGGTCAGCAGCGCCGCCATATACTCCCTCGGGTAATGACACTTCAGGTACGCGGTGCGGAACGAAACCACCGCATAGCACACGGCATGCGCCTTGTTGAAGGCATAGTTGGCGAAATCCATAATTTCGTCAAACAGGCTGGCCGCAACCGCCTCGGGTACACCGCGCTTAACCGCCCCGTCAATCCCCTGCGCCTCGTCGCCATGGATAAACGTGACGCGTTCCTTTTCCAGCTCCTTCATTTTCTTTTTGCTCATCGCGCGGCGCACCATATCCGCCTTGCCGAGCGAATACCCCGCCAGCGACTGGAACACCTGCATGACCTGCTCCTGATAGATCATGCAGCCGTAAGTGACTTTGAGGATCGGCTCAAGCAGAGGGTGCTTGTACGTCACCTTTTCCGGATGATGGCGGCACTCAATATACCGCGGGATAGACTGCATCGGCCCCGGCCGGTACAGCGCCACAACCGCCGTGATATCTTCAATTGACTGCGGACGCAGGCCGGTGACGACATTGGTAATACCCGCGCTTTCAAGCTGGAACACGCCCATTGTCGAGCCGCGGCCGAGCATCTCATAAGTCGCCGGATCGTTCATATCCACCTTTTCGATATCGAAGTCCGGCGTATGGCGGCGGATCATCTTTTCCGCATCCGCGATGACCGTCAGGTTGCGCAGGCCAAGAAAGTCCATCTTGAGCAGCCCCAGCTCCTCCAGCGTGACCATGGTAAACTGCGTGACCATCTGCTCATCATTACGGGCCAGCGGCACATAGGTATCCACCGGGTCCTTGGTGATGACAACGCCCGCGGCATGGGTCGAAGCGTGCCGCGGCATGCCTTCGAGCGCACGCGCGGTATCAATCAGCTCCCGCACCTGCGGTTTTTCGTCATACATCCTTTTCAGTTCAGGATTTACAGACAGCGCTTTATCAATGGTAATGTGCAGCTCGTTCGGCACCTGCTTGGCCACCACGTCCACCTCGTTATAGGGAATGGACAGCGCCCGCCCTACGTCGCGTATCGCGCCGCGCGCCGCCATGGTGCCAAAGGTGACGATCTGCGCCACCCTGTCCTTGCCGTATTTGTCCGTGACATATTCAATGACTTCCGGCCGGCGCACATAACAGAAGTCCACGTCGATATCCGGCATGGAAACGCGCTCCGGATTGAGGAAACGTTCAAAATACAGGGAATAGTGGATCGGGTCCAGGTCTGTGATGCCAAGACAGTAGGACACAATTGAGCCTGCGGCCGAGCCGCGCCCCGGCCCTACCGGTATGCCCTGCCGCTTGGCGTAGCCGATAAAATCTGAAACGATCAGAAAATAATCGACAAACCCCATCTTGGCGATCATGTCGATCTCATATTGCAGCCGCTTGCGCACGGTGCCGTCATCCTCCGGATAACGCTGCGCAAAGCCTTCCGCACACAGCTTTTGCAGGTATTCCAGCGCCGTGTATCCCGCAGGCACATCAAATTCCGGCAGATGGTATTTGCCGAACTCAAATTCCACCTGGCAGCGCTCCGCGATCTTTACGGTGTTGGCCAGCGCCTCGGGATGCTCAGGAAACAGCGCCGCCATCTCGTCCGCGTCCTTGATATAAAACTCCTGCGTTTCAAACTTCATGCGGGTCGGGTCGTCCACTGTCTTTCCCATTTGAATGGACATCAGAACGTCCTGAATCTTGGCATCCTTTCGGGTCAGGTAGTGCGCGTCATTGGTGGCAACAAGGCCAATTTGCAGTTCTTCCGCCAGGTTGTACAGGCCATCGTTGACTTTTTTCTGCACAGCAATGCCGTGGTCCTGTATTTCCAGATAGAAGTGATCGCGGTCAAAAATCTCCAGAAACTGCTCGCACATTTCATACGCGCCGTCCATATCGCCGTCTGCCAGCGCGCGCGGTATCATGCCGGCAAGGCACGCCGACAGGCAGATCAGTCCCTCGCTGTGCTGCCGCAGCAGCTCCATATCAATGCGCGGCTTCATGTAAAATCCCTCAGAGAAGCCCAGCGATACCATATGGATCAAATTGCGGTAGCCGGTCATATTTTCACAAAGCAAAATCAGATGGCTGTGCCATTCCCCGTTCACATAGCTGCGGTCCAGACGGGAACGCGGGGCAACATACACCTCGCATCCAATCACCGGATGGATTCCCCTGACCTTGCAGGCGCGGTAAAAATCAATCACGCCGTACATCACGCCGTGGTCGGTCAGCGCGCAGGCAGTCTGCCCCAATTCCGCTACGCGGTCAACCAGTCCCTCAATCCGGCACGCGCCGTCCAGCAGGCTGTATTCACTGTGTACATGAAGATGTGCAAAAGGCGTCATTTTATTCTTCCTCCGCTGCGGAAAGCTCGGTTATTTTTTTCAGCCGGTGGCTGAGGCCCGGCTTGGAAATGGGCGGGTCAAACCGCGCCGCCAGCTCAGCCAGGCTGTCGGTCGGATAGGCCAGACGCAGGCGCACTGTCTCCCGCAGGCGCTCTGGGAAGAACGCCTCCCCATGTGTGCGCAACACACGCTGTATCGCCGCCACCTGCCGGGCCGAGGCATCCGCCGCTTTTACCATGTTGGCGGTTTCACAATTTACCTGCCGGTTGATGGTGTTGCGCAGCGTTTTTTCCACCTTGGCTTCCATCAGCTCCATCGCCGCGCGCGGCGCGCCGATGCTGGTCAGAAAATCCTCAATACTCGCCCCGTCTTTAAAATACAGCACATATGTGCTGCCGCGGCGGGTCATCTTGGGAGACAGATGCAGGTCCAGCAGCAGGCTTGTTTCCTCCCCTGCAAGGCTGTGCCGCGCTGTTTTGAGCTCCAGATGGCTTTTTTTATCCGGTCCCGCCACAGTGCCCGCCATCAGGAACACGCCGCGCAGAAAAGCTGCAATACAGCAGTCTTCCTCCAGCACGTTCCGATTGATATGATAAGTTACATGATTTTTCAGGTCGTATCCAAGCGCGTCAAAAATATGGCCCAGCTGCTCTGCGTGTTCCAGCACAAGCTGTATTTTGCTCCCCGCCTGCCTCGGCGCACAGTCCACAGAGAAAGCGCGCCGCAGCAAAAGCTGCAATCTGCGCGCGATCTCCGCATTTTCCGTATTCAGACGAATTTCGCGATGCGAAAAAATGGTTGCATGCAGCAGGGCTCCATATGCCTCCGCGCGGATGCAGCACGGCCGATGCATTGCCGCCCGGCAGAGTTCATTTTTCACCTGGGTCGAAAAGGACATAGTCCGCTCCTTTAACTTGCTTTACCTGTGATAATCGCGGTGCATGGTGATCACGCCGTATTCCCTGCCGCGCAGGTGTTCGCTCAGCGCTTCG
>NZ_JBMNUP010000019.1:0-19849 GCF_050946325.1 Agathobaculum sp. | reverse complement strand
ATCCACGCAACCGGCTGGTCCGGCTGGGCGATCGTGATCCGCACATACGGCCGCGGCAGGCTGTTGGCCCCTGCCGTTACCGGTAGCACGCACAGCAGCAGAAGCGCGGTGCAGAAAAGCGTACAGAGTTTTTTGCGCATCAGGACCCCCTCCTTGATTTTCAGTATAGCAGATAAAATAGCGGAAACAAGTTGCAAAGGGGGCCAAGCGGTGCGGAGCGGGCGGCTTTGCAGCTGCGTGCATGCGGGAACGGCCTGTCTAAATTATTAGTACATTTTTAGTATACTACCAACATCATATCGTATAAAAGTCTTAAAGTGAACTTAAAATAAGTTCAATTGCTTTGAGGTGTATTATGGGCAAGTCCAAACACATCGGTTTTCGCGTGGACGAGGAAACATTGGAAAAGCTGCGGTATGTCGCATCCTATGAGGGGCGCTCTATCAATGGGCATTTGATGTATTTGGCGCGGGAAGACATTCGCCGCTTTGAAAAAGAACACGGCAAAATCGACCTTTCTGACGTGCAAAAATCTTGACAAAGTTTGTTTTTCTGGATATACTGTTAAAGTTAACAGGTAAAATGCGATGAAAAAGAGGAGTATCCCCTGCTTTGCGCGTTTAGAGAGAGGGCGGTCTGGTGCAAGCCCTTCGGCAGACGGGGAGAAGGTCGCTTTGGAGCAGGAGGGCTGAAAACAGTCAGGCTCTTCCGTCCCCCGCCCACGTTACGGGCCAACGAGTGCGCGGCAGCTTTGCCGCGAAGTTAGGTGGTACCACGGAGCACGCTTCGTCCTATTATGCAGGACGGCGTGCTTTTTTTGTGCCCGAAGCTGCGCAGACAGAGCTGTTTGCCCGCCTGTGGGAGGCGGAGAACAGTGCGGCTGCGCGCCGCAGGCGCACAAGAGGGGGCAAACCCAGGTTTTCCCCCTCTTGCGAATCACTCCCTTTCTTCAGGGCGCGCAGGCGCGCACAAGCCCGTTTCTCCAACCGATTGCCGCCCGTCTGACGGGAGAAACAAGAAGGGAAAACTGCCGCCCCAGAGGGGTGCCGATGCTGTAAAAACGTTAAATAAAAAAGGAGACAGATCAATGAGCGAACTGCCCAAGACCTACGACCCGAAAGCGGTCGAGGACAAGCTGTACAGCTTCTGGAACGACTCCGGCTTTTTCCATGCCGAGGTCAATCCGGACAAGAAACCCTATACGATTGTCATTCCGCCCCCGAACGTGACCGGCCAGCTCCACATGGGTCACGCGTTTGACGAGACCCTGCAGGATATCCTCATCCGCACCAAGCGGATGCAGGGCTACGAAGCGCTGTGGATGCCCGGCACCGACCATGCGGGCATTGCAACGCAGATTAAAGTCGAGGAAAATCTCCGCAAGGAAGAAGGACTGACCCGTTACGACCTCGGCCGCGAGAAGTTCCTTGAGCGTGTGTGGGACTGGAAGCACCAGTACGGCAACCGCATCATCGAGCAGCTCAAAAAGCTTGGCTCGTCCTGCGACTGGGAGCGCGAGCGCTTCACGATGGATGAGGGCTGCTCCAAGGCCGTGCGCGAAGTATTCGTCAACCTGTATCACAAGGGTCTGATCTACAAGGGGCACCGCATCATCAACTGGTGCCCGCACTGCGCGACCGCGCTTTCCGACGCCGAGGTCGAGTATGAGACCCAGCCGGGCAAGCTGTGGCACATCCGTTACCCGCTG
Source organism: Agathobaculum sp. (assembly GCF_050946325.1). Taxonomy (GTDB): domain Bacteria; phylum Bacillota; class Clostridia; order Oscillospirales; family Butyricicoccaceae; genus Agathobaculum. Next base: position 18,141 of record NZ_JBMNUP010000019.1, on the reverse strand, counting down.
GCAGACGGCTCGGGCGACCTTGTCGTTGCCACCACCCGTCCGGAAACCTTTATGGGCGATACCGGCGTGGCGGTCAACCCGAATGATGAGCGCTACAAGCACCTGATCGGCAAGACCTGCATCCTGCCGATTATGAACCGCGAGATCCCGATTTTCGGCGACGAGTATGTTGACATGGAGTTCGGCACGGGCTGCGTTAAGGTTACGCCCTGCCATGACCCGAACGACTTTGAAATGGGTCAGCGCCACAACCTTGAGCAGATTTTGGTGTTGGGCGAGGACGCGACCGTGAACGAAAACGGCGGCAAGTACGAGGGTATGGACCGCTACGAGTGCCGCAAGGCGGTCATCAAGGATCTGGAAGAGGGCGGCTACCTCGTTAAGATCGAGGAGCACGAGCACAATGTCGGCACCTGCTACCGCTGCGGCACGACCGTTGAGCCGATGACCTCGGCGCAGTGGTTCGTCAAGATGGCGCCGCTGGCAAAGCCTGCGATGGACGTTGTCAACGAGGGCAAGACCAAGTTCGTGCCCGACCGCTTCTCCAAGACTTATCTGCGCTGGATGGAGAATGTGCACGACTGGTGCATCTCCCGCCAGCTGTGGTGGGGTCACCGCATCCCGGCGTTCTACTGCGACGACTGCGGCGAAATGACCGTTTCCAAGGAAGATATTCACGTCTGCCCGAAGTGCGGCAGTAAAAACGTCCGTCAGGAAGAGGATGTGCTGGATACCTGGTTCTCCTCCGCGCTGTGGCCGTTCTCCACGCTCGGCTGGCCGGAAAAGACCAAGGAGCTGGAATATTTCTACCCGACCTCTACGCTGGTTACCGGCTATGATATCATTTTCTTCTGGGTGGCGCGCATGATCTTCTCCGGTGTGGAGCACATGGGCGAGACCCCGTTTGAAACCGTGTATATCCACGGTCTGGTGCGCGATGCGCAGGGCCGCAAGATGTCCAAATCGCTGGGCAACGGCATTGACCCGCTCGAGATCATCGACCAGTATGGTGCGGATGCGCTGCGCTTTACGCTTGCCACCGGCAACAGCCCCGGAAACGATATGCGCTTCTCGGATGAGCGCGTGCAGGCCAGCCGCAACTTCTGCAACAAGATCTGGAATGCGTCCCGCTTCATTCAGATGAACCTGACGATCGATAAGGACGCAAAGGCGGAGCTGCCTGCGGAACTTGCGATCGAGGACAAGTGGATCGTGTCCAAATACAACACGCTGGTGGCCGAGGTCACCCGCAATATCGACCAGTACGAGCTGGGTCTGGCGGCCTCCAAGCTCAACGACTTTATCTGGGATAACTTCTGCGACTGGTATATCGAGATCGCCAAGACCCGCCTGCAGAACGGCGATGAAAATGTGCAGAAGGTACTGTGCTATGTGCTTTCCGGCGCGATGCAGCTGCTGCATCCGTTTATGCCGTTCATCACGGAAACCATCTGGCAGGCGCTGCCGCACGAGGGGCCGTCGGTCATGGTGTCCCAGTGGCCGGAATATGATGAAACGCTGCACTTTGCCGCGGAGGAAGCGCAGATGGAAACGCTGATGGACGCAGTGCGCGCCATCCGCAACCGCCGCAGCGAGATGAACGTGCCGCCCTCCAAAAAGGCCAAGGTGCTCATCCTTTCGGAAAAGAAGGAGACCTTTGCCGCAGGCGCGGGCTTCTTCCCCAAGCTGGCGTATGCGTCCGAGATCGAGCTGATCGACGCAGTGCCGGAGGATGCCGCCAAAATGGCGTCGGTCGTCACGGGTGACGCGCAGCTCTATATGCCGATGGGCGATCTGATCGACTTTGCGGCCGAGCGTGCCCGCCTTGCCAAGGAAAAGGCCAAGGTGGAGGATGACATCGCGTTTGTCATGAAAAAGCTGAACAACCCGAAGTTTGTCGACAAGGCGCCCGAAAAGGTCGTCGCGGTCGAGCGCGAAAAGGCAGAGAAGCTCCGCGAGCATCTGGCAAAGCTGGAGGAATCCATCGCTGCGCTGGGTTAAATCCGTGTATCATCTAAAAAAGAACCGCCTGCGGGCGGTTCTTTCAGCTTGTCGAAAAAGTATTTTGTCAATGGATAGACCCACAATACGCGCGGCAGCGCGCGTAAAACAGCATTTGCAGCGCAAATGCATAAAAAGTCAGGACAGGTGCCTGACTTTTTATACTTTGAGAGAGAAAAAGTTTCTGCATAGGAACTTTTTACTCGTCCATGACCCACGTAGTCCAAACATAGATTGTCGGAAAACAAAGTTTTTCGACAGTCTCAGAACCGCCTGCGGGCGGTTCTTTGCTTTTTGGCGCGCAAGGTGTTATAATACTGCCATTACTACGATGTAAGGAAAGGGTTTATCATGGATACCGATATTCCGAAAACAGCAATAGAATATATTCACACGCTGGGACGCTTTTCCGGCAAGCCCGGCCTGCACCGCATCCGCGCGCTGTGCGCGGCGCTCGGCAACCCGCAGGACGGACTGAAATTTGTCCATGTGGCGGGCACCAACGGCAAAGGCTCGACCGCCTGCATGACCGCCGCGGTTTTGCAGGCGGCAGGTTATCGGGTCGGGCTGTATACCTCGCCCTATCTGGTGCAGTTTCACGAGCGTATCCGCATAGACGGCGCGCTCATTCCGGACGCGGACCTGACCCGTCTGGCCGAGCGGGTGGCCGTGGCCTGCGAAAGCCTGTCCCTGCCGGAGGGAGAGACCATCGGCGAGTTTGAGTTCACCACCGCGCTGGCCTTTCTGTATTTTGCCGAGCAGGCGTGCGACATTGTGGTGCTGGAAACCGGCCTGGGCGGCCGGTGCGACGCGACCAACGTGATTGCGCGGACGGAGGTGTGCGTGATTACGCCCATTTCGCGCGATCATATGACGGTACTCGGCAATACGATTGCGGAAATTGCGGAAGAGAAGGCGGCGATTATCAAACCGGCCTGCGCCGTTGTCTGCGCGGCGGGCCAGGAGCAGGACGCGCTTGCCGCCATACGGCGGGCTGCCGGCGCTGTGGGCGCGGTTTTGCTGCATGGGCGGCCGGAAGACTGCAAGCTGCTGCGCTGCGGCATTGTCGGCTCTGCCTTTGTTTATGAGGGGCAGGGCTATACGCTGGCCATGCCGGGACGGCACCAGATTCAGAATGCGCTGACCGCGCTGCGCACCATAGAGGCGCTGCGTCTGCGTGGATGGGAAATTCCGGTTTCTGCGGCGGTTTGCGGGCTGGCCAGAGCGCGTATGCCGGGACGGCTGGAACGCCTGCGGGAAAATCCGCTGGTGCTGCTGGATGGGGCGCATAATGCGGCAGGCGTCCGCGCGCTGTGCGCGGCGATCGACGAGATGCTGAAGATGCGCCGCCTGCACATTGTCATCGGCATGGTGCAGGATAAAGAGTATGAAACCTGTATCGACGAGCTGGCGCGCCGCGCCGATGCAGTCTATGCCTGCGCGCCCGCGGAAAATGACCGTGCGCTGCCTGCGCAGACCGCGGCTGCACTGGCAGAGCGGCGCTGCACCGAGGTTTATGACTGCGGCAGCGCGGAGCAGGCCATTGCAAAGGCGCTGGAAAACGCAGCGCCGCGGGACTGCGTTCTCATCTGCGGCTCGCTTTATCTGGTGGGCGAAGCCGAAAAAATACTGCGCTCACGACAGAAAACGGCAGAATAAAACGGAAAATAATGGTAAACTTGGGCTTGTACCGCAAAGGGTACAAGCCTTTTTTTGCCAAAAAAGCATGTTGAGGTGAAAAGTATGCTGCAAATCACACAGACGGAACAGAGCGGCACGCTGACCGTTCGGCTGGCAGGCGAGCTGGACCACCATGCCGCGCGCGCCGCTATTGAGCAGGCGGAGGATCTGCTTGTGCTGTATCCCTGCGAAAAACTGGTGCTTGATCTGTCAGGGCTGACGTTTATGGATTCGTCCGGCCTGGCGGTTGTGCTGCATCTGCATCGGACCTGCGCGCGCAGCGGGCGGGATTTTGTTGTGTATGGCACGCCGCCGCAGCCGATGCGGGTGTTTGAGGCGGCGGGACTGCCGCAGGTGATGATTTTTGAAAGGGGGGATGGAGATGCGCGCAGTCATCAATAAAATGAGCCTGAAATTTGAAAGCCGGTCGGTGAACGAGGCGTTTGCGCGTCAGGCGGTCGGCGCGTTTGCGGCGCAGCTTGACCCGACGATGGAAGAACTGGGCGATATCAAAACTGTTGTTTCCGAAGCGGTGACCAACGCGATTGTACATGGATATGCCAATAAAATGGGGTTTATCACGGTTACGGTGCGCCTGCTTGAGGGGCGTGTGTTTGAGCTGAAGGTGAAAGACTCCGGCTGCGGCATTGAAAATATTGAGCAGGCGCGCCAGCCCATGTTTACAACAGGCGACGACACGCGCAGCGGCATGGGATTCACCATTATGGAGACCTTTACGGACAAACTCCGCGTGCGCTCCGCCCCGGGCAAAGGCACGATTGTGACTATGGTGAAAGCGCTACAGGAGCGGCCGGCGTGACAGCGGAAACCCGCGGACTGCTGCGGGCGGCGCAGTCAGGCGACAGCGGCGCCGAGGCGCGGCTGCTGGAGCAGAACAGCGGCCTGCTCTGGTCGGTCGCGCGGCGGTATTACGGACGCGGCGCAGAGCCGGACGATTTGTACCAGCTTGCCTGCGTGGGTTTTATCAAAGCGGTGCGCGGGTTTGAGCCGGACAGAGGCTGGGAATTTTCCACCTATGCCGTGCCCAAAATTGCGGGCGAGATCCGCCGTTTTCTGCGGGATGACGGGGCGGTCAAGGTCAGCCGTGCGGTTAAGGAACGCGCGGCGCGGGTGCGCAGAGTGCAGAGCGAGCTGGAAAGCCGCACCGGACGGTCGCCGACCGTATCCGAACTGGCGTCGGCCACCGGACTGACGGCCGAAGAAGTGGCCGCATGCGAGCAGGCCGAAGTATCGGTCGATTCATTGGAGCGCGAGCTGTCCGGCGGCGGACGGCTGGGAGACCTGGTAGGCGACGAGGGCATGGAGGAGCGCACCTGTCTGTATCTGTCGCTGCGCGAGGCGATGGCCGCGCTGCCCAGCCGAGACCGCGAGGTGCTTGCGCTGCGCTTTTCACGCGACCTGACGCAGCAGCAGACGGCAAAAATCATCGGCGTGTCGCAGGTGCAGGTATCGCGTATTGAAAAGCGCGCGATTCAGGCGCTGCGGGAAAAACTGCTGGAATAGCAGGCGGATGGAGAGCGTATGCTCTTCTCCGGCAGAGAGCTGCCGCGCAGCGTCTCCCCTCTGCATCTGCCTGTATGACAGCACGGAAACAGCAATGCCGTCCATCAAACCTGTTTGATGGACGGCATTTTGCTGTCAAAACACTTTGACAAATCTATATTTTCTGCATAAACTGCGCGGCGGACTTAGCCATCAGGCGCTTGGTGCCTTTCTGATCAAACGCAATCTCAAGCAGGGCATCCCCGCCCATGGGCTTGACGGACACCACCATCCCTTCGCCGAACGCCTTGTGGCGCACGCGGCAGCCAGCGGCAAAATCGGGCAGCGGCGCGGCGTTCCGTGCGGCCGGTGCGGAGAAAGAAGACGCTGCCGATGCCGCCGCGGATGTATACCGCGCCCGCGCGACCTGTGCGCGCGGCAGAGTGGGATCGGCCTGCGTGGCGGACTGGAACATCCGCGCGTCACCGATATTGCTGTCGAGCAGCTCACGCGGCATTTCGTCGATAAAGCGGGAGGGATGCGCGTACTGGGTGCGGCCGTACAACATACGGCGTTCCGCGCAGGTCAGATACAGCTGCTCCTTTGCGCGGGTAACGGCAACATAGCACAGCCGCCGCTCCTCCTCCATATCTTCTTCGCGCTCCATCGCCCGGAAGCCGGGGAACAGACCGTCCTCCATACCGGCAAGGAATACCACCGGAAATTCCAGCCCCTTGGCGGAGTGCATGGTCATCATCAGCACAGCGTCCTCTTCCTCGCCGGACTGGTCGGCATCGGTATACAGCGCCATTTCCTCCAGAAAGCCGGCAAGCGAAGCATCGTCATGGTCGTTTTCGTAGCTGACGATATGGGATTTCAGCTCTTCGATATGCTCGATACGGCCCTGCTCCTCCACGCCGCCCTTGAGCTCCAGTGCGCGGACGTAGCCGGTTTTGTCCAGCAGTTCATCATACAGCTCGGAAAGCGAGAGGAACGCCCGCTGCTGCCGCAGGTTTTCCATCATCGTGCCGAACTTCTCCATCGCGCCCGCGCCGCGCGAAAGCGCGGGGAACTGCGCAGCGTTGCGTACCACATCGTACAGCAGCATCCCGTTTTCCAGCGCCAGCTGCGCGGCGGTTTCCACCGATTTATCGCCGATCTTGCGGGCGGGCACGTTGATGATGCGCCTGAGGCGCAGCTCATCGGCGGGGTTTTCCAGCACCCACAGATATGCGAACATATCGCGCACCTCGGCGCGGGAGAAGAAGTCGCGCCCCTTATACACACGGTACGGGATGCCCGACCGGATAAACGAGGCGGCAATATTATCCGAAAGCACGTTGTTGCGGTACAGCACGGCAAAATCGCTCCAGCGGCGTCCTTCCTCCACCCCGGCGCGGATGGTATCCGCAATATAGGCGGCCTCGCCCTCCTGACTGTCCGAGCGGTGCAGGCGGATCTTGCTGCCGTCGCCGTGGTCGGTCCACAGCTCCTTTCCCTTGCGGCCGGTGTTGTTGCGGATGACCTCGTTGGCGGCGTTCAGGATGTTGCCGGTCGAGCGGTAGTTCTGCTCCAGCCGGATGGTGCGCGCATCCTTGAACTGCTTTTCAAATTCCAGAATATTGGTAATCGTGGCGCCGCGGAATTTGTAGATGGACTGGTCGTCGTCACCCACCACGCAGATGTTTTCATAGTAGCCCGCCAGCAGGCTGGTGAGCACATACTGGGCGTAGTTGGTATCCTGATATTCGTCCACCAGCACATAGCGGAATTTGTGCTGGTAATATTCAAGCACCTCGGGATTGTTTTGCAGCAGCAGCACGGTTTTCATGATGATATCGTCAAAATCCAGCGCACAGGCTTTTTTCATCTCGCGCTCGTACAGGCGATAAACATCCGCCACCTTTTCGCGGAAGTAATCGCCCGCCGCGTCCGCTGCAAACTGCCGGGGTGTCATCAGCTTGTCCTTGGCGCGCGAAATCATTCCGATGACCGTGCGCGGGTCAAACGCCTTGGGGTCAAGGTTCAGCATTTTGAGCACATTGGTGATGACCCGCTTTTTATCGTCCTCATCGTAGATGGTGAAGGCGGTTTCAAAGCCCAGCAGGTCGGCGTGCCGCCGCAGAATGCGCAGGCAGGCGGTGTGGAAGGTATACGCCCACACCGCGGATGCGGCCTCCTCATCGTCCAGCGCGGCGGTCAGGCGTTCGCGCAGCTCGCGCGCCGCCTTGTTGGTGAAGGTGATGGCAATGACCTCCCACGGTTTTGCCGGATACAGGGCGCACAGCGCTTCGGCGCGCGCGCGGTTTTCCGGACGGGGGTCGGTCAGGTATTCGGTCAAAAAAAGCAGGTCGGCTTCGGTCGCACCGGCAGGGGCAAGGTCGCTCGTCAGCCCCTGTCCGAAGCGCAGGATATTGATGATGCGGTTGATGAGCACGGTGGTTTTGCCGCTGCCCGCGCCCGCCAGAATCAGCAGGGGGCCCTCGGTGGCAAACACAGCCTCGCGCTGCTTGTCGTTCAAATTGGAAAAGCGCTGCTCGATGACCGCACGCCGCACGGCGGCATATTTCAAATCGAATTTGGTCGGTTGCATAGGTATCCTCGTTTCGTTATGGCAATACAAAAACAGTATAGCATAACCGGACAAAGAAAACAAATGTTCTTATGGGTTCTCTTGCTGCAAGAGCCTTTCAAAACATTGTCTGCACAGAGCGCCGCTTCGTGAATCATTATGCCTGTTCTCTCCAAGTGTTATTATTGTTGTGTTCATTGTAAATACTATATTATTCAATAACAATGAATAAATCAACAATTTTATTCAATTTATAGAGAAAAGGATTGGAGATACACTATTACCGAGGTGAGTAAAATGGACTTTGCACACTCGGACCGCTATCGAAAGCTCGGGTTAAATATACAATATTATCGCAAAGAGCGCAGTTTTTCGCAGGAAAGGCTGGCAGAATGTGCGGGCATTTCCGTTTCTCTGCTGGCAAAAGCGGAAAATGCGTTTGCGGGGATTTCTCTGGATACGCTTTTTCGCATCGCCGATGCGCTTGAAGTCGAGCCATATAAGCTGCTCAAATTCCGCGACTGAAAAAAACCTTCCCGATCAAGGGAAGGTTTTTTATTATACGATTCCGAACAGATGGCATGCGGCATGCACGGCAAGGCACAGCGCAATGCCGAAGACGGTGGGCAGCGCGGCGGCCGCAAGCGTCCATTTGACGCTGCCGCTTTCTTTCCAGATCGTCAGGCAGGTGGTGGAGCATGGCCAGTGCGCAACGGTGAACAGCAGCGTACACAGCGCGGTGACATTCGTCCAGCCGTTGGCGATGAGCAGCGCCCGGAAAGAAAGCAGGTTGCCCACATCGCCCAGCGTGCCTGTGGCAAGGTAGCCCATGACGATCAGCGGCATCACCAGCTCATTTGCCGGAAAGCCGAGGATAAAGGCGAGCAGGATGACGCCGTCCAGCCCAAGCAGCCGCCCAAAGGGGTCAAGCAGCGCGGTCAGATGCTGGAACAGCGGCGCGCCGCCGACGGTGATATTGGCAAGCAGCCAGATCAGCGCGCCCGCAGGCGCGGCCACGGCGGCCGCCCGGCCGAGGATGAACAGCGTGCGGTCGAACACGCTGCGCACGATGACTTTGCCGGCCTGCGGTGCGCGGTAAGGCGGCAGTTCCAGCGTATAGGAGGAGGGAACCCCCTTGAGCATGGTTGCGGACAGCAGACGGGACGCGGCAAGCGTCAGCCCCACGCTGCCGGCAATGACGGCGGTCAGCAGCAGCGCGCCGCCGGCCGAATTGCCGGCGAAAAAGACCGAGCAGAGAAAAATGAGCAGCGGAAAACGGCCGTTGCAGGGCGCGAAGCTGTTGGTGAGCATGGCGATCAGCCGCTCGCGCGGCGAATCAATGATGCGGCAGCCGGTTACGCCGCAGGCGTTGCAGCCAAACCCCATGCACATGCACAGTGATTGCTTGCCGCAGGCGTGCGCACGGTGAAACGCATGGTCAAGCTGAAAAGCAACGCGCGGCAGATAGCCCGCGTCTTCCAGCAGGGTGAACAGGGGAAAGAAAATGGCCATCGGCGGCAGCATGACGGAGACAACGGTAGCCGTTACCCTCCAGATGCCGTCTGCCAGCAGCGAAACGAGAAACGGCGGCAGGCCGAGCGATCTCAGCGCCGCGGCGAGCGGCACAGTCAGGCCGAGCAGATGCGCGCTCAGCCACTCGCTTGGGATATTTGCACCGGCCAGCGTGATGTAAAACACCAGCGCGAGCAGCAGCAGCATAAGCGGCATGCCGAAGCGGCGGCTGAGCAGCACGCGGTCGATGCGGCGGTCGCGCTGGCAGGCGTGTTCGTTCTGCATAACGCAGGTCAGGGCGATTTCCTCCGCGCGCAGCGCGGCCGAGGCGGTCAGCATGTCGTCCACCTGCTCGGCGGTCATGCCCTCGGGCGGCTGCCGTACCAGCGCGGAAAGCGCCTGTGCGCGCGGCAGGCCGGTTTGAGCCGCGGCCTGTTCCAGCACGGCCGGATAGCGGATTTGTGCAACGCCGTCCGATACCGGCGATTCCAGCGCACGGCAGACCGTGCGTTTGAGCTGCTGCAGCCCCTGCCCGCGCCGCGCCGCGCACGGGACAACGGGAATGCCCAGCTCGCTTTCCAGCGCGTCTACGTCAATTTCGATATGCTTTTTGCGCGCTTCATCCATCAGGTTGAGGCACAATACAGCGTTGGGCATGGCCTCCAGCACCTGCAAAACCAGAATCAGATTGCGCTCCAGACAGGTGGCGTCCGCCACCAGCACGGTCAGGCCGGCTTCGCCCGATTGCAGAAAATCGCGCGCGGCGCGCTCCTCTTCTGAGCGGGCGCGCAGGGAATAAGTACCCGGCAGATCAACCAGCGTCAGCCGCGCATCGCCGCAGCGCATGGCGCCATATGCGCCTGCGACGGTTTTTCCGGCCCAGTTGCCTGTGTGCTGGTGCGCGCCGGTGAGCGCGTTGAACACGGTCGATTTGCCGACGTTGGGATTGCCGGCCAGTGCGACAACGGGCGTGCTGTTTGTCACGGTGCCACCTCCATTTCAATCTGTACGGCATCGTCGCGGCGCAGCGCGATGACCGCGCCGCGGATGAGATAAGCGGTTGGGTCGCCGGCAGAGGCGCGCTGCAGGCAGGTTACATGGGTGCCCGTCACCAGGCCAAGGTCCTGCAGGCGGCGGCGCATGCCGCCTTTCAGATGCAGGGCGCAAACCCGCGCCTGTCAGCCTTCGGGCAGAACGGACAGGGGGAAAGTGATAGGTTTGGTCATGACTTCAGTCCTCGCTTATGAATTGGCCGGACCCGACGGGCGGGCGCACGGTCACTTCATGCTATGCAGCCGCATGGAGGGCGGTGCGGGTCTGCCGGAAAGAGGGAGAGAACATAAAAAAACGCTGCCCAAAGGCAGCGTTTTTGCGTCTGTTGAAAATGGCTTGCCAGCGGATCATTCTGCGCTGGACAGCATCAGCTTGATGCGGTTTTCCTGATTGATTTTGGATGCGCCGGGGTCATAATCGACTGCGACGATATTGGCTTCCGGATAAATTTCGCGCACCTTGCGAATCATACCCTTGCCGACGATGTGGTTGGGCAGGCAGCCGAAGGGCTGGGTGACGACAATATTGCGTACCCCCTCGGTAATCATCTCTACCATACCGGTCGGCAGCAGCCAGCCTTCGCCCATTTTAACGCCTTCGCCGATGATGCCCTGCGCCTTCAGGCGCACCTGTTCAAACGGCAGCGGCGCGCGGAAGCGGCCGTCCTTCTGCATCAGTTTGATGATGTCTGCCTGCTTGCTGAGGACGAATTGGTACACCAGCTTATAGACGGCGGCGTTTTTCGCGTTGCGGCCGTAGAGCTGATGGTCGATCACCGCGTTATACAGCGAGTACAGACAGAAGTCCATCAGGCCGGGCAGCACGGGTTCGCAGCCCTCGCTCAGCAGGAAACGCTCCAGATTGTTGTTGCCGAGCGGAGAGAACTGTACATAAATTTCGCCCAGAATGCCAACCTTTTTCTTGGGAACGGATTTGTCCAGCCGGACACGGCCGAATACGTTCAGCACATATTGATAGAGGTGGCGGATTTCGCTGTAATGGATGACGCGGTGCGCCTGAAAACGTGCGGTCACGGCCTTCATGCAGATGACGATGGCCTTATCGGTAGAACCGGGGACGACTTCATATGGCCGGCACTGATTGGCCACGTTGGTGATCAGGTCGCCGATCAGCAGCGCATAGGCTACCTGAATCAGCATGCGCTTGGTCAGCTTGAAGCCGGGGTTTTCTTCCAAACCGGAAAAGTTGAGCGAGATAACCGGAATAAAGGAAAGGTTGTTTTTTTCCAGCGCCTTGCGCAGCAGATGGATATAGTTGGAAGCGCGGCAGCCGCCGCCTGTCTGCGGCATGATGAGCGCAAGCTTGTGTACATCATACTTGCCGCTGTGGATGGCATCCATCAGCTGGCCGATAACCAGCAGGGCCGGATAGCAGGTATCGTTATGGACATTTTTCAGGCCCTCTTCTACAATGTTGGGGCCTTCGGTGTTCAGCAGTTCCAGATTGTAGCCGTAGTTGCGCATCAGGCGGCAAACCAGGCCAAGCTGTACGGGCAGCATATTGGGGACGAGAATGGTATAGTCCTTCCGCATCTCCTCTGTGAACTGCGGACGCTCGTAAGCGTCAGCCGTTGTGTTGTTGTGCAAGTTTTCTGCCCTCCTCCACGGCGGCCAGCATGCTGCGGATACGGATTTTGGCCGCACCGAGGTTGCTGATCTCGTCGATTTTGAGCTGTGTATAAATTTTGCCGCCGGCTTCGCAGATAGCGCGCATTTCGTCGGTGGTAATGGCGTCAATGCCGCAGCCGAAGGACACGAGCTGGATAAGCTGCGCGTTTTCCTTCTGCGTGACAAACTTGGCGGCGCCGTACATGCGCGAGTGGTAGGTCCACTGGTTGAGCACATGGACCTCGGGTGCCTCTGCCAGATGCCAGACAGCGTCTTCGGATACAATCACAAGCCCGAACGAGGAAATGAGCTGATCGATGCCGTGATTGATTTCCGGATCAACGTGATAGGGCCGTCCGGCGATGACCGCAATATCCAGCCCGTGTTCGTCTGCATAGGCAATCGCTTTTTTGCCTTCCGCGCGCACGGCGGCATAATAATCGTCCAGCGCCTGATAGGCGGCGTCTGCCGCTGCGGCGACCTGCTTCTTTTTGATCTGCGGATATTTGCCGCAGAAAAACCGTGCGGCCTGCTGCACAAAACGTTTGCGGTCGGACAGCTCAAAATACGGCATCATAAAATCAATATCCTGCAATGCGCCCACATTGGCCTGCAAAAGTTCCGGATAGTAGGCCACAACCGGACAGTTGTAACAATTGGTCGCGCGGCCCTCATCCAGATTGTATGTCATGCAGGGATAGAAAATAGCGTCTACGCCTTTTTGCAGCAGGTTTTCGATGTGTCCGTGCATCAGCTTGGCGGGATAGCATACCGTATCCGACGGAATGGAGTGCTGGCCAAGCTGGTACATATCGCGCGTGGAAACATCGCTCAGCACAGGCTCAAAGCCGAGCGAACGGAAGAGCGTTGTCCAGAACGGCGTCAGTTCGTAGAAATTCAGGCCGAAGGGCAGACCGATTTTGCCGTTCGGCATAGGCTTGCCGCTGGGTTCGCCGTAGCTGCGGAGCTTTTCCAGCTTCCAATGATAGAGGTTGGGCAGGTCCATTGCCTTGGCTTTGCCAAGCGGCCGCTCGCAGCGGTTGCCCGAGATGAAGCGGCGTCCGCCGCCGAAATCGTTGATGGTCAGGCTGCAGTGATTTTCACACAGGCCGCAGCGGGCAGACTTGACATGGTGCTGGAAACCGGCAAGGATTTCCGGCCCAATCAGCGTGGTCTGCGCCGGACGGTTGTCCTTGGCGTGCAGCGCCGCACCGTAGGCGCCCATCAGGCCGGAAATGGCAGGACGGGTGACGTTGCGGCCGATTTCCTGCTCAAAGGAGCGCAGAATCGCGTCGTTCAGGAAGGTGCCGCCCTGCACCACAATATTCTGGCCCAGTTCATCCGGCGAATGGGCGCGGATGACCTTATACAGCGCGTTTTTGACGACGGAGACCGATAAACCGGCCGAAATGGCGTCAATCCCTGCGCCGTCCTTCTGCGCCTGCTTAACCGAGGAGTTCATAAATACGGTGCAGCGTGAGCCGAGGTCGATCGGGTGCTCCGCAAACAGACCCAGCTTGCAGAATTCCTCAATCGAGTATCCCATCGAGCGGGCGAAGGTTTCAATAAAAGAGCCGCAGCCTGAGGAGCAGGCTTCGTTCAGGGAAATATTGTCAATGCATTTATTGCGGATTTTGAAGCATTTGATATCCTGCCCGCCGATGTCGATAATGAAATCCACATCAGGGCAGAAATGGCGCGCCGCCCTAAAATGCGCGACCGTTTCCACCAGGCCGAAATCCACGCCGAAGGCATTCTGGATGAGCGCTTCGCCGTAGCCGGTTACCGCGGAAGAAACGATGTGTACGCGCTCGCCGCACAGTTCATACAGGCGGGTGAGCTGCTCGCGGATGACATCCGCGGGGTTGCCCTTATTGGATTGGTAGTGATGAAACAGGATCTGGTTGTCTGCACCAATCAACACCAATTTGGTCGTTGTTGAGCCGCAATCAATGCCGAGATAGGCGTCGCCCTCATACACGGTGACGTTTTCGGTCATTACATCGTGTACGCCGTGGCGATGTTTGAATTCCGCATACTGCGCGTCGTTTTCAAACAGCGGCGGCAGATACTGCGCCACAACCGGCGCGTCTGCGGCTTTTTCCAGCGCGCCCAGCAGCGAATCGAAGGTGTACTCGGTCTGCGTGTCCCGCGCATATTCGGCTGCGCCCGCCGCAATGGCATACGGCGCGAGCGCGGGAAAGTGCGCGTGCGCGTCGTCCAGTCCCAGCGTTACCTGAAAGCGTTTTTGCAGACCCTTGAAGAAAAACAGCGGGCCGCCAAGGAACAGTACATCGCCCTTGATATCGCGTCCCTGCGCAAGTCCGGAGACCGTCTGATTGACAACCGCCTGAAAGATAGAGGCGGCAACGTCTTCTTTGCGCGCGCCTTCATTTAAAAGGGGCTGAATATCGCTTTTTGCAAACACGCCGCAGCGCGAGGCGATGGTGTGGATGCGCTCCGCTCCGGCGGAAAGCTGGTCCAGCTCGGCAGGGGTCACATCCAGCAGCACGGCCATCTGGTCGATGAAAGCGCCGGTGCCGCCCGCGCAGGAGCCGTTCATACGCTCTTCCAACTGGCCGGACAGAAAGACGATTTTGGCATCCTCGCCGCCCAGCTCGATGACTACGTCCGCCTGCGGCACATGCACGCCGACCGCCTTGCGGGTGGCGAATACCTCCTGCACAAAATCAATGCCCGAGGCTTTGGATACGCCGAGGCCGGCCGAGCCGGTGATGGCACAGCGGAGGACCGCGTCTTCGCCAACCTGCGCGCGGGCGTCCCGCACCAGCTCAACCGCTTTTTCCCGCACCTTGGAAAAGTGCCGTTCATATCTTTTGTGAATGATTTCGCCGTCGCGCACGGCGACGATTTTGACCGTCGTCGACCCGATGTCAATTCCTAAGTTTACATTCATATTGTTCAGATCTCTCCGTTTAGTCCACAAAAAAGCACACGTTAATGTGTGCGTTTCTTTAATATAATATATACGGACAAAAACCAATTGTCAATCGGCAGATATCACACATCCTGCCGGAATTAACCCTTGACAAATCGGTTGATTTTCTATAAAATATATCGCGTAACTGAATAGAACGCCTTATCGAGAGCGGTGGAGGGAACGGCCCTGTGAAGCCCGGCAACCTGCGTGTTGAAAACAGCGCGTAAGGTGCCAAATCCGGCGTAAAAACACGAAAGATGAGGGAGTAAACTGAACTTTTTGCTCCCAAAAGGGAGCATTTTTTTATACCCTCAAAACGGTAAAAGAGAAAGGAAAAAACAAACTATGGCACATCATCTTTTCACTTCGGAATCGGTCACGGAAGGCCATCCGGATAAGATTTGCGACCAGATTTCGGACGCAATCCTTAACGACATCTTAACGCATGATCCCTATGCCCGCGTGGCCTGTGAGACCACCTGCACAACGGGCATGGTCTCTGTTATGGGTGAAATTTCCACCACCTGCTATGTGGATATCCCCAGGATTGTGCGGGACACGGTGCGCGAAATCGGATACGACCGCGCCAAGTACGGCTTTGACTGCGATACCTGCGCCGTGCTGACCTCGATTGACGAGCAGAGCGAGGACATCGCGCTGGGCGTGGATAATTCGCTGGAACGCAAAGCGGGCGCGGCCGACGCCGACCTGGCAATCGGCGCGGGCGACCAGGGCATGATGTTCGGCTATGCATGCGATGAAACGCCGGAATTGATGCCGCTGCCCATCTCGCTGGCGCACAAGCTGGCAAGACGGCTGACAGAAGTGCGCAAGAACGGTACGTTCGATTACCTGCGGCCGGACGGCAAGAGCCAGGTCACGGTGGAGTATGATGAGCAGAACCGTCCGGTGCGTGTGGACACGGTGGTTCTGTCCACCCAGCACAGTCCGGAGGTATCGCTTGAGCAGATCCGGCAGGACATGATGCAGCAGGTAATCTATCCGGTGATTCCGGCAGAGCTGCTGGACGAAAAGACCAAATATTACATCAACCCGACCGGCCGCTTCGTTGTCGGCGGCCCGCAGGGCGACTCCGGTCTGACCGGCCGCAAAATCATTGTGGATACTTACGGCGGCGTCGGCCGTCACGGCGGCGGCGCATTTTCGGGCAAGGACCCGACCAAGGTCGACCGTTCGGGCGCATATGCGGCGCGGTGGGTAGCCAAGAATATTGTTGCGGCAGGGCTTGCCAAGCGGTGCGAAGTGCAGCTTGCGTATGCCATCGGCGTGGCCGAACCCGTATCCGTGATGATCGATACATTCGGCACGGGCACAGTGGCAGAGGACCGGCTCTCTGAGGCGGTGCGCCGCGTGTTTGACCTGCGGCCGGCGGCGATCATTGAGACGCTGGACCTGCGCCGCCCGATTTATAAGGCGCTGGCGGCTTATGGCCATATGGGCCGTGAAGACCTTGGCGTTAAATGGGAGCAGACGGATAAGGTTGAGGCGCTGAAACAGGCGCTGGCCTGAACGGAAAACGCTGCGGGCAGCGCGCGGTTTGGAGGCGGTAAGCCATGACGGAAGAAGAAAAAATTTTTGCAGGCAAGCTGTTTGACGCGCGCACCCAGGAATTGCGCGATATCAAGCACAAAGCGCACCTTCTTTGCCAAAAATTTAATGGGATGGATGAATATGATCCGGCCCGTCTGCCGCTGGTGCGGGAATTTATCGGAAAAATTGGCCGGAAGTATTATTTTCAGGGGCCCATTCAGTTCAACTACGGCGTACATACCTTTATCGGGGAGAATTTTTTCAGCAATTTTAACCTGACGGTTATGGATGACGCGCGGATTTACATCGGAGACAACGTGATGTTCGGCCCGAATGTGTCGCTGATGGCGACCGACCACCCGCTGATTGCGCAGGAGCGCACACAGATGCGTTATCCGGACGGGCATGTATCCATGTCTGAGTTTGCCAAGGAAATTCATATCGGCAGCAATGTGTGGCTTGCGGCAAACGTTGTGGTGCTGGGCGGCGTGACAATTGGCGAGGGCGCAGTCGTCGGCGCGGGCAGCGTGGTAACGCGGGATATTCCGGCGGGATATCTGGCCGCCGGGGTGCCGTGCCGCCCGCTGCGGCAGATTACAGAAGCGGATTCCAAGATGCACCTGCTGGCAGAGTGAGCCGGCAGCAGAAAAAGACAGGCGCGCCGGCGAGAAAGTTCGCCGGCGCGCTTTTTGACGATATGGCTACGTAAGAAAAGAAATCTCCTGCCTTTTGGCAGGAGATTTTTTCATCGGAAGAAGGAATTTAAATCCGGACAACAAGCCCGAGCCGTTTTGCAAGCATCGCGGCCTGGGCTGCGGTAACAATTGCGCCGCGCAGCTCGGCATTGGTATCGGAAACGGCCAGTCCGTCAATGTCACAGCCGGTCAGATCAAGACCGGCGAGCGGCGTATGCAGAAAGCTGGCGGCACACAGCGCGGTTTGTGAAAAACACAGATCTTTCCACATACATGCGCTGAAGGTCGCCTGGTCAAGCGCGCAGTGAGAAAATTTTACGCTGCGCAGCCGCGCATAGTCAAAGCCGGCGCCGCACAGGGCGCAGCCGGAAAAAGCGGCCTGCCGCCATCCGGTTTGCCCAAAACGGATGCCTGCGGCCTTGCAGTCCGTAAACTCGGTGCGCTCGAAAAAACTGTCCTCCCAACTGCTGCCGGATAGTTCGCATCCGCGAAATACCGCGTCGGTCAGGCTGGCGCGTTCCCAGCGGCAGCCGGTCAGGCGGCAGTTTTCAAACAGCACGCCGTGCAGCCGCAGCCCTTCGTACTCGGTGCCCGAAAGGTCGGCCCCGTGCAGAAGCAGCCCTTCCGCTGCGCATTCCTGCTGGGACAGGCGCGCAAACAGCGCGGCGGCGTCGGCAGCGGGGGTGAGCGACGCCGGCAGACGGGCGATCATGCTTTATCCAGCAGGCGGATGATTTCGTCGATCCGGCTTTCGCGGGCCTGCTCGTCGCCTGTTTCAAACGCCTGCTGCACACAGCCCAGCAAGTGGGCGCGCAGCACTTCGCGCTGCGCCTTGTGTACGAGCGATTCGACAGCCTGCAGCTGCGTGGCAATATCCATACAGTAACGGTCGTCTTCAATCATTTTCAGCACGCCGTCGATCTGACCGCGCGCGGTACGCAGCAGCGGCTCCACTTTTTTTCGGTCAGCCCTCATTCAAAGCCGACCACCTTGTAGCCGGCCTTT
>NZ_JBMNUP010000018.1:0-20128 GCF_050946325.1 Agathobaculum sp. | reverse complement strand
TTCCGGCGATGACAGCCTGGCTGGAGGAAAAGGGAATCGGTCATGCCAAGGTGCAGTACAAGCTGCGCGACTGGGTGTTCTCCCGCCAGCGTTACTGGGGCGAGCCCATTCCGATTGTGCATTGCGAAAAGTGCGGTTATGTGCCGGTGCCGGGAGATCAGCTTCCGCTGACCCTGCCGGATGTGGAGAGCTATGAGCCGACCGAGAACGGCGAATCCCCGCTGGCAAAGATGACCGACTGGGTCAATACCACCTGCCCCTGCTGCGGCGGTCCCGCCAAGCGGGAGACCGATACCATGCCGCAGTGGGCCGGCTCGTCCTGGTATTTCCTGCGCTATATGGACCCGCATAACGACAAGGCGCTGGCTTCCAAGGAAGCGCTCGAATACTGGTCGCCCGTCGATTGGTACAACGGCGGCATGGAGCATACCACGCTGCACCTGCTGTACAGCCGCTTCTGGCACAAGTTCCTGTATGACATCGGCGTTGTGCCGACCAAGGAGCCGTATGCCAAGCGCACAAGCCACGGCATGATCCTCGGTGAAAACGGGGAGAAGATGTCCAAGTCCCGCGGCAATGTTGTCAATCCGGATGAGATCGTTGAGACCTACGGTGCGGACACGATGCGTCTGTATGAGATGTTCATCGGTGACTTTGAAAAGGCCGCGCCGTGGAGCCCGAAGTCCATCAAGGGCTGCCGCCGCTTCCTGGAGCGCGTGTGGGCGCTGGCAGAAAAGGTGCAGGAGGGCGACAGCTACTCTGCGCAGCATGAAGTGCTGATGCACCGCACCATCAAGAAGGTGGGCGAAGATGCGGATAACCTGAAGGCCAATACCGCTATCGCCGCACTGATGAGCATGCTTAACGAGTTTTATGACAAGGGCGTGAACCGCGCTGAGTATATGACGTTCCTTAAGCTGCTCTGTCCGTTTGCCCCGCACATCACAGAGGAACTCTGGCAGCAGCTGGGCGGCGAGGGACTGCTTTCGGTTGCACCGTGGCCGGTATTTGACGAGGCCAAGACAGTGGAAGATACGGTTGAGGTTGCCGTGCAGGTAAACGGCAAGCTCAAATGCACCATCAAGCTGCCGGCAGACTGCGATAAGCAGACGGCGATTGACACGGCGCTGGCAGAGGAAAAGGTGCGCAATGCCGTAGAGGGCAAGCAGATGATTAAGCAGATTGTGGTGCCCGGCAAGATCGTTAACCTGGTTGTTAAATAATTAAGTGTTGACACAGACTTTAAAACGAGATATAATATTTTTACGGTTGTATGTGCAGAAGGCAAAATAACCGTGCAAAGTGTTCCTCAGCAGAGGAACGCGCGGAGGGAGGGAAAACTGTGTCGGAAGTCCGCGTTAAGGAAAATGAGTCTATCGACAGCGCACTGCGCCGCTTTAAGCGTTCGTGTGCAAAGGCGGGTACGCTTTCCGAGCTCCGCAAGCGTGAGCATTATGAAAGCCCGAGCGTCAAGCGCCGCAAGAAGTCTGAGGCTGCGCGCGCCAAGAAGAAAAAGTTTAGATAATTTCATGATAGGCAGCTGCCTGTAATGAAAACGCCTTTTCGATTTCTGATCGAAGAAGACTGTTGCAGACGAAAAAAGCACGGAATCGCAGATTCCGTGCTTTTTTGCTGATATGGGATAGGTGCAGAAGAAAAATGGGGAAAAGTATTTACACTTCTTTCATAGATTCGCCAAACTTTAGACATATCGGTGCGGTATTCTATAAGCACAGCAAGGGAACACCCCCTTTTCAGAATAGAGAATCTTCATGGGAAGTTCATAAAAATCTGTTCGGCCCTGCGGGACGGAATACCGCGCAGGCTCCCGGACAGTCCAAAAGTAAGAGGCGGTACCGCCCATTATCATAAAAGCGCGCTTTGCGAAAGCAAGGCGCGCTTTTTGATTGCCGGAGAAAACCGGCGAATCAGCGTTTTTCTTGTTCTTTTATGTAAGCGCCGATGGTGTTTTCCGTCACCCCTGCCAGCGCGGCCAGACGCTTGTTTACAATTCTGTGCATGCATACAGGCAGATGATCCTGATGCGCGCGGTGCGCGGCAACGCATTCCTTGCAATTTCCGTGCAGGGTGCAAAGCTGGTTTTTACAGGGGCAGTGGTCTTCTGTTTCGCAGGCTGCGCGGAATTCTTCCAAAAATTCATCCTGCAATTTTACAAAACCAGGGCGGTCGCCGGTTCGGAATACGCGAAGTGCTTCCACCTGCTTCGGATGATTCTCAATCTGCATGATGCAACTCCTCCTCAAAATCCCAGATGTGGATGGACTAAATTTATTATAGCTGCGCGGCAGAAAAAAGGCAAGCAGCGGGGGACAACAAAGAAACAACGCTGGAAAAAAGAAACAATCGCCCTGTGTCTGCGGACACAGGGCGAAACATATTACTGCTTCCGCAGCGGCGGACGAAACAGTTTTTTGCGGAGCAGCTTCCAGTTCAGCGGGAGCAGCGGGTACAGATAGCTGTGTCCGGAGAAGGTTTTGCAGCGGAGCAAAAGCAGCAGCACACCGGCGAGGCCTGCGGCCAGTCCCCATCCGCCGAACAGCGCAACCAGGCAGAGCAGACCGATGCGCATGAATTTGACCGCATACCCCAGCTCAAAAGAAGGCTGGTTAAAGGCGCCCAGCGCGACAAACGCCATATACAGCATGGTTTCGGCAGAAAACCATCCGGACTGCACGGCAAAATCGCCCACGACGATGCCGGCGATGACCGACAGCGAGGTGGTCATCATGGAGGGGGTGTTTAACGTGGCCAGTTTCAGCCCGTCTATGCTGATTTCCAAAATGATAAGCTGCCAGAATAACGGTACAAGCGGCGGCTTATCCGGCGTGAGAAAAGAAAAAGCGGAGGGGAGCAGATGCGGGTCGCGGTTGACAAGCAGCCACAGCGGTGTGAGAATCAGCATGGCCAGCAGCACCAGAAAACGGACCAGCCGCAGATAGGTGCCGGTCAGCGGCGGCAAATAGTAGTCGTTCGCCTCTTCCATCACATCGAAGAGCGAGGTGGGCAGGGTCATGGCGGCGGGGGAGTTGTCCACCAGCAGAATCACATCGCCCTCCAGCACCTGTGCGGCGGCGGCATCCGGCCGCTCTGTGTATTTGAAACGGGGGAAGGGGTTGTACCACTTGTGCGGCAGCAAAAGCTCGGCAAGGCTTTCCTGGTTCATCGTAAGCGCGTCCACGCTTGCAGGGCACCTCAGCTTTTGATGCAGGCGGCCGAGCACCTCGCGGTCAACCCTGTCCTCCATGTAGCACAGTACCACGTCGGTCTTGCTGGACGTGCCCAGCGCATATGCTTCCATACGGAGCTGCGGCGAGCGGATGCGCCGCCGAATCAGCGCGCAGTTGAGCACCATTGTTTCCACAAAACCGTCATGAGAACCGCGGAAAACCTTATCCTTTTCTGGCTCGGCTGTGTCCCGCTGCGGATAAGTGCGGAGATCCAGCAGAATAAAGGCGTGGAATCCTTCGATCAGCAGCGCCGTCTGGCCGGACAGCACAGCGGTGCTGACACGGCTGATATTCGGCTCCAATGCGGCTTCGCAATAGGGAACGGCGCGGCTGAGAAAATCCTGTTCAGTTTGAAAGCAGGGGTCGTCCTGCCGCAGCGCATAGAAAAATTCTGTTATTTTTTCAAACAGCTCGTCTTTGACAAAACCATCGATCAGCGTGAACAGCGCGCGCCGCCCGCCGAAGAAAACCGGCCGTTCAATCAGGTCGAAACTTTTTTCGATTTGCAGTGTGGCCCGCAGCGCACGGGCGCGCGTGGTAAAATCGGACATGGTTGTTCGTCCTTTCATGGAAATGGAAATAGCTTGCGCGAAAGGACGTGTTTTATGCAGAAATTGTATGCCTTTCACCGGCTAAACGGGGGAAACACAGCGCAATACTATATTTGCTGAGGAAAATATTGAAAAATCACAAGATATCGTGTATACTAAAATAGATATTCTATGAGATTTGGTGGAATGGGAGTTAGAGGCTTGATGAGCAAAAAAACTTCTTACGGCAACGAAAGCATTTCCTCGCTCAAGGGCGCGGACCGTGTGCGCAAGCGCCCAGGCGTTATTTTCGGCTCGGACGGGCTGGAGGGCTGCGAACATGCCGTATTTGAAATATTATCCAACTCGATTGATGAGGCGCGCGAGGGCTACGGCAGCGAGATTGTGGTGACCCGTTATGCAGACGGGTCGATCTCCGTGGCCGATCACGGGCGCGGTATTCCGGTTGAGTGGAATGAGAGCGAGCAGCGGTATAACTGGGAACTGGTGTTCTGCGAGCTGTACGCGGGCGGCAAGTATAAAAACGATACGGGCGAAAACTATGAGTTTTCGCTCGGTCTGAATGGTCTCGGCACCTGTGCCACGCAGTATTCTTCGGAATATATGGATGTGACCATTGTGCGGGACGGTTTTTCGTACAGCCTGCATTTTGAAAAGGGCGAAAATAAAACCGGCACCAAGGAAGGGTTTATCAAGCAGCCCGCCGCTACTAAGAAAACCGGTACCACCATCCGCTGGAAGCCGGACTTGGAAGTATTTACTGATATCAATATTCCGGTGGACTATTATCTGGATACACTCAAGCGGCAGGCGGTGGTCAACAATCACATCAAGTTTGTGCTGAAGGACCAGAACGGCAGCCGGTACGAAACCACCGAGTTCCTGTATCAGAACGGCATTGTGGACTATGTCAATGAGCTGGCGGGGGAAAATCCGCTGACCTCAGTGCAGTTTTTGGAAGGCGAGCGCCGCGGACGCGACCGTGCGGATAAAAACGAGTATAAGGTCAAGCTGTCCTGCGCGTTCTGCTTTTCCGCTGCGGTGTCGCAGATCGAGTATTATCACAACTCGTCCTGGCTGGAGCACGGCGGCGCACCGGATAAAGCGGTGCGTTCGGCATTTGTTTCTGCGATTGACGGCTATCTCAAACAGAACGGCAAATACAATAAGTCGGAGAGCAAGGTCACCTTTCAGGATGTGATGGACAGCCTGGTGCTGGTAACGAACTGCTTTTCCACCCAGACCTCCTATGAGAACCAGACCAAAAAGGCCATCACCAATAAGTTCATTCAGGAGGCGATGACCGACTTCCTCAAGCAGGGGCTGGAGATTTATTTCATTGAGAATAAGGCGGAGGCGGATAAAATCGCCGAGCAGATTCTGATCAACAAGCGCAGCCGTGAACAGGCGGAAAAGGCGCGTCTCAACATCAAGAAAAAGCTCTCCGGCAATATTGATCTGGCAAACCGTGTGCAGAAATTTGTGGACTGCCGCACCAAGGACGTAACGCGCCGCGAGCTGTATATCGTGGAGGGCGACTCCGCGCTCGGTTCGGTCAAGCAGGGGCGGGACAGTGAGTTTCAGGCCATCATGCCGGTGCGCGGAAAAATCCTAAACTGCCTGAAAGCGGATTACGACAAGATATTCAAAAACGATATCATCACCGATCTGCTCAAGGTGCTCGGCTGCGGGGTCGAGGTGCGCGGCAAGGCGGCCAAGGATCTCAGCGCCTTTGATCTGGAAGCGCTGCGCTGGCGCCGCATCATCATCTGCACGGATGCGGATGTGGACGGCTTCCAGATTCGCACGCTGATTTTGACCATGCTGTACCGGCTGGTGCCTACCCTGATCGAGCAGGGTTATGTGTATATTGCGGAATCCCCGCTGTATGAGATCACCTATAAGGATAAAAGCTATTTTGCCTTTGATGAAAGCGAAAAAGCCGCGATTCTGCAAAAGCTTGCGGGCAAAAAGCTGCTTATCCAGCGCTCCAAGGGCCTTGGCGAGAATGAGGCCGATATGATGTGGGAAACCACCATGAACCCCGAAACCCGCCGTCTCATCCGCATCACACCGGATGAGGCCAAAGCAACGAGCGATATGTTCGATCTGCTGCTGGGGGATAATCTGTCCGGCCGCAAGGAGTATATTGCGGAAAACGGCGCACAGTATCTGGAGCTGGCGGATATTTCATAAGGATTGGATGGGTATGGAGAAAAAATGCTATCCGCAGATGGACGGCCTGCGGGCGGCGGCAGCCGCTGCGGTCGTGATGATTCATGTGTCTGCGGGCGGAGCCGGCAGCGCGGCGCAGGCTTGCAATCAGCTGGCACGGTTTGCGGTGCCGCTGTTCATCCTGCTTTCCGCGTTCGGCCATGGGGCGCCGGGACAAAATCTGGCGCATCCGGCACGGCGGTTTCTGCGCCGGATGAAGCGGATTCTGCCGCCGTTTTGGCTGTGGTCAGCGCTCTATTTGGCAGTGGATACGCTGTTCGGCAGGCCGCATACCGCTCCGCTGTGGGATTTTTTGAGCGGCGGCGCATATATGCACCTGTACTTTATTGTGGTGCTGGTGCAGTTTGAGCTGCTGTATGTACCGCTTTACCGCGCGGTGGAATGCGCGCCGCGTCAGACGCTGGTCCTCTCTGCGCTGGTTACGCTTTCGATGCAGGCGCTGCTGTGCGGTGCGCAGCTTGGCTTGTTCCGACTTCCGGCGCTGCCGGTGCCGTACAGCAGCCTGTTTGTACCGTATCTGCTGTTTTACACGGTGGGTTTATGGCTGCGTCGCCGGGATGCCCTGCCCGCGAGTAGACGCGGGGGGGGGTACTGTACTGCTGTGGATATTAAGTGCCGCTGCCGTGCTGTGTACGGCGCGCCGCTTTCCAACGCTGGGCAGCCTGTCGCTGCGGCCGGATTTGACGGTGTACGTATTTACCTCGGGGCTGCTGCTGTGGGAACTGTGCAGCACGGTGCGGCAGATGCCGCGGCCGGTGCGGCGGCTGAGCGAATTGTCTTTTGCATTGTATCTTTCCCATCCGCTTGTGATGCGGCTGTGGAACGAATGGACGGTGCGGCAGCAGCCGGTCATCTATCTGCGCCTGTGGCAGAGCTGGCTGATGACCTTTGCAGGCGGCCTGCTGATTGCGGTGCTGGTTTCCTGCCTGCCGCACGGCAGCCTGATGGGCGGTGCGCCGCATGGTAAATCAAACAAAATAACGGAGGGTAAGCATGGCGAAAAAACCCGAAATAAAAGTATATAAGGAGCATCCCTCGGTCGATCAGCGCATTACGGATACGCTGCGTGAAAATTATATGCCCTATGCGATGAGCGTGATTGTGTCGCGCGCGATTCCGGAGATCGACGGCTTCAAGCCGTCGCACCGCAAGCTGCTGTACACCATGTACAAGATGGGGCTGCTGAACGGAAACCGCACCAAGTCGGCCAATATCGTCGGTTCGACGATGAAGCTCAATCCGCATGGCGATGCGGCCATTTACGAAACCATGGTGCGCCTGACCCGCGGCAACGAGGCGCTGCTGACCCCGTTTGTCGATTCCAAGGGCAACTTCGGCAAGGTCTATTCGCGCGATATGGCGTATGCCGCGCCGCGTTATACCGAAGCCAAGCTGGATGCATTCTGCGCGGAGCTGTTCCGCGATATTGATACGGATGCGGTCGATTTTACGGATAACTATGACGGCACGATGAAAGAGCCGGTGCTGCTGCCGACGACCTTTCCGAATATTCTGGTATCAGCCAATACGGGTATCGCAGTCGGTATGGCATCTAACTTCTGCGGCTTTAATCTGGGCGAGGTGTGCCGCACAGCGATCGAGTGCATCAAAAACCCGGCGCACGATATCCTTTCCACGCTGCCCGCACCGGACTTTTCGACCGGCGGCGAGCTGATCTACGACGAGGCGGAAATGCGCGCCATCTATCAGACCGGCCGCGGCTCGTTCAAGGTGCGCGCCAAATGGGCGTACAATAAAAAGGAAAATCTGATCGAGGTCACGGAGATCCCGTATACCACCACGATCGAAGCGATCATCGACAAGATCGCGGAGCTGGCTAAGACGGGCAAGCTCCGCAAGATCGCAGACGTGCGTGATGAGACTGACCTTTCCGGCCTGAAAATTGCAATCGACCTGAAGCGCGGCACAGACCCCGAGCTGCTGATGGCCAAGCTGATGAAGATGACGCCGCTGATGGACAGCTTTTCCTGCAATTTCAACGTGCTGATCGGCGGGATGCCGCGCGTGCTCGGCGTACAGGAGCTGCTCGATGAGTGGACGGCATGGCGCACGGAATGTGTTCGACGCCGCGTGTTCTTTGACTTGAATAAAAAGAAGGATAAGCTGCATCTGCTGCTCGGCCTGCGCAAGATCCTGCTCGATATCGACAAAGCGATCCGCATCATCCGTGAGACCGAGGAGGACGCCGAGGTCATCCCCAACCTGATGATCGGCTTTGGAATCGACCAGATTCAGGCGGAATTTATCGCGGATATCCGGCTGCGCAACATCAATAAGGAATACATCCTCAAGCGCACGCAGGAGACTGAGGCGCTGGAAAAAGAAATCGCAAAGCTGGAGGAGACGGTAAAGTCCAAAACCAAGATCCGCAATATCATCATCAAAGAGCTGGAGCAGGTTATCAAAAAGTACCCGTCCGAGCGCAGGACCCGTTTGGTTACGGCGGAGGCCGTGCCAGCGTTTGATGAAGAGGATCATATTGAGGATTATCCCGTGCTGCTGTTCCTGACGCGCGAGGGCTATTTCAAAAAGATTACGCCGCAGTCCTGGCGTATGTCGCAGGAGCATAAGCTCAAGGACGGCGACGAGGTGATCTGGCAGGCGGAGGCTACCAACAAGACCGAGATCATCTTCTTTACCAATATGCAGCAGGCATATAAGGCGCGGCTGTATGATTTTGATGACTGCAAGGCTTCGGTGCTGGGCGATTATCTGGCCTCCAAGCTGGATATGGATGAGGGGGAAAGCACGGTATATGCCCTGCTGCCGGGGGATTATAAGGGCAATATGGTGGTTGTGTTCCAAAACGGCAAGGCGGCGCGTTTTTCGCTGGAAAGCTTTGAGACAAAAACCAACCGCCGCCGCCTGACCGGCGCGTATTCGGCAAAATCGCCGGCGGTAGCGTTTTTCCATCCGGTGGATGAGCAAACCGAGCTGACCATGTTCTCCACGGCGGGCCGCGCACTGACCTTCAGGGCAAATATGCTGGATATCAAGGCCAGCCGCTCCACGCAGGGCGTGCAGACCATGGTACTGCGCGGCAAGCACACGGTAACGCGCGCCTGCCGCATGGAAGAGGCGGCGCTGTCGGATAATGGCCGGTACCGCTGCCGCAGCATTCCGTCCATCGGCGCACTGCTGACAGATGAAGACCTGCCGGACGAGCAGCTGACTCTGTAAAATAAGAGACTGATTCAAACAGAACAGCGCAGCATTCAGCTGCGCTGTTCTGCTTTTTTATGGGAGACGGCCCTGCGCTTATGTACAGCCCGGGAAGTTTTAAATTTTTGTAAACCAATTGACAAACGATATAAAATTGCCTAAAATATAGGCAAGATAATTTCCTTTTCGACAGAAGCAATTGATTTTCCTGTTATAAATAAAAGTTCAAAAAGCAGCAAGATAAACTGCCCGAAGGAGCGAAAAAATGAAGTTTGGAGAAAAAGTAAGGCTGCTGCGAAAAGAAAAAAAGCTTTCGCAGACAGAACTGGGAAAACTGTGCGGCCTGTCGCTGCGGACAATTCGCAATTATGAAGTAAACGGGCGCTATCCCAAACAGCGCGAAGTTTATACCAAGCTGGCAGATGCGCTGGGATGCGAAGTGAATTTTCTGCTTTCTGAAGAGGAGATCGTTGCGCTGAAGGCACAGCAGGGATGTAGCAGCAGAGGGATTAAGGAGGCAGAAAAACTGGTTGCCAAAGCTGCGGCACTTTTTTCCGGCGAGGAGCTGAATGAGCAGGCAAAAGACGGTGTGATGAAAGCGCTGCAAAATGCCTACTGGCTTGCAAAAGAAAAGCGCAGAGAAGCGCAGCAAAGGACCCGGCAGGCGGATGAGGACTAACCGACAATACGGAAATAGAAAGAGGACACAGGATATGAAACGATTCAATAAAAAAGATATTTTTACCATTCCAAACATCATCGGCTATATCCGTATTCTGCTGATTCCGGTTTTTTGCTGGCTGTATGTGACTGCGCAGGAGCCGAAAGATTATCTGCTGGCGGCGGGAGTTGTGCTGTTTTCAAGCTTTACAGACCTGTTTGACGGGATGATTGCAAGAAAGTTTAATCAGGTTACCGAACTGGGCAAAATCCTGGACCCCGTGGCGGATAAACTGACGCATGGCGCGCTGGCCGTCTGCCTTGCCACGCGGTACCCGCTGATGTGGGCGCTGATTGCGTTGATGCTCCTCAAAGAAGGTTACATGGCGGTGATGGGACTGCATTTTTTGAAGCAGGATAAAATGCTGGATGGCGCCATGTGGTTTGGAAAGGTCTGCACAGCAATCCTGTTTGCCGGACTCTGCTGCCTGTTTTTCTGATATCAGATGAGCGTGCGGACGGCGAATCTTCTGATTTGCATTATGATGACCGTGATGGTGATTACCCTCTGCATGTATGTGCCCGTATTCCGGCGCATGAAAAAAGAACTGGAATCCACGCAGAGCGATCAGCAGTGAGATGCAGAAAAACGGCTGCATGACCGGAATAAGGAGGCTGTGAAGCGTTATGAAACTGTTTCTGTTGCTGCTCTATCTTCTGACGATTCTGTGCGTGGTTTTTCTGGAGCGAAAAAGCCCGACAGAGGCGCTGCTCTGGGTGGTGGTTTTGATTTGCCTTCCTTATGCGGGCATGGTGCTTTATCTGATTTTCGGCAGCACGATGGCCATTAAAATTACGGCATATGTGCGGAAAAAACGCCTGAGCCGCATGCATTCTGCATCGGCGCCGTCCGTCGAAGCGGATTGGAACGCCGCGGCGCTGTCTGAGGAGGACCGGCAGGTCATTCGGTTCAATACGATATATAATAAAAGCCGACTGACCTGCTATGAGGATATCCGGCTTTATACCAACGGAGCGGACCACTATCGGCAGCTGTTTCAGGATATTGCGGCGGCGCGGCAATGCGTGTATGTTGAATTTTACACAATTCATCCGGATTTGGCAGGAAACGCGCTGGCGGAGGCGCTGACAAAAAAAGCAGAAGAGGGCGTAACCGTGCTGGTGATGTGCGATTTTATTGCCAACCTTGCCTCTCCGCCCAAGATGTTCCGTGCGCTCAGGCAGGCTGGCGGGAAGGTGATCCGCGTTAAACCGTTTTTGACGCATTACCGCAGCCATCGCAAGATTGTGGCAATTGACCATGAGATTGCCTATATTGGCGGTATGAATATTGGGAAAAAATATATCAATATGGACCAGGTGAAAACCCCGTGGCGCGATACGCAGGTGCGGATGGTTGGCCCCTGCGCAGCGGTTCTGGACCAGTACTTCCTGACCGACTGGCTGTGCTCTGTCCACAGAAGCGAGTGGGAGCAGGCTGCGGCGTATGTGCAAACACTTCCGAATCAATGTTCTGCGCCTTTGAATACTAATTTATGCCAATTTATTGTGGGCGGCGTAGATACCAATAAAGAGTCGGTAAAAATGTGCTATCTGAGCATGATCCGCAGTGCCAAGAGGAGTATCCGGATTCAGACACCGTATTTTATTCCGGACACCTCGATTCTGGATGCGCTTCAGGCAGCGGCTGCCGCCGGGGTAGAAATCGAGCTGATGATTCCAGGTATCAAGGCCAGCTTTTTCCTGGACCCTGTTACAACTTATTACTGCGGGAAACTGCTGGATTATGGCGCAAAGATTTATAAATATCATGGATATGTGCATGCCAAAACCATGGTAGTGGACGATGAGCTGTGCTGTATCGGCTCTGTGAATATGGACATTCGCAGCCTGAAGGTAGATGATGAGATCTGCGGCGTGTTCTATGCCAACGCCATTGTCACAGAATATTCGCAGATTTATGATGCGGATATCGCAAACTGCGATTTGTATACGCTGGAGCAGTTTGATTCCAGGGACTGGAAAGAACGGTTTCTGGAGAGTTTCTTTCTGATGTTTGCTCCGCTGATGTAAGCGCGGGCAGTCCGGCGCGGCAGAAGCGGTTTGGCCTGCGCAATGCGGCACAGTGATACATAGCCGCGAAAGGTGCGCAGTATAAAAAACAGGTATTGCAAGCCGGCAATACCTGTTTTTTTGAACGGACAATGGCGGAGGGGAATGCTAAAACAACTGATACTGTAATCCGTGCTGTGTGCAGTACCAAAGCAGCGTGCCGTGGCGCGCAAAGGCAGGCAGGCGCGTTTGCATATCCCACTCGGGATACAAGCGGCGCAGCAGCAGTGTATCGCCGGTCAGCAGTGCGACAAAAGAGATGTAATGTTCCTTGGTCATTTCATGCGCGGACGAAATGCAGTAATCGTTTTCCATCGGCTCGACTGTCAGCCGGTCATCGGGCGCCGCCTTACGGGGCGCACAGGCGGCCAGCCGTTTGCCACAGCAGCTGATGGTGGTTTCTGCCGAGGCTGTGAGCAGGTTGCCGCAGTCCGGACAGACGTAAAACAATGTTTTTTTCATATTTCCTCCCTGTTGTTCAGCGGCGTCTGCCTGACCGTCCAGCAGGCTTTCGAGCGAAGCCCCCAGCACTTCGGCCAGCGCGGACAGCAGCGATATATCCGGACAGCCCGCGCCGCGCTCCCATTTGGAGACCGCCTTGTCGCTGACGTGCAGGCGCTCTGCCAGCGCGCGCTGGGTCAGTCCCTTTGCGGTCCGCAATTTGCGGATCAGGGCGCCGGTCTTTTTGTGATCCATGTTTTGTTCACCTCGCAGGCTTATTATACCGGATAACCGGAGCGGACGCAATCGACGGACCGTAGAGTGACCGGTCGGGAGCACTTGTCAACACTTTTGCACTGTGCTATAATAAACCACAATAAAGAAAGGGGCGTTCCGCAAAATGATCAACCAGCAGATGCAGGAGCTTGGCAGCAAGCGCTCAACCATCCGCGAGCTTTTTGAATATGGAAACCAGCGTGCGGCGGTGGTGGGCCGCGAAAATGTATTCGATTTCTCCATTGGCAACCCGAGTATTCCCGCGCCGGACGCGGTGCGGCAGGCGATTGTGGAAGAGGCGGCAGGCGATCCGGTCGCGCTGCACGGCTATACATCGGCGCAGGGCGCGGCAGAGGTGCGCGCGGCGCTGGCAGCAGACCTCAATTGTCGTTTTGGCACGGATTACACCGGTGACAGCCTGTATCTGACGGCCGGTGCGGCGGCGGCGCTGTCCTGCGCGTTTCGGGCGGTGCTCTGCCCGGGAGACGAGGTGGTTGTATTCGCGCCGTATTTTCCCGAATACCGGATGTTTATTGAAAGCGGCGCGGGTGCCAAATGCGTGGTCGTGCCGCCGTCGGTCGTGGATTTTCAGATCAATTTTGACGCGCTTGAACAGTGCCTGAACGAAAAAACTAAGGCGGTCGTCATCAATTCGCCCAACAATCCGTCGGGCGCGGTATATGCGGAGCAGACCATCCGCCGGCTGGCAGAAGTGCTTGCGGAAAAAGAGCGCGCCTATGGGCATCCGCTCTACCTGATCTCGGACGAACCGTACCGCGAGATTGTATATGACGGGACGCAGGTTCCGTTCATTCCCCATTATTACGCGGATACCCTGGTCTGCTATTCGTACTCCAAGTCGCTTTCGCTGCCGGGAGAGCGTATCGGCTATGTGCTGGTGCCGCCGCAGGCGGCGGACAGCAGCGATTTGTATGCCGCGGTGTGCGGTGCGGGCCGCGCGTTGGGCTATGTGTGCGCACCCAGCCTGTTTCAGCGGGTGGCGGCGCGCTGCGCCGGTATGACGGGCGATATTTCCGCCTATCAGACTAACCGCGACCTGTTATATCAGGGTCTGACGGCAATGGGATACCGCTGCATCAAGCCGGCGGGGGCGTTTTATCTGTTCCCGCAGACGCTGGAGCCGGATGACAGGGCGTTTTGCGAGCGGGCGAAAAAATATGACCTGCTGGTCGTGCCCGGTTCGGATTTCGGCGCGCCGGGCCACATGCGTATTTCGTACTGTGTGCGGGAAGACACCATTCGGCGCGCGCTGCCGCTGTTTGAAAAGCTGGCGCAGGAATATCGCAGATAATGTGAAAATTGCAGATGAAAATGGGCCTTCCGCTTGCGGAAGGCCCTTTGCTGTTAGCCTGATTTTCGTTCTTCAGGCAGAAATTCGGTGCGCAGCCGGAAAAATACGGCGCGTTCCTTTTGTGTTGCGGGGCGGATGCGCTTGTGGCCGCAGTCGGGGCAGGCGGTTTGATGTTCGCTGCCACAGAACAGAAAATGGCAGCATTTGGTCTGGCAGGCGTAAATCATCGCGTTCAACCTCCTTTGATGACAGCAGTATAGCAAAGGACCTGTCCCATAAAGCTCTCTTGCTTGCGTATAAAGGAGAAAAATGGTATACTGACCAAAGAGAAAAATGAGGTGAGCAAATGAGGGAACAAAAACGAATGCCGGTCCGTCAGTTAATTATGCCTGCGGTGCTGTGCGCCGCACTTTGGGGCAGCGCTGCACCCTGCATCAAAAAAGGGTATGAGATGTTTGGCATTGCGGCGGGACAGACTTTTTCACAAATTGCCTTTGCCGGCTGGCGGTTTGCCTTTGCCGGAATCGTGGTGCTGCTCACTGCACGGGTGATGGGACGCCGCATTCTGCCGAAGCGGGATGAATGGGTGCCGATTTTCTGGATTTGTCTGTTTCAGAGTATCATTCAGTACATCTTTTACTATGTGGGCCTTTCGTCCACAACAGGGACTAAGGGCGCGGTGCTGTCCGGAACACAAAGCCTGTTTTCCATGATTTTGGCGCATTTGTTTTTGAAAAACGATAAGCTGAGCCGGCAGAAAGCGGCGGGCTGCGTCTGCGGTTTTCTGGGCGTACTGGTGCTGGGACTTGGCGGCCTGAATGGATTTAACCTGCTGGGAGACGGGCTGGTACTGCTGTCGGCGGTCTCGTCGGGCGCAGGCGCGCTGGTGTCGCGTATTTTTACGCCGGGACGGGACCCGATGCTGCTGACCGGCTGGCAGCTTCTGCTTGGCGGCACCTTCCTGCTGGGCGTCGGCACGGCTGGAGGCGGCAGACTGGGGACCGTTACGCTGCCCGGTTTGTTGCTGCTCGGATATATGGTGGTGCTGTCGGCCGCAGCATTTACCATTTGGACGGCGCTGCTCGGCAAATTCCCAGTCAGCAAGGTGACGGTATTCAGTTTTCTGATTCCGGTGTTCGGTGCGCTGTTTGCAGCGATTGTGCTGGGGGAGGATGTGTTCACCCTGCGCAACCTGGTCTCTCTTGCATTGGTCAGCGGCGGTATTGCGGTTGCCAACTATGCGAAGGGGAATAAGGCGGACGCGGAGCAGGCATAATGAAAGAAAAAGGAATTATTGCATATGGTTTTCAGTTCTGCCATCTTTTTGTTTGTATTTCTTCCGGTTGTTTTCCTGCTTGACCGCCTGGCGCGCGGTCTGCGCGTAAAAAACCTGCTGCTGCTGATCGCAAGCCTGGTGTTTTACACTTTTGGTCAGCCGGTGTATCTGCCGCTGCTGCTTTTGTCGGTGGTGCTCAATTATTTCTGCGGACTGCTGGCTGCCGGCCGGCGGCCCAAACTGGGCGTAGCGCTGGCGGCCGCCGGTGGGCTTGGTCTGCTGGGCGTATTTAAGTATGCGGATTTTCTGATCGGTTCGCTCAACAGCGCATTTGGGCTGGCACTGCCGCTGACGGGCATTGCGCTGCCCATCGGTATTTCGTTTTTCACGTTTCAGGGGCTTTCCTATGTGATTGACGTTTATCGCGACCGCACTGTGGTTTCGCGCTCCTTTGTCAAGGTGCTGCTGTACATTTCGTTCTTCCCGCAGCTGATCGCCGGTCCGATTGTCAAATACCACGATATTGACAGAGAGATTGACGAGCGTCATACCAGCGCGGAGGAGACGGCGCTCGGTATTCGCCGGTTTATTTGCGGCCTGTCCAAAAAACTGCTGATTTCCAACGCAATGGGGCGCATGGCCGATGCGGTTTTCGCCCTGCCGGCGGGAGACATCGGCATGCTGGCGGCGTGGCTGGGCGCCATCTGCTATACGCTGCAAATTTATTTTGACTTTTCCGGCTACAGCGATATGGCGATCGGCATGGGCCGTATGTTCGGCTTTCATTTTAAGGAGAATTTCAACTATCCCTATACGGCAACAACCATCAAGGAGTTTTGGCGGCGCTGGCATATTTCGCTGTCCACCTGGTTCCGCGATTATCTGTATATTCCGCTGGGCGGCAACCAAAAAGGCGCGGTGCGCACCTGGCTGAACCGGTTTATCGTCTTTTTTGCTACCGGCCTGTGGCATGGCGCAAGCTGGAATTTTGTGCTGTGGGGTCTGTGGCACGGCCTGTTTTCCGTTCTGGAAGACTGCGGCGCACTGCCGGTGAAAAAGCTCAAGGGCAAACCGGCGGGACATATTTACACGCTGCTGGTGGTGATTGTAGGCTTTGTCCTGTTTCGGGCGGAAACGCTGGGGCAGGCGGGCGCTGTGCTGGCGGCAATGTTTACCGGCTTCGGCCTGCAATGGAGCGGCACGGCGGCGGTATGCGCGCTGATGACGCCGGCGTTTCTGGTGACGCTGGCAGCGGCGCTGGTTCTGAGCGCGCCTGTGGTCAAACGCATTACGCCGAAAAACGATGGCTGGACGCTGGCCGGTTCGTATGTGCTGCTGGCGCTGTGCATGCTGAACCTTTCGGCGGGCACGTTTAACCCGTTCATTTATTTCCGTTTTTGAGGTGTCCTGATGAAATATAAAGTTTTCACAGCAGCCTTTCTGCTGCTGTGCCTGATTCCCTCGGTCGGCATGCTGTTTTTGCCGCCCACTGAACCGGCGGCGAATGAACGTCTGGCGCCCGTACCGGTTTTGCGCAAAGAGGACGGAAGCTGGAATGCCGCGGTACTGGATGAGACGACCGATTACATCGCAGATCATTTTGCGCTGCGGCAGCAGCTTGTTACCGCAAACGCTGCGCTGCATACCGGCCTGCTGGCGACTTCCCCAGCGGAGGATGTGATTTATGGAACAGACGGCTGGCTGTATTATGCCAAAACGCTAAGCGATTACCAGAACCATGCCACGCTGACCGAGCAGGAGGCGCAGCAGG
Organism: Agathobaculum sp.; assembly: GCF_050946325.1. Taxonomy (GTDB): domain Bacteria; phylum Bacillota; class Clostridia; order Oscillospirales; family Butyricicoccaceae; genus Agathobaculum. The sequence goes on along the minus strand of NZ_JBMNUP010000018.1, from coordinate 3,042 downwards.
TGGCGCAAACCGTAAAGGATATGCAGGATTTCTGTGAGAGCAGGGGCGCGCGCTTTTTGTTCACCATTGCGCCCAATAAAAATTCCCTCTATCCGGAAAAAATGCCTGCGCGTTATCTCCAGACAGACGGCCCTGATAATTACGCGCTGGTTTCGCGGTATCTGGAGGAATATGGGGTGCATTATGCGGATCTGTTTACATTTCTGTCTGAGCAGGAGGAGACGCTTTACCTGAAAACCGATTCCCACTGGTCAAACCGCGGCGCGGCGCTGGCGCATGACTTTCTGATGCAGACGCTCCGTCTGCCGCATACAGCGTTTGAAAATGCGGCGTATGACGAACAGCCGAGCCATCGCGGGGATTTGTACGGCATGCTGTATCCGGCCGGAACAGAGCTGGAGGCGCAGCAGACGTATGAACATGATTTTGCACATGTGCGCGAGCCGCGCAGCGAGGAAGATATCCTGATTGAAACCACCTGTGGTACGGCGCAGAACGGCCGTCTGCTCTTCTGCCGCGATTCGTTCGGCAATGCGCTCTATCCGTTCCTGGCAGATGATTTTGCGGAGGCAACCGTAACGCGCGCGATGCCGTATCCGCTGGCCGATGTGCAGCAGGGGGATACCGTCATCATCGAAATCGTTGAGAGAAATTTGCCGAATTTGCTCAAATATCCGCCTGAGATGGGGAACAAATCATGACGTGCGCCGTCTAACCAGACAAACCAATGGAGGAAGAAAAATATGAATATGAAAAAGATAACTGCGTTGCTGCTTGCGTTGGCGTTGTGCGGCAGCCTGGCCGCCTGCGGCGGAGAAAAGAAGGACGACGGCGCCGATCAGCCGGAAAATCCCCCTGTATCGGATAGCGATAACAGCACGGACGCCGAAGAAAATAAGGATGATGCGGCGCAGTCCGAAGACAAGAATGAGAATAAGCCGGCGGACGACGCCGCCAAGCCGGAGGACAAGCCGCAGACGCCGGACAAGCCAGTAGATATCCCGCAGACCAAGCCGGACGCAAACGCATCCAAGCCCAGTCAGCCTCAGCCGGAAGCGTCCAAGCCTGCGCCCATGCCGGACCCCAAGCCCGAACCGGAGCCGGAAGTAAAACCGCAGCCGGAAGGCCCGACGGCCGCGCAGGCATCGGCTTATATCGGTTCGTCCGCCTCTGCGCTGGAAGGCGCGATTGGCGCGCCGGTCTCTAAAAGCTACTCCCCCAGCTGCATGGGTGAGGGCGAAGACGGCGTTTGGGCCTATAATGGATTCACCGTTTATACCTATCGTGAAAATGGTACGGAAACGGTAGAAGCTGTGCAGTAAAAGAAAATAAAACGCCGCGTGGAGAGGGCTGCTCTTCATGCGGCGTTTGTTTTGTAAAAAGAGTTGTCGCCTGTGTTTCAAAGGGAACGTATAACGCGGCAGGGGTTGCCGGCGGCGAGGACGCCGTCCGGAATATCCCGATTGACAACGCTGCCGGCGCCGATCACCGTGTGATCTCCGATGCTGACGCCCGGCAATACGCACACATGCGCGCCGATCCATACATGGCTGCCAATGGTGATGGGCTTTGCATATTCCAGTCCTGCGTCACGGCGCGCCGCGTCAAGCGGGTGGCCCGCCGTGTAAAACCCGCAGTTGGGGCTGATGAACACATGGTCGCCAAAGGTGACGGGCGCACCGTCCAGAACAATCAGATTGTGATTGGCATAAAAGTGCGCGCCCACGCGCATGTTGTAGCCGTAGTCAACGAAAAAAGGCGGTTCGATGATGATGTGTTCGTCACAGGCGGCCAGCAGTGTTTGCAGAATTTGCAGACGCTTTGCCGCCTGCGCTGTGCGCGTTTCATTATAGTCCAGGCACAGGTCCTGCGCCCGCGCACGGTCCAAAAGAATCTGCGGGTCATAGTTGGCGTCGTACAGCAGACCGGCGGCAGCCTTTTCCATCTCAGTCATCACACAGGCCTCCTTTTAATTTTGGTGGCGCACCAGCTCATAATCATCGCCGGAGCGGTAGTAGGGGCAGGTTTTGCCCGCCTGCGTCACCCGATAAAATTCGTCTTCGTCCAGATAGGCCTCGCAGACGTATTCGTTCAGTTCGTCATCATATACATTATACGCGCAGTCGTCGCATGTTCCGGTCATACCGTGTTCCTCCTTCCGGATAATGCCTGCTTTGATTATACACCGAAGGGGCCGCGCTGTCATCTTTTGGGTGAGAAAAAATGCGTCAGGCGCTTTCTATTTTTTGCGCACTGTGTTATCATAAAAACAGAAAGCCAAACAGGAAAGAAGAGATTGTATGAAGCTGTATACCTATCAGAAAGATGCGGGACAAGACCGCCTCGGCGTGGAGATTGCCAGCCGGCAGGGGCTGCTTTGGCCGATGGAAGCGCTGGGTCTGTCCTTTGCGGATATGAACGACCTGATTCGCAATATTTCGCCTGCCCAGCTTGCCGGTCTGGCGGCTGCGGCAGAAACGGCCGACGAGGCGGCGGCGCTGCCGCTGACCGGTGTGCGCCTGCGTGCGCCCATTCCGCATCCGCAGCAGGATGTGCTCTGCCTGGGCATCAATTATGCCGACCATGCGGTTGAGTCTGCGCGCTTTCATGAGGATGCGTTTCTGGTAAACCGTAAAAAAGCGGTTTATTTCAGCAAGCGCACCTGGGAAGCGAGCGGCTGCGGAGACGCGATTCCTGCCTATGAGGACCTGGTGGACAGCCTGGATTATGAGGCGGAATTGGGTGTGATCATCGGGAAGGACTGCAAAAATGTGCGGGAGGATGAGGCAGAGCAGTTTGTGTTCGGCTATACTGTCATCAACGACGTTTCGGCGCGCAATTTGCAGACGGCGCACAACCAATGGTATTTTGGCAAATCGCTGGACGGCTTTACGCCGATGGGGCCGTGCATTGTGACGGCGGACGAGATTGCTTTCCCGCCCGCACTGGCAATCACGTCAACGGTAAACGGAGAAAAACGCCAGTCGAGCAATACGGATCATTTGATTCATTCGGTGGGTGAGATTATCGCTGAGCTCAGCC
>NZ_JBMNUP010000017.1:0-20446 GCF_050946325.1 Agathobaculum sp. | reverse complement strand
TGCCGAAGGGGTCTGTCAGCAGCAGCTCCAGCGTGCCGCTGCCGTCCGGAAACGCAAGGCTGCACCAGCGCAAATCGTCGGCGCCGTCGCCGTTTTGGTCCTGCGGCGTGGCAAGCGTCCGCGGCACGTCGGCAGAAATGCCCAGCAGCGCATAAACCACCGTGCGCAGGTCGTCCAGCGCAACGTCCTCCGGCAAATCGCTGTAATCGGGCAGGCCCAGGTCGTTTTCATACAGCAGGCGGAAATCGTCCAGACTGTCCACCGTGTCCGCGCTGTCCACATGGAAAATCCACTCTGCCAGCGCCACCTGCAATTCGCCCTGCGCGTCTTCCTCCAGATGCAGCCGCTGCGCCTGCCGGTACGGCAGGCCGGTCAGGCGCTCCGCATCGTAGCCGGTCTGCTGCGCCCGCTCCGGATTGAAGCGCATCTCATACACAACCGTGCAGGTTTTGTCCTCCGGTTCGTATTCCACTGCAAAGCGCTCGTAATCCCACACGTCAAACCGCTCGCCCGGACGGTCGGGGTCGGGGCGGAATTCCGCGCCCTGCCAGTCCTGTCCGTTCGTCACTGCAAAGTGCTGCGCCCAGCTCAGGGCGGCGCCCAGCGCGCGCGCTTCCAGCGTCTGCGGTTTTTCTTCACCCTCTCCTACCGAAAACGCGCAGCCGAGCATGCCCGTCAGCACCGCAACCGCCAGCACCAGCGCCATGCCGCGCTTTTTCACCTGCGTATCAAACAGCCCTTCAAACCGGCGCATCAGCGTTTCCTTATCGCCCGTAAAGCACGAAATCAGCGCGCGGCGGCGGTCGCTCTGCGCAACGGCCGAGCGCAGAATGGTTTCGCCATAGGCCCGACGTGCCGCGCTGTCCATGCCGCGCGCCACCGCGTCGTCGCACGCCAGCTCGATGTCCTCCTGCGCAAACCGCGCCATCAGGTGCATCAGCGGATTGAACCAGTGCATGCTCCGCGCGGCAATCAGCAGCAGCTTGAGCCACAAATCGCCGTGGCGGTAATGCGTCAGCTCATGCCGGAAAATAAACGCCGCATCCTGTTCGGACAGGTTTTCATCCGGCAGATACAGCGTCGGCCGCAGAAAGCCCGCCAGCATCGGGCAGTCCGCCGCAGCAGAAACGGCCAGCGGCACCCGCCGCACCCCCATCTCCTGTGCCGCCGCGTCAAAGACTGCGCGCAGCGGCGCGCTCTGCACCGGCCGCGCCCCGCGGCGCAGACGGCGCGTATACCGCAGGTACCCCCATACCTGCACGCCGAAAAACACGACCCCGCCGGCAATCCACAGCACCGCCAGCAATATGCTCACGTCAAGCGTCGTCACAGCGGCATTGTCCTGTGCGCCGGCGGCGGCCGCCTGCTCCGCGGTCAGCCAGCGGCTTTCCGCAGGGTCGATGACCTGCACCGCCCCCTCATCCAAAGGCGCGGCAGGCGCCTCATGCAGCAGATAATGCGTGCGCGGCGTAACCTGCACGGGCGGTTCGGGCAGCGTAAGCTGTATGGGCACAAGCAGACGCAGCGCCAGCACCGCCCACACGATGCACATGGCCCGCGCCGGATAGCGCTTTTTGAGCACCCGCCGCAGCGCCAGCGGAATCAGCGCGACGAGCGATACCGTCAGCCCAATCTGCACCAGATTAAACAACAGCTCGTTCCACTTCATATCCCTGCCCTCCTATCCTTTACTTTGCCTGCGCGTCCAGAAACGCGCGCAGCTCGTCGATATCGTCCTCCGTCAGCGCGCCGGCGTCCGACAGACTGGCCACCAGATTTTTCACCGAGCCCCCGCACAAACGCTCCACAAAGCTGCGGCTTTCCCGCTGCAGGTACTGCTCCTGCCCAATCAGCGGCGTATAAAAATTCTGCCGTCCTTCTTTTTCACAGCGCAGAAAGCCTTTTTCGCACAAACGCGATAAAAAGGTCAGCACGCTTGTCGCCTTCCAGTTCTTTTCCGTATGCTGCTGCACGTCCGCCGCCGTCACCGGCGGCTGGAGCGACCAGATTGCCTGCATCACGGCCAGCTCCGCATCGGGCAGGCGCTTGATTTCTTTCATATTCACACCTCCATTTCTATTGTTGTAGAGCTTTCTGCTTACATTCTACATCGGTAGAGTTTCCCTGTCAATCCCTTTTTATTTACAAATTGGTAACCGTTTGAACGATTGACAGCGCATCTGTTTTGCGGTATCCTAAAATTATAAAAATACGGTTTTATGCCGATGCAATTAAGGAGAAAAGCCATGCGAAAGTTCACGGCGCTCGGTTTTGCGCTGTGCGGCACGCTGCTTGTCGTGCTGCTGTTCGTCACGGGGCGAATGCTTTACATCAAATACCACACGCAGACCTATGAGGACATTGCCGGCCGCGGCATGCATGATTCCTTTGTGCTGACGGAGAATGACACCGTTGTGCAGACAATTACCGACGAAGAACAGATTTCTGTCCTTGTCTCTCTGCTGAAAAGCTATACCTATACCGAATACGCCCAGTTTTTCAAGCCGGACGGCAGCCGTCTGACCGCCAACCGGCTGACGGTTACCTTTGAAAACGGCCATTCCATCAGCGTCAACGCGGACGGCTACGTTTTTGTCAACGATAAGCTGCGCGATATTGAGGGCAGCCGCGGGCAGGAATTTTATCACAAGCTTTATCTGCTGTTCTATCCGAACGCAGTATAACGCCAGGAGGACGCCATGAAAAAAATCACATCGCTTTGGCTGACGCTGCTGCTCGGCCTGTCCGCGCTGACGGGCTGTGCGCAGAACCTCAGCATCATCGGCGGGCAGGACGGGCCGACAGAGGTCATCGTATCCCAAATCGGCGGCGGACAGGCAGCGGAAGAAACGCCGTCCGAGCAGCCCCCTGCCGCGCAGGACAATCCTTCCGCCGCAGAGGCGGATGAGCCAACTTTCGGCCCTGCCGTTACGGGCAGGCAAACCATCCTGCTGGGCGATACCGTACTTGACGAAGAGGGCTGGTACACCGGCAAGGAGGAAGTTGCTCTGTATCTGATGCAGTACGGTGAACTGCCGCAGAACTACATCACCAAGAAGGAAGCGCAGGCGCTCGGCTGGGAAGGCGGCTCGCTGGAGCCCTATGCGCCCGGCCGCTCCATCGGCGGCGACCATTTCGGCAATTATGAGGGCGCGCTGCCCGAGGGCGACTATCGGGAATGCGATATTGACGCCGGTCCGGACGAGCGCGGAGCAAAGCGCCTTGTTTTTTCGGACGACGGCCTGATTTTCTACACCGAGGACCATTATGAGACCTTTACCTTACTGACAGGAGCGGATTGACATGCGGGAGCTGCTGCTTGACGCAGACACCTTGTATACCCGTGCGCAGGCGCACGACGTTTTTGCCAAAACCTTCGCTTTTCCGGCAAGTTACGGCCGCAACCTGGACGCGCTGTACGATCTGCTGACCGCGCTGCCGCCCACGCGCCTGACCCTGCGCCATGCAGAAATGCTGGTCGTCCACATGGGCAATTACGGCGAGCTGCTGCTGCGCGTACTGGCCAACGCCGCGGCGGAAAATCCGCGTTTTATCCTGTCCGCCGAGTGAGAAAGCATAAAAAACTGCCGCAGAACCAAAACCGTTCTGCGGCAGTTTTTTATATCCGTTTTCCATTAAACTTCTGCGCTGCTGCGGCGCAGCCCTCTGCAATGATGCAGGCCGCCGCGCTGACCGCGTCCTCACACGCCTTGTCGATTGCCTTTTGTTCCTCCGCCGTGAATTTGCCGAGCACCCACGCCGCCAGATCGTAATCCGGATGCGGTTTTTTGCCCACGCCGATCTTCACGCGGGGAAATTCCTCGCTGCCAAGGTGATAAATGATGTTCTTCAGGCCGTTCTGCCCGCCGGCCGAGCCCTTCGGGCGCACGCGCAGCGTACCCACGTCCAGCGAAACGTCGTCCGACAGCACGATGACCCGCTCGGGCGGGATTTTATAGAAAGCCGCCGCATCGCGCACCGCCTCGCCGGACAGGTTCATAAACGTCTGCGGTTTGACAAACAGCACCCGCCTGCCGCCAAGCATCCCCTCGCCCACCAGCGCTTTGAACTTCATTTTGTCGATTTTCAGTCCGGTGCGGGCACAATAACCCTCCAGCGCGCGGAACCCCGCGTTATGGCGTGTGTTGTCATACTTGCTGCCCGGGTTGCCCAGACCGACGACCAGCCATTCGATCGGCTGTGCGGCCTTTGCCGCTTTTTCTTCCTCTAACTTTTTAAAAATATCAAATACTGACATGGTTTTACTCCAAATATCTGCCTGAAAGGCATTTGATAGACAGGCCGCTGCGGCGCCCTTATGATACCGATACACGCTGCGCCTGTCAGGCACGGCAAAACGGCCTTTCCCCTTTGGCGGGATGACTTTCGGCTCTGCTTGTCCGGCTGTTCACATCAAAAAGCATCTCCCTTCGCCGCTTTGACGAAGGGAGATTGTTTCTATCCGGAATCAGTCTGACAGGCAATCGGGCCTTTTGCTCACTCCACCGAAAGGATATAGTAATAAACCGGCTGGCCGCCGTTGATGACGGAAATCTCCATCTCCTTGTTTTCACGGCGCATCAGCGCTTCCACCTCGGCCGCCTGCTCCTCGGATACGCCTTCGCCGTAAATCACGGTGGCAAACGCGCTCTCCTCGGTCACCATTTCACGAACCAGCTTTTTCAGCACCGAGCCTTCGCGGCCGTTCGCGCACAGCTTGCCCTCGCACAGCGAAAGGTATTCGCCCTGACGAATCTTCTTGCCGTCAAACTCGCTGTCGCGCGCGGCATAGGTAACCTGACCGCTGCGCACGTTGGCCGCAGCTTCGTTCATCGCGTCCGCAATCGCCTGCTCCTCTTCGCAGTCCGGATCGACCGCCAGCATGGCGGAAATGCCCTGCGGGATGGTCCTTGTCGGCACGACGACGATCTTTTTGCCCTCAGCCAGATGCACGGCCTGCTCGGCCGCCATGATGATGTTCTTGTTATTGGGCAGCACAAACACGATTTCTGCCGGAACCGCGTCTGCCGCGCGCACCAGGTCGTCGGTCGAGGGGTTCATCGTCTGACCGCCCTGTACCACCACGTCCACGCCCAAGTCGGTAAATACGTCCTTCAGGCCGCTGCCTGCGGCCACTGCAACAAAACCGTATTTTTTCTCCGGCGGAACGATCACACGCTCCTGCGTGCCCTCTGCGGTGCCTTCGATCACTTTGGCGGTATGCTGCTCGCGCATGTTTTCAATCTTGACCGTCAGCAGCGGGCCGAACTTCAGGCCCTCTTCCAGCGCCTTGTTGGGCTCGTCCGTGTGTACATGCACCTTAACGATATCGTCGTCTTCCACCACAACCAGGCTGTCGCCCAGGCTGTCCAGAATCGAGCGCAGGCGGCTGACGCTGCGCGCCTTGTCCTTGCGCTCGGCGATGAATTCGGTGCAGTAGGTAAAGGTGATGTCCTCATCCGCAATCGCCGCAAAATCCGCCGCGGTCTTTGCCGCCGCTTCCGGCGCTTTGCGCTCCTTATGAATGCCGCGCAGCGCATCCAGCATGCCTTCCAGAATGGTCAGAAAGCCGAAGCCGCCCGCGTCCACCACGCCGGCCTTTTCCAGCACCGGATTCTGATGCACGGTCTCCTCCAGCGCCGTCCGGCCGCGTTCCAGCACAGCCTCCAGCACCTGCTCAGCCGACATCTCCGGCTCGGCCTGGCAGCGTTCCACCGCATGCTGCGCAGATACGCGCGACACGGTCAGAATCGTACCCTCTGCCGGCTTCATCACCGCCTTGTATGCGGTATCCACGCCCTCGCGCAGCGCCAGCGCCAAATCGCGGCCGTCCGCCTCGCCTTCCACCTCGCGCAGCCGCTTTGCCACGCCGCGGAACAACAGCGACAGAATAACGCCCGAGTTGCCGCGCGCGCCGCGCAGCAGCGCCGACGCCGTCGTGTCGGCCGCCTTTGCCAGCGTCGGCTCGCTCAGCTTTTCCAGCTCTGCCATCGCCGAGGCCATGGTCATGGACATATTCGTGCCCGTATCGCCGTCCGGCACGGGGAACACGTTCAGCTCATTGGCCTGCTCCTTCTTTTCCGCAATGGCAAGCGCACCTTCCACTACCATCGCCTGAAACAGCGCGCCTGTTATTTTCTGATCTGCCATTCACACAACTCTCCCTGAAATTCTTTCTAAAACAATCGGCGCCTGCCATGCCGCGCCATATCTTCCCCGGCTGCGGCGCAGGCCGCGGCCAGCGGGGTGAAAACGGCGTTTTGAAACGCCGTTTTATGCCCTCTCAAACAACCGTTGGGAAAAAACCCGTATCCCGCCCGTCAGTCGGCGCGGATGCTCTCCACATAAATATCCACGTTGTTCACGTCCACGCCGGTCAGGCGTTCCACGTTATAGCGCACCTCGCCGATGATCGAGCGGCAGACCGTTGCAATATTCACGCCGTGCTCTACCGCGATGTGCAGATCAATGTTGACGCCGCCGTCCGGCGCCTCGGTCACTTTGACGCCGCGGGACTGATTTTCCCGTCCCAGCAGATGCGCCAGTCCGTCCGACATCGAACGGACGGTCATGCCCTTTACGCCAAAGCATGCCGAAGCCGCGTAGCCCGCAATGCCGGCCAGCACTTCGCCTGTAATTTCGATATATCCAAGTTCAGTCTTAATCGTCATAGAAAAAAACCTCCTGCAATCGGTTTGGTTCGGATTTGCTTTCTTTATTTTATATCAATTTGCGCGCAAATACAAGCAAAATACAGATATAAAAGGTCGAATCGTAAAAAAACACAAAATATAGAAACAAATGTTTGCTTTTTTGCGACAAATCAGGTATAATAAGAAAAACACGAACGAATGTTCCTCTATTTTAAGGCAAGGAGTGCCAAGTTATGAAAAAGATTTCCGCCAAGCAGCAACGGATCCTTGACTATATCAGCGCATTTTCTCTGGAACACGGCTATCCGCCCTCGGTGCGGGAAATCTGCGCCGAAATGGACCTGCGCTCGCCCTCAACCGTACACGCCCATCTGAAAAAATTGCAGGAAGCCGGCTATCTGGAGCCGACCGACCATAAATCCCGCGCGCTCACGCCCGTCAGCGGGCCGGCCATGGTGCCGCGCGTGCCCATTCTCGGCCGCGTCACCGCCGGTCTGCCCATTCTTGCGGTGGAAGAACACACGGGCTATGTTCCGTTTGAACCGGCGGCATCGGGCGGCGAATATTACGCCCTGCGCATCCGCGGCGATTCCATGACGGGCGCCGCCATTCTGGACGGCGACCTGGTCATCGTCCGGCGGGACGTGCAGGCCAGAAACGGCGATATTGTCATCGCCCTGCTGGAAGATGAAGCCACCTGCAAAACGCTGCACATCACGCGGGACGGCGTGTGGCTGATGCCGGAAAACCCGAACTATTCCCCGATTGACGGCACCGGCTGTCAGATTCTCGGCGTAGTCAAGGCCGTCTATCGGGAATACTGAGGTCCCCCGCTTTTCCGCGCGTGGCCGCATGCCGTTTTGCATCATGGAGGGATTGTATGCCCGCAGTGGACGACCGCATTCAGGCGGTTAAGGGAATCGGCCCCAAAAAGGCAGGGCTGTTTGAAAAACTGCATATTTTCACGCTGCGGGACATGCTGGAAACCTATCCCCGCGCCTATGAGGACCGCACCCATATCACGCCCATTGCAGAAATTGCGGAGGAAGGCAAGTACGCGCTGCGCGCCGTCGTCGGCACCGAACCCAAAGTCAGCCGCATCCGAAAGGGCATGACGCTGGTCAAATGCACGGTTTTTGACGAATCCGGTACGCTTGCCGTCACCTATTTCAATAATCCCTATGCGGCGGCACTGCTGCGCGTGGGGCAGGAATACCTGTTTTACGGCAGCGTGCGCGGGCTGGGCCGCGGGCGAACGCTCATCTCTCCGCAGGCCGAGCGCATTCCGGCGGACGGGCACAGCCCGGGCCGCATCGTGCCCGTCTATCCGCTGACGGCCGGCCTGACCCAGCGCGATATGGCGCGCGCCGCCGAGGCGGCACTTGCCGCCGTGCCGGGCGACTGGCCCGACCCGCTGCCCGAAATCGTGCGCGTCAAATACCGCCTGCCTGACGCAGCCGAGGCGCTCGGCGCCATCCACGCGCCCCAGACGGCGCAGGACGCGGCCGATGCCCGGCGGCGCATGGTGTTTGAAGAACTCTTTCTGCTGTGCTGCGGCCTGCAGCAGCTGCGCGAGCGGCGCAAAGCGGAAACCGGCATATCCTTTGCAGCGCAAGGGCTTTCGGCCTTTGTGGAAGCGCTGCCCTTTGCGCCCACGGGCGCGCAGCGGCGCGCGATCGCGGAAATCGCCGCGGACTGCGCCTCCGGCCGGCCGATGAACCGGCTGGTGCAGGGAGACGTCGGCTCGGGCAAGACGGCCGTTGCGGCGGCGCTGTGCGCGCTGGCCGCGCAGAACGGCTGGCAGGCCGCCTTCATGGCGCCGACCGAGATCCTCGCCGCGCAGCATGCGGAAACGCTGGCCGCGCTGCTCGGCAGGCTGAACATCGCGGTGACGCTGCTGACGGGCTCGATGACCGCCGCGCAAAAGCGCGCCGCGCTCGCGGCCGTTGAATCGGGCGCGGCGCAGGTCGTCGTGGGCACGCACGCGCTCATCCAGCAGAGCGTTGTCTTTCACCGGCTGGGCGCGGTCATCGCGGACGAACAGCACCGTTTCGGCGTGGCGCAGCGCGCGGCGCTTGCCGCCAAGGGACAGACGCCGCATACGCTTGTCATGTCCGCCACGCCCATCCCGCGCACGCTGGCGCTCATTATGTACGGCGATCTGGACGTTTCCATACTGGATGAAACCCCGCCCGGCCGCAGTCCGGTTGCAACATATGCCGTGGGCGAATCCATGCGCCGCCGCATCACCGCTTTTATTGACAAGCAGGTGCAGGCCGGCGGCCAGGCTTACGTCGTCTGTCCGCTGGTGGAGGAGGGCGAAACCAACCTCAAAAGCGCCGAACAGCACGCGCTTGACTTGCAGAAGGCGCTGCCGCACCGCCGCATCGCCGTGCTGCACGGCCGCATGAAAAGCGCGGATAAAGAGCAGATCATGCGCGCGTTTGCCGCGCAGGAATACGATATCCTGGTCGCCACCACCGTGATTGAAGTGGGCGTGGACGTGCCAAACGCCAACCTGATGGTGGTAGAGGACGCAGACCGTTTCGGCCTGTCCCAGCTGCACCAGCTCCGCGGGCGCGTCGGCCGCGGAACGCGGCAGTCCTACTGCGTATTTTTCGGCGCGGATAAGGGCGAAACCGCGCGGGAGCGGCTGAAAATCCTGTGCCGGACGGGCGACGGCTTTGAAATTGCGCGGGCCGATCTGGCCCAGCGCGGCCCGGGCGACTTTTTCGGCCGGCGCCAGCACGGCCTGCCCGCGCTGCATGCGGCCGATCTCGCGGCCGATCTGGCGCTCATGCAGGCCGCCCGCGAGGAGGCCGAAGCCATCCTGACGGCCGACCCGACGCTTGCCGGATATCCCGTGCTGCGGGACCGCGTACAGCGCATGTTCCAAACGCGAAGCGACGAGGCTTTCAACTGAAACCGGCCGCCGGAAACACTTCCGGCGGCCGGTTTTTTATTCTTTTCTGCGGTCCTTATGCTCGGACAAAATCAGCCCGCCCAGCGCAAGCGCCGTGCCCAGCCACATAACCGGCGTCATCGTCTCATGCAGGATGACGGCCGAGCACAGGATGGTCACAATCGGCTGTGCATAGATATACACGCTGGTGCCCACCGGACCGAGCAGCGACACCGCGCGGTTCCAGGTGACAAAGCAGGTCGCGGACGCGCCCAGGCCGAGAAACAGCAGGTTGCCCAGATGCAGCGGCTCCGCCCACGGCGCAAGGCCCGCGGGAAACCCCTCAATACACGCCGGCACCAGCAAAAACAGCAGCCCGTAGGCGAAAATGCGGCAGGTCAGCGGGATCGTGCGGTAGCCCATCTCCCCAAGCCGCCGCACCAGCACGGAATACACGCCCCACACCAGCGCCGCGCCCACGCCGAGCAGCGCACCCACCGGACTGAAATGCAGCTCCTTCACCCCGGCAAGCGACACCAGCGCCACGCCGGCCATCGCGCACACAAAGCCGCAGAAAAACCAGCGGCTGAGTTTTTCCCGCAGCACCGCCGCCGCACACAGCGCGGTAAACAGCGGCGCCGCCGTGACAATTACGCCGACAAGCGACGCCGAAATGTAAGTCAGCGCGATATTCTCCATCAGAAAATACAGCGTCACGCCGGTCAGCCCCGCCAGCGCGAACAGAACTTCATGTATGGGCTTTTTGGCCTTCATCCAGCCGCGCCCGACGAGCAGCAGCACAAGAAAACCCAGCCCGAAGCGCGCGATCATGATCTCCAGCGGGGTAAAGGTGCGCAGCAGCACCTTGGTCGATACAAAGGTCAGCCCCCACACCGATATGGTAAACAGGCTGAACAGGTGCCCCTGCAGCCGGTTTTTCTGCATGTCCTCCATGGTTTTCTCCCCCTTACTGCTCGGATTCAATAAAACCGCCGCCGATGACGATATCCCCGTCATACAGCACCGCGCTCTGCCCCTTTGCCGGGGCGCGGACCGCGCTCTCAAACACAATGCGCGCGCCGTTTTCCACGGGGTACACCGTCGCCCGATCGCTCCGCTTGGAATAGCGCACGCGCACCTCGCAGCAAAACGGGCCGTTTGCCGCGTATTCGGGCGCGATATAGTGCATTTCGCGCACGGTGATCTCGCTGCGGTACACATCGGCAAGCGACAGCACGACCTCGTTGGTCTCCGGCCGCAGCGCATGGACGAACAGCCGCCCCTCGGCCGCCACGCCCAGCCCCTTGCGCTGGCCGACTGTATAACAGTGCAGCCCCTTATGCCGCCCGAGCACGCGGCCGGTTTCGTCCACAAAATTGCCCGGCGGGCAGGCCGCGCCGTGCCGCTCCAGCCAGCCGGCCACGTCCCCATCCGGAATAAAGCAGATATCCATGCTGTCCGGCTTGTCCGCCGCAGTCAGTCCCAGGCTGCGGGCGTCCACGCGCACCTCGTCCTTGCCATGGCACTCGCCCAGCGGAAACAGGCACCGCGCCACCGTTTCACGCGGCAGACGGTGCAGCATATAGCTCTGATCTTTTTCCGCGCGGGCGCGCAGCAGCAGCGCACGGCCGTCCGCGTCCCGTCCGGTGCGGGCATAGTGGCCGGTGGCGATATACGCCGCGCCGATCTCGTCCGCATAATCGGTCAGCGCGCGGAATTTAATCAGCGGATTGCATACCACACAGGGGTTCGGTGTGCCCGCCTGCCGGAAGGTTTCCGCAAAATACGCGCACACCTCGCGCTCAAAATCCGCGCGCCGGTGCGCCAGATGCAGCGGGATCTCCAGTTCCTCTGCCGCGCGCTGCGCCGCCTGCTCGCCGCCCAGCCCAACTTCGAGGAACAGGCCGTGTACCTCATATCCCTGCCGGCGCAGCTGCGCCGCCGCCACCGCCGAGTCCACCCCGCCGGATAAGCCCAAAACCACCTTTTCTGCCATAACAGCCCTCTCCTGATGCGTGTTTATCGTCCGTTTCCGGCAATTATTCGCTCGTCCAGTCCTCCAGCCCTGCAAAGGCGTTGTACGGAGACGGCGTCAGCCCGTTCACCAGCCCTTTGCGGATGATGAGCTGGCCCCGCTCGAACGCCAGCGGGATAATCGGCATCTCCGTGAGTAAATGCCGGTACAGCGCGGCAATATCCTCGCCGCGGCGCGCCGCCGACACGGCGCTTGCCGTCGTCTCGCTCGCGTAGCCGCCGTAGTTCAGGCGGCCGCCTGCGCTGATGAGCGGGCGCAAATCAAAATCCGGCGTCAGCAGCGTTTCGCCGTAATACAAATCAAAATCGCCCGACTGCAGCTTGGAGACAAACGTCTCAAACGGCTGCTTGTCCACCGTAACCTTCACACCGACGGCCGCCCACGACGCCGCAAGCTGATCGGCCACCGCGGTTTTGAAGGCGTTGTCCGAATTGACCAGCAGACGGAACGACCATTCCGGCGCGCCTGCCGCATCGCCGCCGCTCTCGCCGTCTCCTCCGTCCTCGCCGTCCTCTTCGCCGTCCTCATCCTCCGGCGCGGGACTGCTCTGGCCGGCTTCCCGCAGCAGATTGACGGCGCTTTCCGTATCCGCCGTCATGCGCAGCGCAAGGCTGTCGTCCATCGGCTGCGGATTGACCGGCAGCACGGCCGGATCGGCAAAGGTCTGCAGCTGCACATCGCACAGGCTCTGGCGGGAAATGGCGGCGGAAAGCGCCTGCCGCACCCTTGCGTCGGCCAGTTTTGCGTTGTTATAATTGATGCCCAGATAATGCATTTCCGCGCCGGCCGTGCGCACCGTGTCCACCGAGCCGCCGTAGGACGGGGCTTCGGGCGCAATGCGCGGCTGACGGATGAGCGATACGTCGCCCGTCTGAAAACTGGCAACCGCGGCGTCCGCCCGCGTCACGCTGACCAGCTCAATCCGCCGGATGGAGCCGAGAAAGCCGCCGTGCCACGCCTCATTGGCGACAAGCGCAAGCTTGCCGTCCTCATTGACCGGCCGGAACGGGCCCGTGCCGTCCGCAAAGCCGTCTGAACCTTCCCGATAGATGGGAATATCCAGCAGACGGGGAAAATTGATGTTGGGCGAGGACAGCGTCACGCGCAGCTCATGCTCGGACAGGACTTCAATTGCAGAAACCTCGGTCATCCGGTTGTGATAGGGCGAAGCCTCGTTCTGCTGCGCGGCGCGCAGGCTGGCCGCGGCGTCCTGCGCCGTCAGCGGCTGGCCCGACCAGAAGGTGACGTCGTCCCACAGCGTAAAGGTAAAGGTCGTGCCGTCGCCGGTGTAATCCGCGCACAGCACGTTTTCCGCCGTGAAATGGCTGTTGATTTCAAACAGGCCCTCATACAGCGCCTCGCACACCAGGCGGTTGATGCTGGTGTTGTCGGTCACGGGATTGAGCGTGCCGTTCTGATAATATGCAAGTCCGAAATAAGCGTCCGAAACCTTGACGTTATCCACGCGGCGCTCGCCCTCCTCTGCCTGTTTGCCGCCGCAGGCGGAAAGCAGGCACAGCGCCGCCAGAACAAGCGCCAGCGCGCGTTTTTTCCAATGTTTGTTCAAAAGAGCATCCTCCTTATATCGGCCGTTCCGTGCGGCCCGCCTTGCGGCCGTTTACAGGCAAATCACGCCGCCCTGCACCCCGCGCACGCCGTTTGTGGCGCGGTGCGACCAGAATTCCTCCCGCGCGCACATGGTGCAGATGCCGCTGTCAATCACGTTTTCCGCCGCAAGACCGGCGTCACGCAGCAGCGCTGCGCCGATGCCCTGCAAATCCACATGGAATTTTGCACCCTTTTCCGCAATAAACGGGCGCACCGGCGCACCGAGCTGCCGCTCCATCGCTTCGGGCACATCGGCGTCGGTCTCAAAGCACTCCTGCCGGATGGACGGGCCCAGCACCGCGATCAGGCTTTCCCTGCGCGCGCCCAGCTTTTCCGCCATCACATCAACCGTTTTGGGCAGAATGCCGGCCACCATGCCCCGCCAGCCCGCATGGCAGACGCCGGCGGTATGCGTCGCGGGGTCGTACAGCAGCGTCACCACGCAGTCCGCATAAAAGCCGATGAGCGGCGTATCCGGCAGCGCGGTCACAATCGCGTCCGACTGCCACGCCATCGGACGGGTCAGACCCATACCGGCCTCGTTTTCGGTTACAACCGATATCTGCGTATCATGAATCTGCCGCGTCAGCGTCATGCGCGCGGCCGGAACGCCCAGCTCTTCCGCCAGCCGCCGGTAATTTTCACGGACGTTTTCCGGCTCGTCCCCGCGGCTGAAGCCCAGGTTGAGCTCCGCGCAGTGTCCGGTACTCACCCCGCCGAATTTGGTGGTGAAAGCATGGCGCACCGGCAGGCGGCGGCAGGTATAATAAACAAACGGACCGCTTTGCACGCGGCACATGGACTGATGCATGGCTTTTCCTCCCAGTGTATGATTTTTTATTATAACAAATCCCCGTGCGCCGGACAAGGCCGGGCCGCTCCGCTTCTCCCAAAACACCAAATTATGTACAGGAGAGCACGTCTTTTTCTTGACAGTTTGACGAACAGGCTTTACAATTAGCATAGTATAATACCTGCTGTAATATAGCCTGTGCTCTTGGGCACGGCTTTTTTCAAGGGATTATAACCGTCATTTTTATGAGTGACCCTTTTTGCACCCCAAAAAACATCACAATTTTCAGGAGGACACACCAAAACAATGAGAGAAGTCATCATACCGCTTATCACCGGTATTGTGTGCCTCGTTGTGGGCGTGGTCATAGGCTTTCTGTCCCGCAAGCATGTTGCGGAAAAAGAAATCGGTTCAGCCGAATCGGAAGCGACACGCATCATCAACGAAGCCATCAAGGCTGGTGAAACCAAAAAACGCGAAGCCGTTCTTGAAGCCAAGGACGAAATTCACCGCCAGCGCACCGAATCCGAGCGCGAACTCAAAGAGCGCCGCAACGAAACCCAGCAGCTTGAGCGCCGCCTGATTCAGCGCGAAGAAGCGCTGGACAAAAAGAGCGACACGCTCGACCGCAAGAATGAAGAACTCAACCGCCAGCTGGACGCCGTCCAGAAGGAAAAAACCGAACTCGACCGCATCCGCGCCGAGCAGCTTGACCGCCTGGAGCACATCGCCAGCATGACCCGCGACGAAGCGCGCGAAATGCTGGTTGCCTCCATCGAATCCGAAGCCACGCATGACGCCGCCGTGAAAATCCGCGAGATCAACCAGCGCGTCAAGGATGAAAGCGAGCAGACCGCCCGTGAGATCATCTCCACCGCCATCCAGCGCTGCGCGGCCGACCATGTTTCCGAAGCCACCGTTTCCGTTGTGCCGCTGCCCAACGATGAAATGAAGGGCCGCATCATCGGCCGCGAAGGCCGCAACATCCGCACGCTGGAAACGCTGACCGGCGTTGACCTGATTATCGACGATACGCCCGAGGCCATCACGCTGTCCTCGTTCGATCCGGTCCGCCGTGAGATCGCACGCCTGAGTCTGGAAAAGCTGATTGTGGACGGCCGCATCCATCCGGCCCGCATTGAGGAAATGGTTGACAAGGCCCGCCGCGAGGTCGAGCAGATCATCAAGTCGGAAGGCGAACGCGCCACCTTTGAAACCGGCATCCACGGCATCCATCCGGAACTGATTAAAATTCTCGGCCGCCTGCGCTACCGCACGAGCTACGGCCAGAACGTATTGCAGCATTCCATCGAAGTGGCGCATATCGCCGGCATGATGGCAAGCGAGCTTGGGCTTGACCCGCTGCCCGCCCGCCGCGCCGGCCTGCTGCACGATATCGGCAAGGCCATCGACCATGAGGTTGAGGGCAGCCATGTGCAGATCGGCGTCGATCTGGCCAAGCGCTACAAGGAATCGCAGCCCATCATCCATGCAATTGAAGCCCACCACGGCGATGTGGAGGCCAAAACCATCGTTGCCTGTCTGGTACAGGCGGCGGACGCCATCTCGGCCGCACGGCCGGGCGCGCGCCGCGAAAATCTGGAAAACTATATCAAGCGTCTGGAAAAGCTCGAAAGCATCGCCAACGAGACGCCCGGCGTTTCCAGCTCCTTTGCCATTCAGGCCGGCCGCGAAATCCGCATCGTTGTCAATCCGGAAAAGATTTCGGACGACGCAATGGTGCTGCTCGCCCGCGATATTGCCAAGAAGATCGAGGACGAACTGGATTACCCCGGCCAGATCAAGGTCAACATGGTGCGCGAAACCCGCGCCATCGACTACGCGAAATAAGTTTTCCCCGCTGCGAAAAAGCACCGTTCCGGTGCAGCAAAACCCCCGCCGAATTTTCGGCGGGGGTTTTTTTCGGCGCGGCGCCGTTTATGGATCGGTCTCATCTTTTCGGCCGGCCTGCTTTTGCTTTTTCCGGCGGTATATCCGGCAGCCGAGCAGCGCCGCCGCCGCGGCCGCCAGCACCGCGGGCCACAGCGTAACCAGCAGCAGAATCAGACCGCGCACCGCGCTGCCCAATCCGCCAAGGCCGGTCTGCGCCGCCCGCACCAGCTGCGCGCCAAAGCCGCTGCCCGCGCTGACAGCGGTCAGTGCCTGCGTTTCCCGCACCGATACCGACAGGGTCGAAAAGCCCACCAGGCTGTCATACCGCCGCTTTTCGCCGGAAAGGCTGTCAATTTCGTACTCGCAGTCGGCCAGCGCATTTTCCAGCGCGATGACGTCCTCCATCGCGCCGGCCTTGTCCAGCAGCGCCAGCAAACGCGCGTGTTTGGTTTGCAGCGTTTGCAGGCGTATTTCAATATCCGTATACTGCTCGGTGACATCCTCGCTCCAGCGGTTTGCCGAAACCACATGGCAGGTTTCACCGATGGCGGCGTAACACGCCTCAAACTGCTCCTGCGGCACGCGCAGCGTATACGCCGCGCGGCGCTCGCCTGTCTGCCCCTCGCTGCCGCTCGATTCGATATAGCCGCCGGCCGCGGCGGTCATCTGCTCCAGCGCCGCGCAGGTCTGTGCAAAGTCCTGCGTCTCCAGCGCGATATCCGCCCGCAGAATCAGCTTGGCGTTTGCCCGCACGGCGGAAAAATCCGCGTCCGCAGGCGCGTCCCCTGTCCAGCCCGCGGACGGGTCCTCCTTCGGCGCAGCGGTATCGGCGCCGGAAGCGGCACTGCTGCTCTCCGCCCCGCCGGCTGCGCCGCCGCAGGCCGCCAGCCCCAGCAGCAGCGCAAAAACAAGCAGCAGGGAAACATACCGTTTTTTCATCACAGGACACCTCATTTCTGTTTTTGGTTATCCTGTTAGACGGTTTTATTTTCCTCTTGTTCCGTCTGCTTCTGCTTTGTAAACAGCTCTTTTGCGCCCACATACAGCAAAAATACGCCGAATGCCCGCCGCAGCCAGTCGGTATCCATCCGCGCGGCGGCCATGGCGGCCAAAACGGATGCCGGAACCCCCGCCAGCACGCACCATTTGACCGCCTTTCCCTGCACCAGCCCGTTTTTGATATGGGACGCAAGCGCTGCCGGCGCGCAGGCGATGAAATACAGCAGGTTGATCCCGCCCGCCTGATACTGGCCGATTCCGGCCAGCAGCGTCAGATACAGCATCAGCAGCGAACCGCCGCCCACCCCAAAGCCGGACAGCACGCCGGTTGCCAGCCCGACCGCCGCGGCAATTCCCGTCCTCACAGCAGCAGCACCGCCCGCACGCCGCCGTACAGAATGAGCAGGCCGAACACCCGCCGCAGCCACAGCAGCCTGACCTTTTGGAAAACGCGCCCCGCAATCAGGCCGCCCGCCGCGCCGCCCAGCAGATAGGGCCACGCCGCCCCGATATCCAGCCCGCCCTTCAGCCAGTAGATGACTGCCGAAACCGCGCTCAGCGGCAAAATCACCGCAACCGAGGTGGCGAACGCCTTCCGCTCGTCCATTTTTGTCCATGAAACCAGAAGCGGCACCAGAAACAGCCCGCCTCCTGCGCCGAAAAAGCCGTTCGCCGCGCCGGCCAGCGCGCCTGTTACCGCGTATTTGCCCGTATCCTTCATGCGCTTCCCTCCGCAGACAGTTTTCCCGCGGGGCGCAAATTTATGCGCATGCGCTTTTTTCTGTCCGGAATCGTCTTTAATAGGCGCCTAATAACTTTGTCCCTGCCTGCTGTTTGCAGGCATCCCACATGCCTTCCGCACGTTTTCTCCTGCTTCCTCCGTGAAATGTTACAATTTCCATCCGCTCAATTTGTACGCTTTCCTCAAATTCACCATTTTGGCACAATACTTGCTGTTATACTTGATGAACAACGGAAACCTTTGCGCAATCCTGCGCAGCCCCTGCTTTCCGTTGGCGGCACAGGTATGTTTTATATGATTTTATAAACCATCAGGAAGGTGAATGTGTAATGAAAGCAACCACAGTAAAAATGACCAATGCCCAGGTGGTCGCGCACTGCCTGAAGCGGCATGGCGTTGAGTATCTGTTCGGTCAGAGCAACCCCAGCAAAATCGTTCTGGCCTGCATGGACGCAGGCATCCGCCAGATCGGCTACCGTCAGGAAAACACCGGCTCCTATATGGCGCAGGCTTACGGCATGGGCACCGGCAAGGTTCCGGTTGTCACCGCGCAGAACGGCCCCGCCGCTACGCTGCTTGTGCCCGGCCTTGCCGAGTGCTACAAGGCTTCGCTCCCGATTGTTGCAATCGTGCAGCAGGTCGGCGTGCCTGATTTTGACAAGAACGCATTCCAGGAAATGGACCATGACAAGCTGTTCTCCGGCTGCGCAAAGTTCGTCAAGACCGTTCTTTCCCGCGACCGTATCGAGGACTATATCGATATGGCCTTCGTCGAAGCGGCCAGCGGCCGCCCGGGTCCCGCGGTTCTGCTTTTCCCTGTTGACATTTTCAACGACGACACCGCCTACGAGCACACCCTTTACCGCGAAAACAACCTCGGCTGCAGCCCGCTTGACCGCTGCGTAGCCAATCCGGCCTGCGTTGCCGAAGCAGCCAAGCTGCTGATGCAGGCCGAGCGTCCGGTCATCTATGCCGGCGGCGGCGTTGTTTCCTCCCGCGCGCAGCAGGAAATCCGCGCCATTCAGGAAAAATACTCCATCCCCGTTGCCACCACCCTGATGGGCAAGGGCTCGGTGGATGAAACCCACCCGCTGTCCATCGGCGTTTCCGGTTATATCTCGGATAAGCGCGGCATGTCCAAGTTCCTGCGTCCCATGCTGGGCGAGGCCGACGTTGTCATGCTCGTCGGCAACCGCACCAACCAGAACGGTACCGACAGCTGGACGCTGCTGCCCAAAAACGCCACCTACATTCACCTGGACGTTGACCCCATCGAGGTCGGCCGCAACTATGAGGCTTCGGTCCGCCTGGTTGGCGACGCCAAGCTGACGCTTGCCGCGCTGGACAAGGCGCTCGCCAAGCTGGACGGCAGCAAGCGCTCCGCCGCGCGCGCCGGTCTGGAAGAGCAGATTGCCCGCGGCCGCGAGCTGCACCAGAAGGAAATTGAGGACGTTACCGTTCTTGCCAACAGCGCGCCGGTCAAGCCGGAAAAGCTGGTTTACGAGCTGGAAAAGCATCTGGACCCCGATCACATTCTGGTTGCGGACGCTTCCTTCTCCTCCATCTGGATCGGCAACTACCTGAAGAGCACCGAAAACCGCGAGTTCTATCTGCCGCGCGGCCTGGCCGGTCTTGGCTGGGGCTTCCCGATGGCGATGGGCCTCAAGGTTGCGCATCCGGACCGCAAGGTATTCTGCATCACGGGCGACGGCGGCTTCGCGCACGTCTGGAGCGAGCTGGAAACCTGCAAGCGCGAAGGCATCGACGTTGTCTGCGTGGTGCTGAACAACGAGATGCTGGGCTACCAGTATTATGCCGAGCACGCCAAGTTCGGCGCCAACACCAACGCCTGCTATATTCATCCGGTGGATTACGTCAAGGTTGCCGAGGCCTGCGGCCTGACCGGCTTCCGTCTGGACGACCCGAACAAGATCGACGAAGTTCTCGAAAAGGCGTTCGCTGCCAAGGGCACCGTCATCATTGATATGATTACCGACGACCGCTCGGTACCGCCTGTCACGCAGCTTCAGCTGGCAGCGCCCCAGATCTGACGGTTCCCTTCTTTTCACTGCGCAAATCTTTTTAAACCCTTCTTTTCTTGTTCTTTCTCTTTAAAAACAGGATGCCGCCCGTAACTGCGTACGGGCGGCATCCTGTTTTTCGCCATATTTCGGATTATTCCATGTTTTCCAGCGCCGCGCAGCCGCGTTCGGACAGGGCCACGCCCTGCCGCGTCCGTCCTGCCAGCAGATAGCCGCGCGCCTTGAGCTGGCTCAGCCGTGGCTTGATGCGCGCCTCCGTCAGCCCGCGCCGCAGCATCTCCGGATGGCGGGCCAGCGAATAGCGCCCGGCCGACTGCCCCTCGCGGCACAGCTCGTCAATGCAGGCCAGCAGCGCCAGATCATCTGCTGAAAGCGGCTCGTCAGCCGCCCCCGTCTCTTCCCGCAGTTCCGGCTCCGTTTCGGGCGCGGCAGCGGCCGGTGTGCTGAAAAAGTTGTCCAGAATCCGGTTCCAAATCCGTTCTCTGCTCCCGTCTGTCTCCGGCATGCCGGCCAGCACGGTAAAATGCTGCACAATCGCCCGCAGTTCGCGGATGTTGCCCGGCCAGTCATACTGCAAAAAGCGCGTTTTCAGCGAGGGCGGAATGGGCTGCCCGGCAATCGACTCAAAAATTACCGGAATATCCTGCTTGCGCGCCCGCAGCGGCGGCACTTGCAGGGTCAGCACTTTCAGGCGGTAATACAAATCCTCCCGAAAGCGGCCCTCCGCCACCATCTGCGGCAGATTTTTGTTTGTTGCGCAAATGATGCGCACGTCCACC
>NZ_JBMNUP010000016.1:0-20591 GCF_050946325.1 Agathobaculum sp. | reverse complement strand
GTCGACTTTGGCTATGATCCAGAAAAAATCGTGCTGCACGATGTTTCGCTCTATGCAGAGCCAGGGCAGAAGGTCGCCTTTGTCGGCGCGACGGGCGCGGGCAAAACGACGATTACCAACCTCATCAACCGGTTTTACGATTTGGCGGACGGCAAAATCCGCTATGACGGCATCAACATCAATAAAATCAAAAAGGCCGATTTGCGGCGCTCGCTCGGCATTGTTTTGCAGGACACCTGCCTGTTTACCGGCACGGTTCGGGATAATATCCGGTATGGCAATCTGTCCGCCACGGATGAGGAGGTTGAGGCGGCTGCCCAGCTTGCAAATGCAGATGATTTCATCCGCCGCCTGCCCGACGGGTACGATACGGTCATCGGCGGGGACGGCGGCAGCCTGTCGCAGGGCCAGCGGCAGCTTCTGTCGATTGCGCGCGCGGCGGTGGCCGACCCGCCGGTTATGATTCTCGACGAGGCGACCAGCAGCATTGATACCCGCACCGAGGCCATTGTGCAGGCCGGCATGGACGGGCTGATGTACGGCAGAACGGTGTTTGTCATTGCCCACCGGCTGAGTACGGTGCGCAACGCCGATGTCATTATGGTGCTGGAGCTGGGCCGCATTATTGAACGCGGAGATCACGCTGCGCTGATTGCACAGCACGGCAAGTATTATCAGCTTTATACGGGCGCGTTTGAACTGGAATGAATGTTTGAACCGCTGCTTTCAATATGGACAGCCGGAAAAGAAGGGCGCGCTTGCCGCACCCTTCTTTTTTTCTGCTTTCAGGAAAGAACGCGCAGGCGGGGGGCGGATTCCGCACAGGGTATGCGGTGCAAGCGAACCGGTGCCCTGCCGGGGGAGACAGGATGCGCTGACGCCGTATTTGCAGTTTGCATGATGCCGGACCTGCGGAGATGAAAACACGAGCAGGATTCCTTGCAGCACGGACAAATGTTTTCGGAAGAAAGCACAAAATAGATACATAGATAAAAAAGATAATCGGTGTTTTGTCTGAAATTGCTCAAAAGATGAAAAAAGAGTGCCAATTTTGTAAAACTGTAGTATAATAAAAACAATCCGGCCCGTTCTGTACGGTATCCGCGCAGAAACGGAAAGGTTGTTTCATTAAAGGAGACGATAAACCATGAAGAAGAAACTCAGCTTACTTCTCGCCGGCGCGATGCTGGCAACGGCGCTGACCGGCTGCGGCGGCAGCGGTGATGATGGCGCCAAGACAGACGCTGATGCAGCGCAGGGCGGCGAATCTTCCGGCACTGCGGCAAGCACGGCCTTTAAGGTGGGCGGTCACGGCCCGCTGACCGGCGGCGAGGCGATTTACGGCAATGCGGCCATGAACGGCGCGCAGATTGCAGTGGATGAGATCAATGCCGAGGGCGGCGATATCCAGTTTGAACTGAAGTATGAAGACGACGAGCACGACCCCGAAAAGGCGGCCAATGCTTATAATGCGCTCAAGGATTGGGGCATGCAGCTTTCGCTGGGCGGCGTTACCTCCAAGCCGGCGGAAGCGACCGCGGCTGACCATAACGCCGACCGCATTTTTGCGCTGACTCCGTCGGCTTCGGCGGTTGCAGTTACCGAGGGCAAGGATAATATTTACCAGATGTGCTTTAAGGACCCCAACCAGGGCACTGCCTCCGCAGAGTACATTGCCGACCAGAAGCTCGGCACCAAGATCGCGGTCATCTATAAGAATGACGACGTTTACTCCTCTGGTATTTATGAGAAGTTTGCCGCTGAGGCGGAAGTGAAGGGACTGGAAATTGTATCTGTCACCACCTTCACCAGCGCCAGCCAGACCGACTTTTCGGTACAGCTGAACGATGCGAAGAATGCCGGCGCAGATCTGGTATTCCTGCCGATGTACTATGACGCGGCTTCGCTCATTCTGACGCAGGCCAACGCAATGGGTTATGCGCCCAAGTTCTTCGGCGTGGACGGCATGGACGGCATCCTGACCGTTGAAGGCTTTGACACTGAGCTGGCGGAAGGCGTTATGCTGCTGACCCCGTTCAATGCAGACGCGGACGACGAAAAGACCAAGGCGTTTGTTGCCAAGTATACGGAGCAGTTCGGCGACGTGCCCAACCAGTTCGCGGCAGACGCTTACGACTGCATTTACGCCTACAAGGCGGCGCTGGAAGCTGCCGGCGCAACGCCCGATATGGACGCTGCAACCCTGTGCGACAAGATGATCGAAGCGTTCCAGGGCCTAACGTTTGACGGCCTGACCGGCGAGGGCATGACCTGGGATGAGACCGGTGCGGTTTCCAAGAGCCCGAAGGGCATGGTCATCAAGAATGGCGCGTATGTCGGCATGTAAAAGCCTCTAAGGGGGACGCAGTTCGACGAATTGCGGATGAAACCGTGCTTTATACAAAAGCGGTGCGGATGACAGTCGAAAATCAGACGAAAGCAGCAATTTTCGGCCTGCGCAAATGGTGCGCTGCGGCGCATCAGGATATAGAGGTATGAATGACGAGCAGAGGAGGGCGCCGTATTGCAATGCGACGACCCTCCTTTGTGCTTTTTTCTCCGCCCTGTTATGGGGTGGGGCGGCGGCTTGGCCGCGCGGGACGAACCGCGGCCTCACCCCACAAGCAAAAGAGAACTGTAAAAAAGATTTGAGGTGTTTGCAACCATGACCTTTCTGAACCATCTGATCAACGGCGTCAGCCTGGGCAGCGTGTATGCGATTATTGCGCTGGGCTACACAATGGTTTACGGCATTGCCAAAATGCTGAACTTTGCGCATGGCGACGTGATTATGATTGGCGCGTATATGTGCTTCTGTGCAACCAACTATCTGGGATTGCCTGTGATTGCGGGGGTGCTGCTGGCGGTTGTCGTCTGCACAGTGCTGGGTATGGCGATTGAGCGGCTGGCGTATAAACCGCTGCGTATGGCGCCGTCGCTGGCGGTGCTGATTACCGCCATCGGCGTATCGTATTTCCTGCAGAACGCGGCGCTGCTGATATGGACATCCAACCCCAAAAGCTTTGCGCCTGTTATCACGGGTGAACCCTTTACCTTTTTTGAGGGGCAGCTTTCCGTTTCGCGTGTTACGGTTTTAACTGTGGCGGCCTGCATTGTCATCATGGTCGCACTGACCCTGTTTACCAGCAAAACGCGGATGGGTACGGCAATGCGCGCGGTGTCCGAGGATAAGGGCGCGGCGCAGCTGATGGGTATCAATGTCAATACGACGATTTCGGTCACGTTTGCCATCGGCTCCGGTCTGGCCGCGATTGCGGGCGTACTGCTGTGCTCGGCTTATCCGATTCTGGTGCCGACCACCGGCGCAATGCCCGGCATTAAGGCGTTTACCGCGGCGGTATTCGGCGGTATCGGCTCGATTCCCGGCGCATTGATCGGCGGTATTCTGCTGGGCGTAATCGAAATTTTCGGCCGCGCCTATATTTCAATGGAGCTGTCGGATGCAATTGTGTTTGCGGTGCTGATTGTTGTGCTGCTGGTCAAGCCGGACGGCTTGCTCGGCAAGCATGTCAGCGAGAAGGTCTGAGGGGGGGCGGAAAGATGAAAAAGTTAAAGTCTTACGCCGCGTCCAAGCGGGGCCGTGATACGCTGCTCTGCTACGGCATTGTGATTCTTGCATACGTTTTGGTGCAGGCAGCAAATGCTGCCGGTGTGATCAGCAGCGCGCTGGGCGGCATGCTGGTGCCGATCTGCGCATATGTCATCATGGCGATTTCGCTCAACCTGACGGTTGGCATTTTGGGAGAGCTTTCGCTTGGCCACGCGGGCTTTATGTCAGTCGGCGCGTTTTCCGGCATTGTGGTTTCGACCGTGCTGGCCGAAAGCATTCCGTCTGCCCCGCTGCGCATGGCGGTTGCAGTTGCAGTCGGCGGTATCATGGCGGCTGTTGCG
Source organism: Agathobaculum sp. (assembly GCF_050946325.1). GTDB lineage: Bacteria > Bacillota > Clostridia > Oscillospirales > Butyricicoccaceae > Agathobaculum. The sequence goes on along the minus strand of NZ_JBMNUP010000016.1, from coordinate 16,679 downwards.
GGCGTGATTGTCGGCGTGCCGGTTCTGCGCCTGAAGGGCGACTATCTGGCGATTGTCACGCTGGCGTTTGGACAGATCATTATGAACATCGTTAACGTGCTGTATGTCGGCATGGACGCAAACGGTCTGCATTTTTCGCTTCTCAAGCAGAATTTTGAGCTGGCTGAGGGCGGAAAGATGATTATTAAGGGGCCGATGGGCGTGTCGGGCGTGCAGAAAATTTCCACGTTCACAATGGGCGTTGTACTGATTTTGATTACGCTGTTTATTATTCTTAATCTGGTTCACAGCCGCGCAGGCCGCGCGATTATGGCCGTGCGGGATAATAAGATTGCGGCTGACGCCATGGGTATTTCAACCACGCGGTATAAGCTGCTGGCGTTTGTGATTTCGGCGGCGTTTGCCGGCATGGCGGGCACGCTGTACGCCATGAATTTCTCGACGGTTACCGCAGTCAAGTTTGATTTCAACACCTCCATTCTGGTGCTGGTTTTTGTGGTGCTGGGCGGCCTGGGCAACATCTGGGGCTCGATCATCGCAGCGACGCTGCTGACGATTCTGCCGGAACTGCTACGCGCTGTGCGTGACTACCGCATGCTGATTTATGCGATTTTGCTGATTGCGCTGATGCTGTTCAACAACTCGCCGATTAAGCAGCGGCTGCTGGAAAAACGCGGTCTGAAGCAGATGGAAAAAGCCGATAAGACCGGAAAGGAGGGCGCGTGACCATGGCGATGCTTGAAGTGACCGAGCTGGGTATCTCGTTCGGCGGCCTGCGCGCCGTCGATGAGTTCAGCATGAAGATAGAAAAAGGCGGCCTGGTCGGCCTGATTGGACCCAACGGCGCAGGCAAGACCACTGTGTTCAATATGCTGACCGGCGTGTACCGTCCGACGGACGGCGGCATCCGTCTGGATGGGCAGAACCTTGTCGGCAAAAAACCGCATGAGATCTGCAAGATGGGCGTGGCCCGCACCTTCCAGAACATCCGGCTGTTTCAAAACCTTTCGGTGCTGGACAATGTAAAGACCGGTCTGCATAACGAGATAACGTACTCGCTGGCAGAAAGCCTGCTGCATGTTGGCTCCTACCGGAAAAAGGAGCGCGCGATGGATGCGCGCGCGATGGAAATTCTCAAAGTTTTTGATCTGGACGGCGTGGCGGACTATCGCGCGGCCAATCTGCCCTATGGCAAGCAGCGCAAGCTGGAAATTGCCCGTGCGCTGGCAACCGATCCCAAACTGCTTTTGCTGGACGAGCCGGCGGCGGGCATGAACCCGAACGAGACCGCTGAACTGATGGATACCATCCGCCTGGTGCGGGATAAGTTTGACGCAACCATTCTGCTGATTGAGCACGATATGAAGCTGGTTTCGGGTATTTGCGAATATCTGTATGTGCTGAATTTTGGCCGGCTGCTTGCGGAGGGAACGCCGGCTGAGGTGCTCAGCGACCACGAAGTGGTTACCGCTTATCTGGGCGAATGAGAAAGGAGGAAACGAACCATGGCTATGCTGGAAGTAAAGGACATTAACGTATATTACGGCCTGATTCACGCGCTGCGCGACGTTTCCTTCGAGGTAAACGAGGGCGAGGTCGTTGCGCTGATCGGCGCCAACGGCGCGGGAAAGACCACTACGCTGCATACGATTACCGGTTTGCTGCCCGCCAAGAGCGGCACGGTGACGTTTGAAGGAACCGATATTACGAAAAAACCAGGCCATGCGATTGTGCGGCTGGGCATGGGGCATGTGCCGGAGGGGCGGCGCGTCTTTTCCGGCTTGACCGTGCGCGAAAATCTGAAACTGGGCGCCTATACCCGTCCCAAGAGCGAAATTGAAGCTTCGCTGGCCGAGGTGTATCAGCGCTTTCCGCGCCTGGAGGAGCGTAAAAACCAGCCTGCGGGCACACTGTCCGGCGGCGAGCAGCAGATGCTGGCGATGGGCCGTGCGCTGATGGCCAAGCCGAGACTGCTGCTGCTGGACGAACCGTCCATGGGTCTGTCTCCGCTGCTTGTCAGCGAAGTGTTCCGGATTATTCAGGAAGTTTCCGCTGCCGGTACGACCGTGCTGCTGGTGGAGCAGAATGCCAAAAAGGCGCTTTCCATCGCGGACCGTGCATATGTGCTGGAAACGGGCAATATTGTGAAAACAGGCAGGGCAGCCGATCTGCTGAATGATGATTCGATTAAAAAAGCCTATTTGGGCGAGTAAAGGGGATAAGACGAATGCAGCCGTATATTATTACGATTGCCCGGCAATATGGTTCGGGCGGTAAAACGGTCGGCCGGATGCTGGCCAAACGCCTCGGCATCCCGTGTTATGACCGTGAGATCATTACAATGGCGTCTGAGGACAGCGGCATTAACGCCGTGCTGTTTACCGATGAGCGGCTCAAACCGGACCTGTTGGACCGCCTGCGCGGCCGTTATAAGGGAGATACGGCGGTGCCGGCAGATTCCTCCAAGGCATACCTGCGGGATGAAGCGCTGTTTGACTACCAGGCCAAGATTATTCGCCGTCTGGCAACGGAAGGCCCCTGTGTGTTGATTGGCCGCTGTGCAGATTATGTGCTGCGCGACCGAACGGACGTGGTTCGCGTGTTTGTTCATGCCGACGCAGCCTTCTGCCTGGAGCAGGCCATGCTGGTGGACTCGCTGCCGGAACATGCGGTAGTAAAGAAAATTGCGGAGATTGACGACTACCGTGCAAAGTATTATAAGCATCACACCGGAAATGACTGGAACGATGCGCGCAATTATGATTTGTCGATCAACTCCGCCGTTTTGGGGTTTGACGGTGTTGTGGAGGAAATCATTCGGTACATGGAGGTTCGCTCCGAATTTCAGAAGTAAAAAGCGAAAGGGCTCTGCGCTGCGGCGCAGGGCCCTTTGAAATGAAAAAATTCAAAAAATAAGGAAAAATACGAAAAAATAGCTTGACGAAAACCGGAAGATGGGATATAATATATTTCGTCCTCTGCGGGAGCAGATTGGATGATATGGAGAGTTGGCTGAGTGGTCGAAGGCGCACGATTGGAAATCGTGTAGGCGTGATGAGCGTCTCCAGGGTTCAAATCCCTGACTCTCCGCCAGAAATACGGTATTAAACTTCGGTTTAATACCGTATTTTTTTATATTTCAAGTCGTTTTCAGAACTTATTTTCGAATTCATATTTTTGCTATCGCGGTTTGACCCTTATTTTTACCCTTATCGGGCGATGGTGGAGTGAATAAAGCGTTCCATGCGCTCGGCACTTTCACGCTTCATGCGGTCGGTCACATGACCGTAAACATCCAGTGTAAAAGCAGCCGAATGATGCCCGAGATTCTCCTGTACGGTCTTGGGATCGTCGCCGGACTGAAAAGAGATGGTGGCAAATGTATGCCGTAAATCGTGGAAGCGAAGATTAGGAAGATCAAGCTGGTTTGCGATCTGCTTGAAGTTTTTGTATACGGTGCGCCGACTGAGCGGTCGGCCGAGTTCGTCGGTAAATACCAGTTCTTCGTCGTTGTGCCAAGCAGCGCAGGCGCGCAGGCGCATTTCGTTCTGCGCTTTTCGCTGTGCCTGCAATACCCGCATGACGGTAGGGGCAGGCGTGATGGTGCGCGACTTTCCGTTTTTGAGTGAAGTGAAGTAATATCCGAAGTCGCCCTTCGCCTGTCGCTGCTGCAGCTGACGGTACAGAAAAATCGTGCCGCGCCGGAAGTCCACGCAGTCCCAAGTCAGTCCAAGAATCTCGCCCTGCCGCATGCCGGTGAACAGGTCGACTAGATAAAGCGACGCAAAGCGATGTCCTTCAATCGCGCGCAGAAACGCGCCGACCTCCTCGTCCTCCAGCGGACGGATCGGCTTTCGTTCGCCGCGTGGGCGGATACAGGCATCGGTGGGGTTGCTGCGGATCAGACCAATGTTGACTGCCTGCTTGAGCGCGCGGTGAAATACACCGTGAATGTTGATTGCGGTTTTTGGGGACAGCCCCTTGCCGCCTTCCGCCTTGCTGCGCACCAGATTGTTAAGAAACGCCTGTACCATGACGGTGTTCAGTTCGGCCAGACGGACATAGCCGAAAGCCGGCTTTAAGTGATTCTTGATGGTCACTCGATAGGAATACTTGGTGTACGGCTTGACGTTCTCGGTATACTCGTTCAGCCAGATATCCAGCCATTTGCCCACACGGCATTTAGACGGCTCCAGATAGCTGCCCTCGTCGATTTCAGATGTGATCTTGCGTAAACGCTCTCGCACCTCCTTTTGTGTTTTGCCATAGATGGATTTTTGGATTTGCTTTCCGGTGCCCGGGTCGATACCTGCTGTGTAGCGGCCTTCCCAGCGTCCGTCGGGACGCTGTCGGATATTGCCGCCACCAGAGGTACCGCGGGAATCCCGCGTACTCATATGTTACACGCTCCTCTCGTTATATCTGAAAACAGAAACAGGTTTCTGTTTCCTTCATTGTTTCAGCCATTCCTCAAAGCGTTCCAGCGAGATTTCGCCAGCCTGACAGGCATCACGGTGCTTTTTGGCTTCTTCTGTCCATGCATTGAATTCCTCGCGCGTCATTGTGCCGTAACGGATGCGGGCGTTGTGGGTCTTGTAGGCGCGGTTATAGGCGCGTGTGATCGGGTTGCCGAGCAGCTTTTTCTGATAGACACGCGAGGCACCAACCTCCCGGCAGGTTTTGCCTTTTTCATATTCACGGGAGCAGTACTCTGTTCGGTCGCCGTCCGTTGCGGCAAACAGCTTGCCGCATAGCCGGCATTCTTTGAAGCGTACCGCACGGCGCAGATAGGTGGATTTGAGGAAAACGTATAGTTCCTGTACGGATCGGGGATAGCACACCTCTGCCAGTATCATCTGCTGTTGTGTGCTGTAAAGGTATTCCGGATCTGTGTTCTCGGCTGGCGAGATCCAGCCGTTATAGGCCGCGCGCGTGCGGGCAGGGAGCAATTCCGTGCGGATAGCAGGCAAGCGCATGGGTGTACGCCCCCAGATCTCCCAATACCGGCGGCAGATATCCGCTGTTTCCGGATTCAGGCAATCGTACAGCAGCGTGTGTGCATCTGCCCTGACCTTGTCCAGTTCCTCGCGGAACTCGGTGACAATTGCAGGATCGATATCGTAGAAGCATTTGAGCAGCAGCGGTGCAAGCTGCATGACCAGCAGATAGAGGAACGGGTTATCCACATGCTGAAAACGGAACAGTATTTCATTCCATTCTCCCATGTTTTCCTCTCCGACCTGCGCTCGCTTTTTCAGATATTCATAGGCTTCCTGTAAAAGGGGTTCATCAGTTTCCTTCCAGTTCTCCAGCAGTTGGATGATGCTTTCTCCGTAAGAAAAGGTGTGCCGGTGCAGCATGTGTTCTGCATTGTCGTAAAATTCAAAAACCTCCTGCTTTGCCGTAACAAATACGCGAAGACGGCACTCGGACGGAATGATCAGGTGCATAGGAAATCCTCCACCTCAATATAGAAATATTTATTTATAAAATAATTATACACCTATTGACAAATCATTTCAAGATGTTATTATGTTTTCGTAGAATTATAGTTCTATAATAGACGAAACAATCTAATTTGTCAACTGGGAGGAGGGATGAAGATGAAACGGATCGCATATGAGGACTACCCCGATGTGCTGAATGCCGAACAGATCGCGATGCTGCTCGGCATTTCACGGTCGGGTGCGTACCAGCTTTTGAACCGCGCTGACTTTCCGACATTACATATCGGAAAACGAAAATTGGCACCCAAGGACAAAGTTCTTGCATGGATCGACCGGCAGACAGGAGAGTAGGCTAAGTTGGAAACGCGAAAAAAACAGAACTTTTTGCCCGTAAAACCGTGCGGTAAATCGCAAAACAGTGGGCGGTAATTTTGCCCCAAAGTGCACCTTTTCTGTCCGAAATTGAAAGCGCCGAAAAGGTGCACTTTTGAAAAAACGCTGCATTGGGCGGTAATTGCAAAAAGATATTTCTTTCATAAGAAAACGCCCGTCAAACGCGAATTTACATCTCGAAAATTGCAATTACTGACCACACTGCTGTTCCTCTTTACGAAGTTGTTTGCCGCAAGGGTATGGGCGGTAATGATTTTCGCGTTTTCGAACCCAAAGAGCAGAGAGGAGGAGGCTTCGATGCATGATCGAACCGGGGCGGCATTCCTCGCCACCCTGCAAAATCTGAATGAATTGTCCGAGCGTCTTGCGGTAGGCCGTGACGATGACGACTACCTACGCCGTCTGGCAAATGCCGCGCAGGATACCGCAATCGCCGCCCGCGAGGCCTATGCAGAGACCCGCGAAAAATATTTCCTGTGCAGCAGGAAATATTTTTCGCGGGCAGATGTGGGAACAGCTATGACCGCCGATCGACAAGATCAGGCTGATGACGATTTGCCGGACGGCTACGAACTGGCCATACAGAAAGACGGCTCGGTGATGATTCGGCTGCCGCTGCGCCTGTCCAAACGAAGCAGCTGCACCGAATTCGTGTGCGAGCCGCTGAACCGGCTGCTGGCACGCCGGGCATCCGCCCTGCCGCGGTTCCGGGCGTGTACGGTCGTGTTTTACCACTGCTATGTGGCCTCGCATCAGCCCGCCGATGTGCGGGATCATGATAATCTGGAAACGCGCGCTGTTCTGAATGTCATTGAGCGGTATCTGCTGACTAGTGACAGCGGCATCTACTGCTCCAATGTCCAGACGAGCTGCTGGGGCGACAGGGATCAGACCGTGATCTGTATCCGGCCCGGCAAAATCCCGGTTTTCGATCTGGGAGCAGGGTACAATGCGGATATGTAGAAACAGCGCCGCATGGCTGCTGCTGCAAGTCAGCGTTGTCTGTGGGCAGCTTCCATACCATGCGCTCAAATTGCTGGGAAGCAACTATGCGCGCACACAGGATGCGTTTCAGAAGCTGTGTCGCGCGGGATATCTGGAAGTTGTCAAGGCGCCGGGCCACAAGAGTTTTTTCGTCACAGATGCAGGGTTTGAAGCCTATTGCCGGGTGCTGCAAAAAGACCGGAGAAAATCGAAAGCGTTCACCCTGGACAAGCCGATAGGCACGCACAGCATCGAAAAGGCGGTGCGGCTCAGCCGCATCAACGAGGCGTGGCTGTTCTTCGTCCTGCTTTGCAGGTGCAAATACCAGACGTCCTTGCAGATCAAGCGCGAACAGGAACGGAAAGCTGTCCGCAGCACCGACAGCCTGAAATATTCTCGGTTCGTCGGCTGCATCTATGACGAGGAGCGGTTCATCCATCCAGTGTACCACTTCGGAAACGGCAACCAGCGGCTCAATCCCAACGGCGAGAAAAACGCGGCCGTGCGGCTAGCTGGGGCAATGGTGTCGTTTGAGAAGGTAATCCTCGTCGAAACGCCAGAAGCGATCGCGGAGATTCTGGAATACTCGCTCTGGGCGCTGAGAAAGGATCCCCGCGCACTCCGGCACATGAAGCTGAACTTTCATGTCACGTGGGAGGACAACGCAATCCTGCTGCCGCTGGATGGGTCAGCACAGGCCTTTGTGCAGCACTTCGATCGGAAGGACTGGCGCGCTGGCATTGCGCAGATGGAAGAGCAGGAGAAGGCAAAAATAGGCATCACACTATCCCTGCTTCAGGGGCAATGGATGGAGCTGCTTGAGTATCTGGCGCAGGAGCCTAACCCGGAAGCACCGGTGCGTATCATCGCATGGGATTTTCAGCAGCCGGTGCTGCGCGTGCTGCGGCAGCGGGGCACGCTGCCGGTAAAAGCACGGATTGGGGTGTGTCAGTTAAGGGCAGAGTAATAGGAAAGCGGCATGGAAAATCCATGCCGCTTTCCTGTTAAATTGGATCCCGACGATCGCTGATCCCCAGAATGTAATCCGTAGTGGTTTTATAAAACCCAGCTAATTTAATCAAAACCTGCGTCGGAATATCGTTTTCTTCGGTCTCGTACTTGGAATACCCTGTTTGTGACATCCCCAGAAATTTGGCAACCTGTGTCTGATTCAAGTCTGCATCTTCTCGCAAGTCTCGCAATCTGTTCATGGCATTCACCTCAAGGTGAGTATGCCATAACCTGAAACAGGTTATTTACTTTTAACCTATTTTAGGTTATCATGAATTTCGAGGTGATAGTATGCCGGACTATAAGAAAATGTATCTGATACTGTTCCGTGCAACCGAACAGGCAATCAACACGCTGATCGAAGCCCAGCGGGAGTGCGAGGAAATGTATATCAGCGAACCAGAGACTGAACTGCGGGTGATACCGTTGCCGGATCGCACGGAGGACGAAAAAGAGTGAACACACCTACCTAAATATTGTGACATAGAAAAGCATGTTAGATTGGCAGCAAAGTAGATCCGCCAGAAGCAGCATCCAAAAGATGCGCTGCTGGCGTTTTCTTTTCTCCATCTAATGAATCGGATTTGAGTTTTTCACGAAAATGTGATAAAATACATCCAAGCATTTCTTGCTTTGGAGGGACTAAAATGGCGATTTGTTATGACCGCTTATTCCATCTGATGATTGATAAAAAGATAAGCAATGCACAGCTAAAAGAGAAGGCCGGTTTTAGTGCCAATATTATCACTCGCCTAAAGCGCAACGAGTATGTTTCTATCGAAAGCATCGAGAAGATTTGTCGTGTGATGAAGTGCGGTGTGGACGATATTCTGGAGTTTGTTCCGGAAGAATAATAGGCAAGAATTTCGACAAAGTGGTCTGACATTTAAAGGCGACTTTCTGGATACAAGACCCTAGCAGGCTGAAAAGCTGTGAAAGATCGGATAGGAGTGTGGCTGTTATGGCGGTAGCAAACAAAACAGTTTGGGGAATCCATACGATGGACGATCCTCTTTTTTTGAATCAGAATCTAATTGCAATCGGCTGGGGAGAGATGGGCGACTTATCGGCTACAAGTACATCCCGTGATGCCTACAAAGAAAAATATATCGCGGCCTTTCCGGACGCTAAAAAAGGTTCAATTGCCACAAGTGCTGGAATGCTATATCGATTCGTTCATGAGGTGCAGGAAGGGGACTATGTGGTGTTCCCGTCCAAAATTGACCGTAAGATTAACATTGGGGTCGTGGAGAGTGCCTATTTCTATGAGTCTGCCGCAGCACAGTATCCCAATCGTCGAAAAGTGAAATGGCTCAAGCATCTGCCGCGCACAGCTTTTTCCCAAGGGGCTTTGCATGAAGTCGGGTCGGCATTGACTTTTTTCCTGGTAAAGAACTATGCGGATGAGTATTTGAAGGCTCTGGATAAGGACTTCAAAGGCAATATCTTGGAGCCGGATACCGATGACACAGTGGCACAAACGGCGGATGAAATTATCGAGGCTACCCGCGACTTTATCTTGAAAGAGTTGAGCAAAAATCTGAAAGGTTATGATTTGGAGCCGTTTGTTGCAAATCTTTTGCAGGCCATGGGCTACCGCACGATCCTGTCTCCGCATGGTGGTGACAGCGGTATCGACATTACCGCCTATAAAGACGAACTGCCTCCCCGCATTGTTGTCCAAGTCAAAAGCCAGGATGGAGACATCAAAGAGACTACCATCCAGTCTCTGAAAGGTGCTATGCGTGAAGGAGATTATGGCCTGTTTGTGACACTGTCCAACTATACCAAAAATGCGCAGAAATACCTGGATAACACCCCTATTATTCGCGGTATTAACGGCACAGAACTTGTGGATCTGGTCTTGAAATATTACGACCAGCTCAGTGTCAAATACCGTAAAATGATTCCTCTGAAAATGGTGTACATCCCCGTTCCGCCAGAGGAGTAAAGGGGAACTGGCAGGGGATAAAAGAAAACGGAGAGGTACCGATGGCAATCAAAAAGAGCGAAATTTACAGCCAGATATGGGCTGCGTGTGATAAACTGAGGGGCGGTGTGGAACCGGCTCGTTATAAGGATTACATTCTGACACTGCTGTTTGTAAAGTATGTGTCCGATCGTTTCAAGAGTAGCGATAATTGGGACATTGAAGTGCCGGAAGGCGGCAGCTTTGACGATATTATTGCCTTGAAATATAAGAAAAACATTGGTGAAGGCATCAATATCATCATTGGCAAGTTGGCAGAAGCCAACGACTTGAAAGGTATTATCGACATTGCCGACTTTAACAGCGAGGAGCTTGGCACCGATAAAGAAGCGGTGGATAAGCTGTCCGGTCTCGTGGAGATCTTCCAGAAGCCAGAGCTAGACTTCACAAATAATCGCGCTGGCGGTGATGATATTCTGGGCGACGCCTACGAGTTTTTGATGCGAAAATTTGCCCAGGATTCCGGCAAGAGCAAGGGCCAATTCTATACACCGGGTGAAGTCTCCCGTATTATGGCAAAGGTGATCGGTATTGATAAAGCCACCGATCCCAGCATGACAGTCTACGATCCTGCCTGCGGTTCCGGTTCGCTGCTGATTCGTGCGGCGGATGAGGCCCCCTGTGAGATTTCTATCTATGGCCAGGAAAAGGACAACTCCACCGCCGGTCTTGCTCGCATGAATCTGGTTCTACACAACAAGGGCGCTGGCGTCATTGTTGGTAATAAAAGCACCTTGTCGGCACCCCAGTATAAAGATGAGAACAACCCTGAACTGCTGAAAACCTTCAACTACATCGTAGTCAACCCGCCTTTCTCGGATAAATCCTGGATGGACGGTATTACGATTCCTGATTCTTATGGGCGATACAGCGAGGCTGTGTTGGGCGTGCCGCCGGAGAAAAACGGCGACTACGCCTGGCTGCTGCATGTCCTGAAATCCTTGAAATCTACCGGCAAGGCGGCGATCATTTTGCCCCATGGTGTGCTATTCCGTGGCAATGCCGAGGCTGACATCCGCAAAAAGATCATTGACCGGGGGTATATCAAAGGCATTATTGGTCTGCCTGCCAACTTGTTCTATGGCACGGGAATTCCTGCCTGTATCCTGGTGCTGGACAAAGAGGATGCTGCTGATCGTACCGGCATTTTTATGATTGACGCCAGCAAAGGCTATGTAAAGGACGGCAACAAGAACCGTCTGCGGGAACAGGACATTCATAAGATCGTAACTACATTCCTTATAATGGATGAATCGGACCCCAAGTCTGCCCGGTTTGTTCCAAACGAGGAGATCAAAGTCACCAACGAGTACAACCTGAATATCCCGCGCTATATTGAAAGCAGCGAGCCGGAAGATTTACAGGACATCAATGCTCACCTGAACGGCGGTATTCCGGAACCCGATGTGGACAGCATGGCGGAATATTGGGCGGTATATCCATCTTTGAAGGAAATCCTGTTTCAGCCGCTACGTTCGGGTTATCTGCGTCCGGCGGTGGGCAAGGACGAAGTGGTTTCCACAATTACCTCCCACCCGGAGTTTATCCGCCATGCCGACCAGGTGGACGATGCCTATGCCCGATGGAAGGAGACCGTTACCCACGATTTGATGGAACTCAGTCGGGACATTCACCCCAAAGAGCTGATTGCCAAAATTTCCGAGCGGCTTCTGGATGATTTTGCCCAAGTGGCTCTTCTCGACAAATACGATGTCTATGAAGTGCTGATGGAGTACTGGGCAGAGACCATGCAGGACGATGTGTATGCGGTCTGCTATGACGGCTATGAGGCCGGGCGAGAAATTGCCTATGAGTATGTGACCAAGAAGAAAAAAGAAAACGGCCAGACCATCGAGGTCAAGACCGATAAGATCAAGGGCTTTGAGGGTAAGCTGCTCCCCAAGGCTTTGATTGCCGCACACTTTTTTAAGGAGGATGTCAAGGCGCTGGATACCCTTCAGGGCCAACTGGATGAGGTGTCCGCCAAGCTGGAAGAACTGGCCGAAGAAAATGGCGGTGAGGACGGACTGTTTGCTCAGCTGGATGATCTGAAAAAGACCACTATCAGTGCCCGTATCAAGGCAATCAAGAAAGACCCCGCCGCCAAGGAAGAATTGGCTGCATTAAAGGAGTATATGTCCCTGTTGGATGCCGAAAGCAATTACAAAAAGGCAATTAAGCAGGCCGATGCAGACTTGGACACCAAACTGGAGAAAAAATACCCCCAGCTAACGCTGGAGGAGATTCGCCATCTGCTGGTGGAAGAAAAGTGGTTTGCCGCTATTTACAGTGGAATTGATGCCATTCACGAGGCGGTGTCTCATAACCTTTCTGCGCGTGTGACCCAGCTGGTGGAGCGGTATGAGTATACCCTGAAGGAATGTGAGGATGAAGTAGACCACTACGAGGCCAAGGTCAAATCTCATCTGGAAAGGATGGGGTTTGCATGGTAAAGGAAATGAAGAAAACGTCATTAGGGTTACTGCCTAACGATTGGGATGTTGATATACTTGAGCATCATTTGAAGATTCAAACAGGTAGTAGAAACACTGAAGATAAACAAGAAAACGGCAAGTATCCTTTTTTTGTTCGCTCCTCAAAAATTGAACACATTGACACATATCACTATGACTGTGAGGCTATTCTAACCGCAGGCGATGGGGTCGGTACAGGAAAAGTTTTTCATTATATTAATGGAAAATTTGATGCTCATCAAAGGGTCTATATACTGACGGAATTTGAGGGTATTAAAGGGAAATATTTTTATTACTATTTTCGAGAAAACTTTTTGAAGGAAGTGTCTAAATACACTGCAAAGTCTTCTGTAGATTCTGTTCGCAGAGATATGATTGCTAAAATGGCAGTTCCTATTCCCAAAATTGAAGAACAGGTCGCTGTTGCTGAAGCTCTTTCCGATGTAGATAGCCTGATTTCCTCCCTGCAAAAGCTGATTGAGAAAAAGAAAGCTATCAAGCAGGGGGCCATGCAGGAACTGCTCACCGGCAAAAAACGCCTGTCGGGGTTTAACGAGGAATGGGAAGAACTAAATTTTGCAGAAAGCGCCAAGCTAAAAGCACGGATAGGTTGGCAAGGATTAACGACTTCGGAGTATTTACAGTCAGGATTTGCTTATCTGATAACAGGAACAGACTTTCATAGCGGCAAAATTAAATGGGATACATGTCACTTTGTCGATGAAAAAAGATATAAGCAAGATTTGAATATTCAAATCAAAAAACACGATATTTTGCTTACCAAAGATGGAACTATTGGAAAGGTAGCGTACATTTCCGATATTCAAAAACCTACAACATTAAATAGTGGCGTTTTTGTCATTCGCCCTGCAAAAGAAAATTCGTTTGACCCTAATTTTGTTTATCACGTACTGAATTCATTTATATTTGACAATTTCCTCGCAAAATTGTCTGCCGGTTCGACAATCAACCATTTGTATCAAAAAGATTTTGTCGATTTTACTTTTAAAGCACCGTCAGAATTAGCAGAGCAACAAGCCATCGCTCAAGTCCTTTCTGATATGGACAGTGAAATTGAGCAGTTGGAAAAGAAACTGGCAAAGTATCAACAGATCAAGCAGGGCATGATGCAGGAACTGCTCACCGGACGGATTCGGCTGGTAGATGCAGATGTCAAAAAGTCGCCGGAGGCACACATGGTTCGGGAAAAACAGCATCAACCGACACACAATCAGCATTTTGATGATGCAGTCATGATTGCAGGAATTGTGAACGCTTTCTATTCCGAGAAGTACCCTCTGGGACGTAAAAAAGTTCAGAAGCTGCTCTATCTGGTTCGCCGCAAGGAGCAGGCGGATATTTCCGCCTTTCATAAAAAAGCGGCTGGTCCCTACGCTGATGAAGTCCGCTATAAAGGCGGCGAGCCGATTGCTCAAAAGAATAAGTATATTCAGATTAAGAGAAGTGATAAGGGCAGCTGTTTTGAAAAAGGTGTGCAGATGCAGAAGGCGATGGCCTATTTGCAGGATTGGGGCAAGCAGACGGATGTGGATTGGCTGGTGTCGCAGTTCCAGTATACAAGCGTCAATGAGCTGGAGCTTTTGGCAACGGTAGATATGGCAATCTGCGACTTGCGGCGGGAAGGTAAGGCAATTTCCGTAGCCTTGATTAAAGATTTGATTCGTTCTAATAAAGAATGGAGAGATAAACTGAAAAAGTATTATTTCAAGGACGTAGATATTCAGCGAGCCATCAAGTACTGCCAAGAACTATTCCCTGACAAGGAGTGATAAAGATGGGTGTCGGCCAACGGGAAAAAGCCACGCAGAAGCGTGTCATAAAGCTATTTGCCCAGGAACTCGGTTATACCTATCTGGGCGATTTCACCGAACGGAAAAACTCCAATATTGAAACCGAACTGCTGACGAAATTTCTGACCCGCAATGGTTATTCGCCGGTACTTATCAGCCGCGCCTTGAAGGAGCTACAGGATGCTGCTGGAGATCAGTCGGTGAACCTTTACGACCTGAATGAGCAGACCTATAAAAAGCTGCGCTACGGCGTCAAGGTCAGCAAGTCTGTCGGCCAGCATAAGGTCACAGTCCAGTTTGTGGATTGGGAGCATCCCCTTGAAAATGACTTTTACATCGCTGAGGAAGTAACCATCAAGCACAAGCGCCCTGATTTGGTGCTGTACATCAACGGCATCGCTTTTGCCGTCATTGAGCTGAAGCGCAGCACAGTTTCCATGTCGGAGGGCATTCGCCAGAACCTGACAAACCAGCGCCCGGATATGATCATGCAGTTCTTTGCCACGATTGGGCTCGTCCTGGCGGGCAATGATTCCGAGGGGGCGCGTTATGGCACCACCGGCACATCAGAAAAGTATTATCTTTCCTGGAAAGAAGATCCCAACGCCAAAGATGAAGTTTCCGTAGCGGTACGCGCTCAAATCGAAAAATACCCCCTGCGTCTGGACAAAAACCTGATTTCTCTGTGCCGGAAAGAGCGGCTTGTAGAGCTGCTGCATAATTTCATTGTGTTTGACAGTGGAGTAAAAAAGACCTGTCGACCTAATCAGTTCTTTGGCAATATGGCAGCACGGGATTTTGTGCGGCGGCATGAGGGAGGCATCATCTGGCACACCCAAGGCTCTGGAAAATCCTTGACCATGGTGTGGCTCAGCAAGTGGATCAAGGAGAATATTTCTGACAGCCGTATCCTGATTATCACCGACCGGGACGAGCTGGATGTGCAGATTGAGCAGGTGTTTGCCGGGGTAAATGAGAGCATTGTCCGTATTCGCCGGGGAAGCGAATTGATTCAGAAGATCAACGACACCTCGCCGGTCATGATGTGCTCCCTGATTCACAAGTTTGGCAAGAAAAACAAAAGCAAGAGCGGCGAGTCCGATTATACTGGATTTATTGAGGAGCTGAAACGCTCGCTGCCGGAAAACTTTTCTCCCAAAGGATATTTCTATGTCTTTGTGGATGAATGCCACCGTACCCAATCCGGCAAGCTCCACAAAGCGATGGAAACCATTTTGCCGAATGCCACCTTTATCGGTTTCACAGGTACTCCATTGATGAAAAAAGATAAGGAGACCAGTCTGGAGGTATTTGGCCCTTACATCCATCGCTATAAGTTTGATGAAGCTGTGCGGGATAAAGTGGTTTTGGATCTGCGTTATGAGGCTCGTGAGGTGGAGCAGAATGTTGTCCAGCAGGATCGGATCGACGCTTGGTTTGAGGCAAAAACGCGCGGTCTGACCGGTGTGGCAAAAGCCAAGCTGAAACAGCGCTGGGGCAATCTGCAAAAGATGTTCAGCTCCAAGGCCCGATTGGGACAGATTGTAGCGGATATTGTTTTTGATATGGAGACAAAACCGCGCCTGCACGATGGGCGGGGTAATGCCATGCTGGTGGCTGGTAGTATCTATCAGGCATGCAAATTCTACGAATTGTTTCAGGAAACCGAGCTGAAGGGCAAGTGCGCCATCGTGACTTCTTACGAACCAGCGGTGGGTGATATTCGCACTGAAACCGTAGGTGATGATGGCGAGACCGAGGCTGTGGAGCAATACGAGATCTACATGAAGATGCTGGGTGGAAAAGACCCGAAGGCATTTGAAAAAGAGGTCAAGGAAAAGTTTATTAAGCAGCCGGAACAGATGAAACTGCTGATCGTGGTGGACAAGCTGCTAACAGGTTTTGATGCTCCGCCTGCCACTTATCTGTATATTGATAAGTCTATGCGAGATCATGGCTTGTTCCAAGCAATCTGCCGCGTCAATCGTCTGGATGGCGAAGATAAGGAATTTGGGTATATTATTGACTACAAAGAACTGTTTCGCTCCTTGGAAAATGCGGTTGCAGACTATACTTCCGAAGCATTTGACAGCTACGATAAGGAAGATGTCTCCGGCCTGCTGACAGACCGCTTGGACAAGGCTAAGGAACAGTTGGAGGATTCACTGGAAGCTCTGCGCGCACTGTGCGAGCCAGTAGCTCCACCTAAAGATATGGTGGACTACTACCATTATTTCTGCGGTACCAATACCGAAGCCTTTGACTTGGATGAATTGGAAGAGAATATGCCTAAGCGGGAACAGCTTTACAATCTGTCGGCAACCGCTCTTCGCGCTTTTGGTGAAGTATCGGGCGAATTGCAAGAAAAGTATTACTATACCGTGGAACAGATTAAGGCGTTGGAGAGAGAAGTTACCTACTACATCAAGGTGCGTGACGATGTGCGTTTAGCCAGCGGTGACTATGTGGATTTGAAGAAATATGATCCGGACATGCGCCATTTAATCGATACTTATTTGTCGGCTGATCCAAGTCGTGTGTTGACCTCCTTTGGAGGAGCAACACTGGT
>NZ_JBMNUP010000015.1:0-20695 GCF_050946325.1 Agathobaculum sp. | reverse complement strand
TTTGCAACTTGTTTCCGCTATTTTATCTGCTATACTGAAAATCAAGGAGGGGGTCCTGATGCGCAAAAAACTCTGTACGCTTTTCTGCACCGCGCTTCTGCTGCTGTGCGTGCTACCGGTAACGGCGGGCGCCAACAGCCTGCCGCGGCCGTATGTGCAGCTCACCATTGCCCCGCCGGACCAGCCGGTTACGTGGATCGCCCTGCTGACGGCAGATGAGCCGGACAAACGCGATTCCGGCACCCCGGCAGCGCTGACCGCCGCCCTGCCGGACGGCTGGTATGTTTGGGACGGAGCTGCCGATCCGGAACAGGCGCACCGCGCTTCTTTCTTTGGTCCGGACATGCCGGAAACCTTCCGTGCAGCACTGGTGCTGGCGGACGGCACCGCAGTGGTTACCAATACCGTTACGCGCACCCGCTCTATGCAGACGTTCACCGTACACGCAGACAGCGGCACAATCACGACCGTCCCCACCGCAGCCGGCCTTTTGCTGCAATTTGCATGCACCTGCTCAATCACGCTGCTGATCGAAGCGGCTGTGCTGCGTCTGTTCGGCTTTTCGCTGCGCGAAAACCGGAAAGCGTTCCTGCTGGTTAACCTCGCAACGCAGCTTCTAATGACGCTCACCTTTGGCCGCGCCCTGATTGACGGCAGCGACTATCTCGCTTATCTGCTGGTATTTGTTGCAGAACTTGTGATATTTATTGCAGAAAGCATTGCGTTTTCTTCGCTGCTGCACGGGCAAACGCGCAGGCGGCGCGTCGTTTGCACCCTGTGCGCCAATGCCGCCAGTTTTATCGGGGGCGTCTGGCTGGCCGTGCCGCTGTATAGCCGCATTGCTGCAATCATGTAACGTCGTCCTGTTGGCAGACCGCCGGCAGCACTGACCGGCCGGCAGTTTGCAGGCCGCCTTCCCGCCTCTTTTATATCCGCACCGCTGATTTTACGCAATTTTGCGCAATCTCCCCCTTGCATTTGCCGCAAAACTGTGTTTTAATAGAACTGTTATCTGCGATGAACAGGGAAAGTAGCACCATCCCCCTCTTTTCAGAGAAGGCGGCCTTCGGCTGTGAGCCGCCCAAAGAGACCTGATGTGAAGTTCCCCTGCGAGCACCGGCGCTGAACGGCTTTTCCAGTAGGCGCAGGCGGCATAACGCCACGTTACCGGCGTTCAATGAGTGCCCGCGCCACGCGGGAATCAGGGTGGTACCACGGAAGCGTTTCACGCCTTTCGTCCCTATCTGCGGGACGGAAGGCGTTTTTGTATAGGGGGTATCCCATACCCCCTATATACGGAAACCGGTTCCGAGGAAACCGGCTTCCGATACCCCCGGACGCCGTCCAAGACGGCTGGGTCGGGATATCAAAACCGTGATACATGCTCCCGGTTTTGATGGTTTTGCAATGCAAAACCTATTTCATGCGCACTGCTGCGCGCAAGCCTTCGTTCCAACAAAATCCCATTCCAAAAGGAGAATGAAACCATGAAAGAAAAGCTGCAAGGCATTTTGCAGGCCGCCAAGGAGCAGCTTGCCGCCGCCGCGGACGCCCGCGCGCTCGATGAGGCACGCGTCAAGTTCCTCGGCAAAAAGGGTGAGCTGACCGCCCTCCTCAAGGGCATGAAGGACGTTGCCGCGGAGGAGCGCCCGGTCGTCGGACAGCTCATCAACGATGTCCGCGCCGAAATCGAAACCATCATCGAAAAGCAGAAGCAGGCCATCGAGCAGGCCGCACTCGCGCACAAGCTCGAAGCCGAGACCATCGACGTTACCCTGCCGGGTGAGGAAGTCGTCATCGGCAAAAAGCACCCGCTCAACATCGTGCTGGATGAGTTTAAGGAGATTTTCCTCGGTCTGGGCTTCTCCATCGCGGACGGCCCCGAGGTCGAGCTGGACCACTACAACTTTGAAGCCCTCAACATCCCGAAGGATCATCCCGCGCGCGACACGCAGGACACCTTCTATATTTCGGACAATGTCGTGCTGCGCACCCAGACCTCGGGCATGCAGGTGCGCGTGATGGAAAAGCGCAAGCCGCCTATCCGCATCATTGCGCCCGGCAGAGTTTACCGCTCGGACGCGGTGGACGCGACCCACTCCCCGCTGTTCCACCAGATCGAAGGTCTGGTCGTCGATAAGGGCATCCGCATGTCCGACCTGAAGGGCATTTTGGAGCTGTTCGCCAAAAAGCTCTACGGCGAGGATACCGTCGTCCGTTTCCGCCCGCACCACTTCCCGTTCACCGAGCCGAGCGCCGAAATGGATATCCAGTGCTACCGCTGCCACGGTGAGGGCTGCCCGCTCTGCAAGGGCGAGGGTTGGATTGAGATCCTCGGCTGCGGCATGGTGCACCCCAAGGTGCTGGAAATGAGCGGCATCGACCCGAACGAATACTCGGGCTATGCCTTCGGCATCGGTCTGGAGCGCATGGTCATGGGCCGCTTCAAGATTGATGATATCCGCCTGTTCTATGAAAATGACGTGCGGTTTTTGCATCAGTTCTAAATCGCTGCGCTCGTATAGGGGACTTCAAAAGTCCCCTATATACGGGAACAAGTTCCGAAGAAACTTGTTCCCGATACCCGAATGACGCCGCCGGGGGCGGCTGGGTCGGGGTGTGCAAAGTCAGGCGCATGTCCTGACTTTGCACGGAAACGGCAAGACCGTTTCCTAATGGAATACCGCGCAGCGCGCGGGCCGCTGCGGCGGGCCAAAGGCTCGCCACGCCCTGCGGCGTGGCTGCCTTGCGGGGGCGATTTGCAAGCAAATCGCGTCCTCTATGCCGCGCGGAGCGCGGAATATTCTACATTGTTCTCTCAATTCCAATCACGATAAGGAGTAAGTTGTCATGAAGCTTCCGCTTTCCTGGCTGAAAGATTATACCAACATCGACGGCGTCACCCCCAAGGAATATGACGCCCGCCTTACCATGTCCGGCTCCAAGGTCGAGGAGGTTTACTACCTCGGCGCAGAGATCGACAACGTTGTGACCGGCAAAATCCTGTCGGTTGTTGACCATCCGGACTCCGACCACCTTAAGATCTGCCAGCTCGACGTCGGTCAGGGTGAGCCCGTGCAGATCGTCACCGGCGCGCCCAACGTCACCCCGGACTCCGTGGGTGAGGTCTGCCCGGTGTGCCTGCACAAATCCACGCTGCCCGGCGGCGTCAAGATCACCAAGGGCAAGCTGCGCGGTGTGCCCTCCAACGGCATGATGTGCTCGTTCCAGGAGCTGGGACTGAGCCACGGCTGCGTACCCTATGCCTGTGAAAACGGCATCCTGTTCCTGCCGGAAGGTACGCCGGTCGGCGAGGATATCAAAAAAGTGCTCGGGCTGGACGATTGGGTCGCGGATTTTGAAATCACCTCCAACCGTCCGGACTGCCTGTCGGTCATCGGCCTTGCGCGCGAGACCGCCGCAACCTTCGACCGCCCGTTTGCCGTGAAAACGCCCGTTGTCCACGGCTGCGGCGGCGATATCCGCACGCAGATGTCGGTTGAGGTACGCGACCCCGACCTGTGCCCGCGTTACACCGCACGTCTGGTCAAAAACATCAAGATCGAGCCGTCTCCCGCGTGGATGCGCGAGCGCCTGCACGCCTGCGGCGTGCGCCCGATCAACAACATTGTTGACATCACCAACTATGTCATGCTGGAATACGGTCAGCCGATGCACGCGTTCGACTACGCCTGCCTGTCGGACGGCAAAATCGTTGTGCGCCGCGCCCGAAACGGCGAATCCATCCAGACGCTGGACGGCGTGGACCATGACCTGACCGACAGCATGCTCGCCATCTGCGACAATGATAAGCCGGTCGCTGTTGCGGGCGTGATGGGCGGCGCCAACTCCGAAATCGAGGAAGACACCCGTACCGTCGTGTTTGAGTCTGCCTGCTTCCACGGCGCCACCGTCCGCGTGACCGCCAAGGCTCTCGGCATGCGCACCGAGGCCTCCGGCCGCTTTGAAAAGGGGCTGGACCCGCGCATGACGCTCGATGCGGTCAACCGCGCGTGCGAACTGGTCGAGCAGCTCGGCGCCGGCGAAGTCGTGGACGGCGTGATCGACGTAGACCACTCCGATCCCGCGCCCAAGCGCCTGCCTTTCGAGCCGGAGCAGATGAACGGCCTGCTCGGCCTGGACCTGTCCGCCGCGGAACAGCAGTCCTGTCTGGAAAAGCTGGGCTTTGCCGTGGAAAACGGCGCGGTCATCGTGCCCTCCTTCCGCACGGATATCGCGCGCATGTGCGACCTTGCCGAGGAAGTGGCGCGTATGTACGGCTACGATAAAATCCCGACCACGCTGTACGCGGGCGAAATGGTGCAGGGTGAATTCACCCCCCGGCAGCAGGCCGAGCGCGCAGCCTCGCTCATCTGCCGCGAGGCCGGCTTTGACGAGGCGATGACCCACTCGTTCATCTCCCCCAAATTCTACGATATGATCGGCTGGGCGGAAAACGATCCGCGCCGCATCTCGACCACCATCCTCAACCCGCTTGGCGAGGATTTCAGCATCATGCGCACGACCGTGCTGCCCTCCATGCTGGATTCGCTGGCGCACAACCACGCGCACCGCAACCCCACCGCTTCGCTGTTTGAGATGGGCACGATCTACCTGCCGGTCATCCGTGACGGCAAGGCCGATCCGGACGTGCTGCCGTGCGAGCAGAAGGTGCTGACGCTCGGCACCTACGGCCGCCTGTCCTTCTTCCAGTTCAAGGGCGTGATTGAAGCGCTCTGCCGCGAGCTGAACATCAAGGGCGTGCAGTTTGCGCCGCAGAAGAACAACCCGTCCTACCACCCCGGCCGCTGTGCGGACATTCTGGTCGGCGGCGAGGTCATCGGCGTATTCGGCGCGATCCACCCGACCGTAGCGGCGCGTTACGGCCTGTCCGGCGAGGTGCTGACCGCCGAGCTGCAGTTTGAAAAGCTGTTTGCCGCCATTGAGACCGAAAAGCTGTATCATCCGCTGCCCAAGTTCCCGGCTTCCACCCGCGATATCGCGGTGCTGGTTGATGACAGCGTACCCGCTGCCGCCATGCAGGCCGCGATTGAGCAGGCCGCCGGCGCAATCCTCGAAAACGTCAAGCTGTTCGACGTTTATAAGGGCAAGGGCATTCCGGAAGGCAAAAAATCCGTCGCCTACTCGCTGTCCATGCGCGCGGCGGACCGCACGCTGACCGACGAAGAATGCGACAAGGCCATGAAAAACGCGCTGGCCGCGCTGGAAACCAGCTTCGGCGCTGCGCTGCGCGGATAATACGAGTTTAAACCCGTCATTTGCCGGAAAGCGTCCGCCATGCGGACGCTTTCCTTTTCTCCCGCCGCCTGGCAGGGATGGAAAAGTTTTTGCCGTCAATTTCCCCTGATAAGACTTTACTTTTCGGCCGATTTGTATTATGCTGTAGATAGCAAATCACCAACCGGTAGGATGGGAAAGGAGACAGACATGCTTGACGGCACAAGAAAGTTCAGCCTTGTAGACGAATCCAACAAGGAAATGAAGCGCACGCTGACCGCGGTATATGATGCGCTCAAGGAGAAAGGATATAACCCGATCAATCAGATTGTAGGCTATCTCCTCTCCGAAGACCCGACGTACATCACCAACCACAACAACGCGCGCAGCCTGATCTGCAAGATCGACCGCGACGAGCTGATGCAGGAGCTGGTGCAGTTCTACCTTGATAACTGAGGGACGGACTTGACAAACGGAACATATCCGCTATAATGAAAAGTAGAAGAGGCACTGCCGACAGACGGTTGACCTCAGATACGTTTTATTTTATGAAAAAATAACCGCAATCTTTGGTCGGAGGGCGGTTATTTTTTTATGGTTTTCATGATTTCAAGCAGAATAAGTAGCATAACAATCTGCAAAATCGGCTCCATAAACATCACACTCCTTTCCGTGGAGTGCGGTCAACCGCCTGCCGTGCGCGACAGTGCCTTGATTGTAGAATAGCAAATCCCGCCTGCTTTGTAAAGCGAAAGGAAATTTATGAACGGTTTTCTCCCCATCAGCAAACAGGAAATGGCCGATATCGGCTGGTATTACTGCGACTTCCTGCTCATCACCGGCGACGCCTATATCGACCATCCCTCTTTCGGCACGGCTGTCATTTCGCGCGTGCTGGAGGATGCCGGTTATCGGGTCGCCATCCTCAGCCAGCCGGATTTCCGCTCGGAAGCCGACATCCTCGCCATGGGGCGCCCGCGCTACGCGGTGCTCATCAACGGCGGCAATATTGATTCCATGGTCGCCCACTACACGGCTGCCAAAAAGCGCCGTTCGGATGACGCTTATACCCCCGGCGGCAAAGCCGGCAAGCGCCCCGACCGCGCCGTGACCGTATACGCCATGCTTGCGCGGCGCGCCTTTCCCGATGTGCCGGTCTATCTGGGCGGCATCGAAGCCAGCCTGCGCCGCTTTGCCCACTATGATTACTGGGCCGACCGCGTTATGCCCTCCATTTTGGAATCCACCGGCGCAGACGGGCTGATGTTCGGCATGGGCGAACATTCCGTGCTCGAGCTGGCCGCCAACCTGAAACACGGCAAAAAGGGCGCGGCGGCCTGCGCCGGTGTGCGCGGCACCGCCTATCTGGCGCATGATGCGGAGGGGCTGTCCTTCCCCGCGGTCGAATGTCCCTCGTTTGAAGAGGTCTGCACGGATAAGCCCGCTTATGCCCGCTCGGTCAAGCTGCAATATGACGAACAGGACCATGTGCGCGGCAAGGCGCTGGTGCAGCGCCACGGCAGGCGCGTGCTCATCCAGAATCCGCCCGCCCTGCCGCTGACAACTGAAGAGATGGACCATGTTTACGGCCTGCCCTATATGCGCACCTATCACCCCTCCTACGAAGCCGAAGGCGGTGTGCCCGCCATTCAGGAGGTGCAGTTCTCTATCATCCACAACCGCGGCTGCTTCGGCGCCTGCAACTTCTGCGCCCTCGCCTTCCATCAGGGGCGGTATATCCAGTCGCGCAGCCACGAAAGTGTGATCGCGGAAGCCAAGCAGATCGTGCAGATGCCCGGCTTCAAGGGCTATATCCACGATGTCGGCGGGCCGACCGCCAACTTCCGCGCGCCTGCCTGCAAGCAGCAGGAGGAGCACGGCCTGTGCAAAAACAAGCGCTGCCTGTTCCCCTCGGCCTGCAAAAACCTTGAAGCAAACCATACAGATTACCTGAACCTGCTGCGCGAGCTGCGGCAGCTCGAGGGGATCAAAAAAGTGTTTGTGCGCAGCGGCCTGCGGTACGATTACATGATGGCCGACCATAACGACGCCTTTTTCCGCGAATTGGTCGAGCACCATATTTCGGGTCAGCTTAAGGTAGCACCCGAGCACATGAGTGATAACGCATTGTATTATATGGGTAAACCATCATTTTCCGTATATGAGCAATTCCGCGAACGCTACGCCCGTATCAACCAGAAGCTCGGCCGCAAGCAGTATCTTGTGCCCTATCTGATGTCCTCCCATCCGGGCGCGACGCTGGACGACGCGATCCTGCTGGCCGAGTATCTCAACAAGGTCGGCTACATGCCCGAGCAGGTGCAGGACTTCTACCCCACGCCGGGCACGCTTTCGACCGCCATGTATTACACCGAGATCGATCCACGCACGATGCAGCCGGTTTTCGTCGCCAAAACCGCGGAGGAAAAAGCCATGCAGCGTGCGCTGCTGCAATGGCGCCGGCCGGACAAGCGTCCGATCGTATTAGCTGCCCTGAAAAAAGCAGGGCGCGAGGATCTGATCGGCTTCGGCAAGGAATGCCTGATCCGTCCTGCGCGCGGCGAAAAGCCGCCCGCTGCCGCCAAAAAGCAGCCTGCCGCTGCGCACCGCACGGGCAAAGGCGGCACGCACCGTCCGCCCGCGCCCAAAAAGAAGGGCTGGGCCAAGGCGAAAAAGAAAAAATGATCCTATGCAGGCAAACGGGGGCAGGATTTTATATCCTGCCCCCTGTTTAGTTGCTTTGATATTATAATGCCGCCGCGATATCGAAAATATCCCTCCAGCCATCCGGCCATACGCCGGTATACAGGTAGGATTCAAAATCCAGCGTATGGCCTGCATTTTCATACAGGTGTACGGTTAAATTCTGCTTGCCCAGCGCTGCAAACGCGTCCCGAACGGCAAGCGTTTCCTCCACGCTGACATTGGCATCCATCGTCCCCTGAAAGATATGGAGCGGCAGTGTCAACTGGGGCATGGTCTCCCTGTTCGGCGGTAAGCGACGGTGTCCCTCAAACCAGTTTGCGGTCAGCCGCACGGGATAGTGCGTACGCAGCCATGTATCATCCCGCATCCGGATGGCGCGGAATACCGCTGCGCGGTTTTCCGCATTGTGCGCAGCAAAGTCCGACAAATCAAGCACGCCGTCGCCGTTCTGATCCAACATATCAAACGAAACGCCCAGCGCGGCAGCCACGCCATACCGGTCTTCTTCAAATGCGGCGCGGGTGATTACTCCCGTGCCATCCTCATCAAAATACCGGCGGTAAAACAGCAAATCGCTGTTGCCGCTCTGTTGCCAGTCCAGCACCTCCTCCATTGTGCTGTTGGCATACCCCTCCAGCAGCAAGCCGGCCAGCGTAGCATGGCCGCGGCGCGCCACCGCCGGCGCAATCATCGTGCCCTCGCTCATGCCGAACAGCACCACGCGGGCGTCCCGCAGACGGGAATCTTCCCGCAGCGCGCCAATCCACTGTTCCAGATCGGTTATGCTGTTTTGCGGCGTATAGGTCTGATACGCCGTTTCCTCCACCGTGCAGTACAGCGGCGGCATCTCCCCCTCCGTGCAGCCGCGCGCCGCATAGCGGAAGCAGGCGACGCCACGGGAGCAGAACTCCTCCGCCAGCATTTCATAAAAACAAAACTGCGTGCCGTCGCCTTTATCCCGACGGTTATCGCAGGTATTTGGCCCCGACCCGTTGACCAGAATCACCAGCCGCTCCGCATGACCCGCGGGCAGGTCAAGCTTGCCGTTCAGCACGGTGCCGTCCGCGGCGGTCAACTGTTTTCTCTCGGTATGTCGTCCGCTTCCATCCTGATACATACGCATACGCTCCTTCCCACGGGGAGACAAATCCCATTTTCCATCCCGCTCCTCTTCCGCGGGGTGACGAAACCGGCGTTCCGTGCTTCCCCTTTTTTGTATAATAGCACAAAGCCCTGCGAAAAGCTGCAAATACAAGGCTTTTTTCATTGCGTCGAAGGGTTTTTGGTGATAAAATAAAGTGATATATTGTGTAATGAACCAAGCAACCTATCCAAAGGAAAACGAGGGCTTTTATCTATGTGGATCGCAGATAACTGGAAGGACTACGCCGTTTTGGACTGCGGCGGCGGCGAAAAGGTCGAGCGCTGGGGAGATCAGATTCTTGTGCGGCCCGACCCGCAGGCCATTTGGCCGCGCGAGGCCTCCTGCCGCGCGTGGAACAAACCGAACGCCATCTATCACCGCTCGAACGCCGGCGGCGGCAAGTGGGAGATCAGGCGCTTACCCGAACAGTGGGCCATCCACTACGGCGACCTGACTTTCCAGCTCAAGCCGATGAGCTTTAAGCACACCGGTCTGTTCCCCGAGCAGGCCGCCAACTGGGATTTTATCGACCGCATGGTGCGGGGCGCGGGCCGTCCGGTCAGCGTGCTCAATCTGTTTGCGTATACGGGCGGCGCTACCCTTGCCGCAGCGGGCGCGGGCGCATCGGTCTGCCATGTGGACGCCTCCAAGGGCATGGTGCAGTGGGCGCGTGAAAACGCCGCCTCCTCGGGACTGGCCGACCGCCCGATCCGCTGGATCGTGGACGACTGCAAAAAATTCGTTCAGCGGGAAATCCGCCGCGGCCGCAAATACGATGCCATCATCATGGACCCGCCGAGCTACGGGCGCGGCCCCTCGGGGGAAACGTGGAAGATCGAGGACGATGTTGCCGACTTTATCGAGCTGACCATGGGCGTCCTGTCCGACAAGCCCCTGTTCGTGCTGATCTCCAGCTACTCGACCGGCCTTGCCCCCTCGGTAATGAGCTATCTGCTCGGCATCACGGCGGGCAAACGCGCCGCCGGCCGCATCGAAGCGCAGGAGCTGGGTCTGCCGGTCGAAGCGACCGGCCTGACGCTGCCCTGCGGCTCATCTGCGCGCTTTATTGCGGAAACCTGATACACGCTTCCACCAGTAGATCCATCAAAGCTGGCAGGGTATGCCGGACAAGCCCCCCCACCCCCGCTGCATATCACAAACAGGCGAATCCGCCTGACACAGAGGACGAAAACAATCATGTCTGAAATCATCAAAACCGAAAATCTGCAATATGCCTATCCGGCTGAGGATGGGCAGCTTGCCGTGCCCGTGCTCAAAGGCGTCAGCCTGTCCATCCGGCGCGGCGAATTCGTGGCCGTTTTGGGACACAACGGTTCGGGCAAGAGCACCCTTGCAGGCTGCTTCAATGCCATCCGCCTGCCTACCGGCGGCGTGTGCTATGTCGATATGATGGACACACGCAAGGAAGAAAACACCTATGAAGTGCGCAAAACCGTTTCCATGGTCTTCCAGAATCCGGACAACCAGCTCGTTGCCACGGTTGTTGAGGAAGATGTTGCCTTTGCGCTGGAAAACATGGGCGTTCCGCCCGCGGAAATTCGGGAGCGCGTGGACGACGCGCTCCGCGCCGTCGGTATGTACGATTACCGCAAACAGGCGCCGCACCGCCTTTCCGGCGGACAAAAACAGCGCGTTGCCATTGCCGGTGTCATCGCCATGATGCCGCGCTGCGTGGTGCTCGACGAGCCGACCGCCATGCTTGACCCGCAGGGGCGGCGCGAGGTCATGGCAGTGGTGCGCACACTGAACAAGCAGTATGGCATCACGGTCATCCTCATCACGCACCACATGGATGAAGCCGTGCAGGCCGACCGCGTGGTTGTGATGCACCAGGGCAATGTGCTGATGGACGGCGCGCCGCGCGAGATCTTCACGCAGGTGGAGGCGCTGCGCGAGGCATCGCTGACCGTACCGCAAACTATTGAGGTGCTGTACGACCTGGACCGCGAGGACGGCGAAACGTTGCCGATCGACGCGCTCTCGGTGACCGAATGTGCGGACATC
The DNA here is from genome assembly GCF_050946325.1 of Agathobaculum sp. Taxonomy (GTDB): domain Bacteria; phylum Bacillota; class Clostridia; order Oscillospirales; family Butyricicoccaceae; genus Agathobaculum. The sequence goes on along the minus strand of NZ_JBMNUP010000015.1, from coordinate 9,582 downwards.
CTCGAAACCTATCTGAAATAATACCGGCGGGCAAAGCGCCCTGTCCGGACGCGCTGCCGGCGTGATTTATAAAATGGGAGGAAATTCCATTGTCAACCATACTTGAAACCCGGGGCCTGACCCATGTATACGGCGCAGGCACCCCTTTTGAGCGCGTTGCGCTCGACCATGTGGACCTGAAAATCGAAAAAGGCGAAATTCTCGGTGTGATTGGACACACCGGTTCGGGCAAGTCCACACTCATTCAGCACCTGAACGGCCTGCTGAAGCCCTCTGCGGGCGAAGTCCTGCTTGACGGGCAGTCCATCTGGAACGAAAAAGGCAAATGCGCGCGCGAAACCCGCTTCCGCGTCGGTCTGGTATTCCAGTATCCGGAATACCAGCTTTTTGAGGAAACCATCGCCAAGGATATCGCCTACGGCCCCTCCAACATGGGGCTTCCGCAGGATGAAATTGACGAGCGCGTGCGCGAATCCATGCGCGCGGTCGGCCTTGCGGACGAGCTGGCGGAGCAGTCTCCCTTTGCCCTTTCGGGCGGACAGAAGCGCCGTGTTGCGATTGCAGGCGTCATCGCCATGCGGCCGGATGTGCTTGTGCTTGACGAGCCGACCGCCGGTTTGGACCCTGCCGGACGGGATGAGATCCTCGGTCTGGTAAAACGCTACCACGCGCAGTCGGGGGCTACGGTGCTGATCGTTTCCCACTCGATGGAGGACATTGCCCGCCTGGCCGACCGCCTGCTTGTGATGGACCACGCCAGGGTGCTGTTCTGCGATACCCCGCGCGAAGTGTTCTCCCATGCGGATGAGATTATCGCCGCCGGTCTGGATATTCCCATGATCACCAAGGTCATGCTGGAGCTGAAACAGCGCGGATACGAGGTGGACACCTCGGTATTCACCGTGGAGCAGGCCATGGACGCGCTGCGCGCCTGCAAAGCAAAGGGAGGTGTACGCTGATGCTCAAGGACATCACCATCGGTCAGTTTTTCCCGGGAGACAGCGCGGTACACCGTCTGGACCCCCGCGTCAAAATCGTTATCACCATCGCGTTTATCATTGCGCTGTTCCTTGCCGGCGGACCGATTTCTTACGGCATTGTCATTCTGTTCCTCGCGGCGGTCATCAAAACTTCGGGGATTTCCCCCAAACTGGTTGTGCGCGGACTCAAACCGATTCTGTTCATCATCATTTTCACCGCCGTTCTCAATCTGTTCTATACGCCGGGCGAATATATCTGGCAATGGGGCTTTCTGCACATCTCCAAAGAAGGCATTAAGGTTGCCATCTTTATGGTGCTGCGCCTGATGCTGCTCATCATCGCCACCTCCATGCTGACCTATACCACCAGCCCCATTCAGCTGACGGACGGACTGGAGCGCCTGCTCTCTCCGCTCAAAAAACTGCACGCACCGGTGCATGAGCTCTCCATGATGATGTCGATCGCGCTGCGCTTTATCCCGACGCTCATCGAGGAAACCGAGAAAATCATCTCCGCGCAAAAGGCGCGCGGCGCGGATTTTGATTCGGGCAATCTGGTACAGCGCGCCAAGGCGATGATCCCCATTCTGGTGCCGCTGTTCATCTCGGCCTTCCGCCGGGCGGACGAGCTGGCTACCGCCATGGAGTGCCGCCTGTACCGTGGAGACGTCGGCCGCACACGCATGAAACAGCTCAAAATTGAGCGTGTGGATATCTGCGCCATCATCCTGTGTACCCTTATCATCGCCGCTGTTGTCACGCTGGGGCGGTTTGGACTTTGAAAACGCGGAACGGGAAGCGGTATGACGGCAGCCGCCGCACAGCGCTTCCCTTTTGCCATTGTATTGGATGCTTATGAAAAATATTGCTCTGATCCTGTCTTATGACGGGACAAATTATCACGGCTGGCAGGTGCAGAAAAACGGCCCTTCCATCCAGGAAAGCGTGGAAACCGCGGTTTTCCGCCTGCTCGGGCAGAAAACCCATGTTTCGGGCGTCGGGCGGACGGATTCCGGCGTCCATGCGCGGCGCTATGTCGCCAATTTCAAGGCGGACTGCACCATTCCGGTCGACCGTCTGCCCTATGCGCTCAACAGCTTCCTGCCGCCGGATATCGCGGTATCCGGCGCGGCCGAAGTACCGGAGAATTTCGACGCCCGCTTTGACTGCACCAAAAAAGAATACGCCTACTATATTTTCCCCTCCACGCTGCGCGACCCGTTCCATGCGCGCTACGCCCACCGGTACAACTATCCGCTCGATGCGGAGCGGATGCAGGCGGGCGCCCAGCGCTTTGTCGGCCGGCAGGATTTTGCCGCCGTGCGCAGCCAGGGAACGCCGGTCAAAAGCACGGTGCGCACGATTTTCTGGTGCGACGTCGAACAGACGGAAAACGGCCTGATCCGCATCCGCGTATGCGGGGACGGCTTTCTGTATAATATGGTGCGCGCGATTGCAGGCACACTCATTTATGTGGGCGGCGGCAAGCTGACGCCGGACGACGTTTCCGCCATTCTGCGCGCGGGCGACCGCGAGCAGGCCGGCCCCACGCTGCCTGCCTGCGGCCTGTTTATGAACCGGCTGTGGTATGACCACACGCCCGCGCTTTCTCCCTTCTGTCTGGACAGATAGGTTCGTTTGTGCTGTAAAATTTCATCCTTTATTCATACTTTTTCACGTTTTACGCTGTACACTAAGGAGGTGGGTCTTATGGATGAACGTCATTCAAAACAAAATATCATCCGTTTTCCTTCCTCCCGAGAGGAACGCCGCAGGATTCTGCGGGAAAACGAGGACAGGCGCGTGCGCATCGTCTCTTTGCTGCGTTCGGCCTGCGGCTGGCTGCTGGCAGCCTGTACGCTGCTGTTTCTGCTGTTCAATTTCCGGCTGTTTACCCCTTCTGCCATCCGCAGCGCGGCCGAGTATGCGATTGCCGGACTGCGCCAGCACGAAGGGGATATTACCACCATCACATACGAAAACGGCTCGTTTGCCGATGGGGTGCTGTTTGAATCCGGACTTGCCTATGCGGACAGCGATTCGCTCTATCTGGCAAAGCCCGGCAGCATCACCACCATGCGGTGCCCGCTCGGCTATTCCGCGCCCGTGGTTGAAGCTGCCGGCAACTATGTGCTGGCCTATGACCGCGGCGGCACACAGGCGCTTCTGGCAAATTCTGTTGCGGCCACGGCCGAGCTGACGCTTTCCTCGCCCATTATTACGGGCAGCATCGGTCAAAACGGCCATTTTGTGCTGGTTACCGACGAACAGGGCTACCGCACCGCTGCCGCTGTCTATGATACCCGCGGCAAAGAGGTGTTTAAATACCAATCTTCGGAATACTATATCGTGTCGGCCGCGCTCTCGCCCGACTGCTCTACCATTGCCGTTCTCGGCTTCCGGCAGCAGGGCATCTCGCTGGACAGTCACGTTCTCTTTTACTCCGTATCCACCGGCGAGCTGGAAAGCGACGTTACCCTGACAGACGCGCTGGGCATGGAACTGTGCTATGCAGCAAACGGCGCCGCGGCCGTTTTGTGCGATAACGGTCTGTATCTTGCCGGCCGCAAGGACGGCAGCGCCGAAAAGCTGCTTTCCTATTCGTCTTCTGATCTGCTCACCTTCACCGTGCAGGACGACGCGCTTGCGCTTGCCCTGCGTTCCTATACAAGCAGCGCCCGCAGCGATTTGTACGTTTTGCGCGCAAACGGCGGTCTGGAGCAACCGCTTCCGCTTGCAGAGGAACCTTCCGCAGTAGCGCTGTCCTCCACAGGCGTGGCCGCGCTGAGCGCCTCCGGCGTTTCCGTATATGACGCCGCGCATACGCCGCTCTGGCGCAACAGCGAGGCGGTCGGCGCGCGCCGTATCCTGCTGATCGGCGACGGCACGCTGTACGCGCTTTATACCAAAAACACCCGATTATTTACCGCTCATTCCGAGCGGAGCGAGGAACTCCCTGATGCAGAATAACCTGATGCAAACCCTTACCGGTCTGCTGAATCTGCCCGATCTTATCATTTTAGGCATTTTGCTCATCAACTTTGTACTCGGCTGCCGGAAAGGTTTTTTCGGCTCGCTGTGCGGGCTTGCCGGCCGCGTGGCCGCGCTCTGTGCGGCGTTCTTTTCCGCCCGCGCGGCAGCTCCCGCCGTGGCCCGCTGGGTCGTCTCGCCGATTGTGGGCGAAGTATTCGAGCGGCAGGCAGCGCTCAGCGGAAGCGATCTGCTGGAAAGCCTGCGCCAAACCGTGACCGAGGCTGCGGTCAGCATGGCGGAAAGCCTTGCTTTCCTGCTGCTGCTGATTTTGTTCTGTATCCTGTTTGGCTGGCTGGTCATGGCCGCAGGCAAAAGCCTGCATTTCATCGCCCGCCTGACGCCGCTCGGCATACTCGATTCGCTGGCCGGCGGCGCAATCGGTCTGGCGGCAGGCGCATTGCTGGTTGTGCTCGTGCTGATCGGTGTGGCCTGGTTTTCCCCCATCACCTATACCTCGCTCGGCTGGCTTTCGCCGCAGCGCGTGGAGCACTCTGTTCTGCTCAAAGCGCTGCTTGACGTGCTGCCGCTGGCGATTTAATCAATAACCGCGTTTCATCGCAGATGAAGGAGATTATTTTTTATGAACATGCCAATGTGCTCGCGCTGCAAAAAAAACATCGCGGTGGTATTCATCACCAAGATTGAAGGGCCGGACAAAACCTCGCAGGAGGGGCTGTGTCTTAAGTGCGCGCGCGAACTGGGCGTCAAGCCACTGGACAACATCATGGAGCAAATGGGCATCACGGACGAAGATCTGGACGCGCTGACCGGCGAAATCGGCTCGCTGGCCGATTTTTCCAATCTGGTGCCCGCCGGTTCGGACGGCTCGGACGACGATGCCCCGCACGAAACCAACATTCCCGCCGAAGCCCCCGCCAACCCGCTCACCGGTCCCGCGCCCACGGGCGAAGGAACGCGCACCCGCACGCAGAGCGCGCCGCGGGATGATAAAAAGCGCAAGTATCTGAACAACTACTGCGACGACCTGACGCGCAAAGCCGCCGAAGGCCGCATCGACCACATTGTTGGCCGCGACCGCGAAACCGACCGCGTCATCCAGATTCTCAACCGCCGGCAGAAAAACAACCCCTGCCTGATCGGCGAGCCGGGCGTCGGCAAGACGGCCGTGGCCGAAGGGCTTGCCGTCCGCATCAGCGAAGGCAAGGTCCCGTTCAAAATGCGCAATAAAGAAGTGCATCTGCTGGATTTGACCGCGCTGGTCGCGGGAACCCAGTTCCGCGGACAGTTTGAAAGCCGCATGAAGGGCCTGATCGACGAGGTCAAAAAAATCGGCAACATCATCCTTGTCATTGACGAGGTACACAATATTGTCGGCGCAGGCGATTCGGAAGGCTCGATGAACGCGGCCAACATTCTGAAACCCGCGCTCGCCCGCGGCGATATTCAGGTCATCGGCGCAACTACGCTGACCGAATACCGCAAATATATCGAAAAAGACGCCGCGCTGGAACGCCGCTTTCAGCCGGTCTATATCGGCGAACCTTCCGTCAAGGAAACTGCCGAAATTTTAAAGGGCATCCGCTCCTATTATGAGGCCTTCCACGGCGTTACCGTGCCGGACGACATCTGTGCGCGCGCCGCCGAAATGAGCGAGCGCTATATCACCGACCGTTTTCTGCCCGACAAAGCCATCGACCTGATCGACGAGGCCTGTTCGCGCCTCAACCTCGATTCGCCCGATCTCTCCGAAATTCCGGCGCTGCAAACCGAGCTGGACGGACTGGTCAGCCAGATCGACCTGCTGACGCAGGCTGCGCAGAAGGACGAACAGGAGGAAACCTACGCCCGCATCGCCAGCTGCCGCCAGCGGCTGTTGCAGGTGGAGGCGCGGCTGCACGAGCTGCAAAGCCGCCCCGCTCCCGCCGTTGACGAACAGGGCCTTGCCGCCGTTATCGAGCTTTGGACGGGCATTCCCGCCTCCAAGGTCGCCTCGCAGGAATCTGCGCGGCTGCGCGGCATGGAAGCGCGCCTCAAGGCGCATATCATCGGGCAGGACGAGGCCGTAGACGCCGCCTGCGCGTCCATCCGCCGCGCCCGTGCCGGCATCAGTCCCAAGAAAAAGCCGGCGTCGTTCCTGTTTGTCGGCCCGACCGGCGTGGGCAAGACCGAGCTGGTCAAACAGCTTGCGCTCGATTTGTTCGACTCTCCCGACGCGCTGATCCGGCTGGATATGTCGGAATATATGGAAAAACACACGGTTTCCCGCCTGATCGGCTCGCCTCCCGGCTATGTGGGCTACGACGAAGCCGGCCAGCTCACCGAAAAGATCCGCCGCCGGCCGTATTCTGTCGTTCTGTTTGACGAAATCGAAAAAGCGCATCCGGATGTGCTCAACGCCCTGCTTCAGATCCTGGACGACGGCCGCCTGACCGACGCGCAGGGCCGTGTGGTGAGCTTTGAAAACGCGGTCATCGTCATGACCTCGAACGCCGGTTCGCAGGGCGGCACGGCGCCTGCGGGCTTTGGCCGCACGGTATCTGCGCAGAGCAAGGAGCGCGCTATGAAGGCGCTTGAAGAGATCATGCGCCCCGAATTTTTGAACCGTATCGACGAGATCATCGCGTTCAACCAGCTTTCGGAAGAAAATTTCCGTCACATCGCGTCCATTATGCTGGCCGAGCTGCGCGACAGCCTTGCCGAAAAGCATATTCGTCTGACCTGGGAGGACAGCCTGCTTGACTGGCTGACCGAAAAATCCTTCTCCGTCAAATTTGGCGCGCGCAACCTGCGCCGTCTGATCGAAAAGGAAATCGAAAACCCGCTCGCCACCGCGATTGTGACGACGGAGACCCCGCTTGCAGGCGCACATCTGCGTATTGAAAACGGCAGTCTTTCCATTGCTACGATCTAACTGAAAAGCAGCCCTTTGGGGCTGCTTTTTGCTTTCGCGCCCTTTTTTCCAGCAAATCGAAAATTTTTCTGCGCGCGGGGAGCATCTTTTCACGCCCGTGCATCTTAATAGTGTCCGGACCCAAACGAAACGAGGTGATCCCATTGGAGATGATACTAACGGCTGTACAGAATGACCCGCGCGAGCGCTTTGCCGCCGCTGTCACCCTGCACCGGCACGCCATGTACCGCGCCGCCCGCGCCCTGCTGGACGGCGACGCGGACGCGGAGGACGCGGTGAGCGAAGCCGTTCTGCGCGCGTGGCAGGCCTTCGGCCGCCTGCGGGATGAAAAAGCCGTCAAGAGCTGGCTGATCCGCATCACGGTCAACTGCGCTTATGAGCACCGCCGCAAGACCGCCCGCGTGACCTATACCGACGATCTGGAGCCGCTGGCAGGCGGCGCGGAGGACGAACACGACAGCAGCCTGTGGGATACGGTGCTGCGTCTGCCTGCGGACTACCGCATCCCGACCGTGCTGTATTACTACGAAGATATGACGACCGCCGAGATCGCCCATGCGCTCGGCATCCGCGAGGGCACGGTGCGCAGCCGCCTGTCCCGTGCGCGCAGCCGTCTGCGCACCCTGCTGAAGGAGGAAAGCGAATATGAAATTTGACGATCGCATCAAAGCCCGCGCCGCGCGCGAGGGCAGCCCCGTCCCCGCGGACTTTGACCGCCGCATGGACGCGCTGCTCGACACCCTGCCCGAACCGGTGCAGCCGGTCAAAACCCGCCGCCCCTTCCGGCTGGCCGTCAGCCTTGGCATTGCCGCAGTGCTGGTGGTCGGCGCAGCCGCAGGCGCGCCCGCCATGCTGCGCATGGCGAAGAACCATGTGGACTTTTTCGGTGTCAGCACGGAATACGCTTCGCAGGCCGATACCTTTGAGCAGTATAACGCCGCCGTCGGCGTCAGCGCGGAGCGCAACGGGCAGACGCTGACCATCGACAACCTTGCCGCGGATGACAACTACCTGTCCGTATTCTTCACGCTGACCAGCGACGCGCCCATCGAGCTGGTGGGCGATGCAAAAGACCCGGCACACTGGCGCGCCCAATGGACCGCGCCCACCTTCTGGGCTGAGGTGAACGGCAAGCCGCTGGACACCACCGGTTCGATTGAAAACGAAGCCTTTCTGGTGGATGCGCACACGCTCAGGGGGCTGCACCGCCTGCCGCTGCGCACCGCGCTGCCCGACCAGTTCGATCTGCTGCTGTATACCGGCGGCACGAACAGCAAGCGCGACGCAGACTTCCGCTTCCCCCTTTCGGTGGACAAGAGCACAGTGAGCAGCCGTACGGTCGAGCCGGGGCTGGACTGGCCCATTCATTACGAGGGTACAGACGAACTCGGCGAACGCTTCACCGTTGACCGCACGCCGCGTATCGAGCGCGTATCGGTCTCCCCGCTCAGCTCGGCCATCACCCTGAGCGAGCAGGCGCCCGACGGCGCCCCGTGGGACAGCTTTGTTCTGCGGGATGACAAGGGCAATTTCCTGCCCCGTCTGCCGGCAGGGATGAGTTCGAGCGGATTCAGGCGCTTCTCCAACGTGTTTGAGTTCATCGGCGCGGATGAAACGACCAAATCCATCACGGTCATCCCGTTTATCTCCGACTATAAGGCGCACGAGGTCAAGGGCGCGCTGGACGACCTGCCGCTGACGGGCGGCAGCGCCAATGGGCTGACGCTCGAAACACTAACCGTCGGCAAGGAGCAGGCGACCGCCACCTTCTCACTGCGCGGCGCGGTCTGGTCGGCGCAGGCGCAGTTCACCCTTACCGACAGAAACGGCGAGCCGGTGGAGTTTTCCTCCGCAACTTATGCCGACAGCTATGTTGACCGCGAGACCGGCGTTGTCACCGCCACGCTGTACTACCCCGGCGCGACCGAAGCGGAGCTGGCAAGCATCGCGGGCGTATCCTTCTGGCAGACGAACGACGATATGGTGCTGCTGGAAGATCAGGCGGTCACGATTGCGCTCGACTGAATACCATCCGAAAAAAGCCGTCCGCACGGGCGGCTTTTTTCGGTCTGATCGCCGACGCACCCACTCATCCAAAATATTTTCCCAAATATATACTAACAAAAGCAAAAAAGGTATTGACAATTTCCCTATTCATTGATATACTAAATAAGCGTCAGAAAACCCGCGGGTGTAGTTCAATGGTAGAATGTCAGCCTTCCAAGCTGAACACGTGGGTTCGATTCCCATCACCCGCTCCATTCTTTACCGCGCATTGGGTTTTTGGAATTGATATGCGCCAGTAGCTCAGCCGGATAGAGCAACTGCCTTCTAAGCAGTAGGCCGGGGGTTCGAATCCCTCCTGGCGTGCCATCTTTCCTGTTGACTACGCAAAAACATATGGTGGGTATAGCTCAGTTGGTTAGAGCATCGGATTGTGGTTCCGAGGGTCGAGGGTTCGAGTCCCTTTACCCACCCCATATTGAACCCTCTGACGCGCTGCATCACCGCAGCGCGTTATGCTTAGGGGCTTTTGGATAGAAGCAGTTGAATACAGGGGCGTCGCCAAGCGGTAAGGCATCGGCCTTTGACGCCGACATTCGCTGGTTCGAATCCAGCCGTCCCTGCCATCTTTTCAGATTCGAAAGGCGGCTCTTGGCGATATGCCGGCGGCATATCGCAACCGCCGTGGCTTTT
>NZ_JBMNUP010000014.1:0-22068 GCF_050946325.1 Agathobaculum sp. | reverse complement strand
GATATTATCCGGCTGTCTCAGCTGGACGAGGGCGGCGCGGCCGGTGATTTTGCGCCCGTCGGCCTGCTGGCCCTGTGCGGCAGTGTGCGGGACCGTCTGCTGCACAAGGCTGCGGAAAACAGGGTGCCGCTGACCGTAGAGGGCACAGAAACGACGGTATCCGGCCAGCGGCGCACGCTGGAGCAGATGATTTTCAACCTGACGGACAACGCGATTGCCTATAACAGGCGCGGCGGCAGCGTGAAGATTTCCGCCGGCAGAGAGAACGGCGCGCCGTTCGTGCGCGTGGCCGATACGGGCATCGGCATTGCGCCTGCCGACCAGCAGCGCGTATTTGAGCGCTTTTACCGCGTGGACAAGAGCCACAGCAAGATGACGGGCGGCACAGGACTGGGCCTGTCCATCGTCAAGCACGGCGCGGCGCTGCACCATGCGCGGATTGAGATGAAGAGCGTGCCGGACGAGGGAACCGAGATTACGCTGCGCTTTCCGAAAGAGGAATAAAAGGACCAGCCTTTTGGGCTGGTCCTTTGAGACTGTCGAAAAACTTGCGTTTTCCGACAGTCTGTGTTTGGATTTCACCAGACACGGACGAGAAAAAAGTTCCCATGCGGAAACTTTTTCTCTCTCAAAGTATAAAAGCTGAGGTACACGCCCTCAGCTTTTATGCATCTGCTTTGCAAATGCTGTTTCATGCGCGCTGCCGCGCGTATTGATTGATACTCGTCAAAAATACTTTTCTGACAGTCGCAGGACCAGCCTTTTGGGATGGTCCTTTTTGCAGAATGATAACGATAGATGGGGGGAACGCGCAGTTTCCTGATTAGGACAGGCGGTTTTTGAAATCCTCATAATCGAATACGCGGATTACCTCGTCCGTGCCGTCAAAGCGGCGCAGGCCGATGCAGGGCAGCGGTACCCCGTTGAAGGTGTTGGTTTTTACCATGGTGTAGAGCGCCATGTCCTCAAACACGACCTGATCGCCCGGGCGCAGCATATTATCGAAGGAATATTCACCGATGACGTCTCCCGCCAGGCACGAACGGCCGGTCAGCAGATAGGTGAACGCTTTTTTATGCGGCTCGCCCGAACGGTAAACGGGCGGGCGGTAAGGCACTTCCAGCACATCCGGCATGTGGCAGGCCGCCGAGGTATCCAGAATGGCAATGTGCGCGTGGTTGCGCGTCACTTCCAGTACGCTGGAGACCAGCCAGCCGGCGTTCAGCACAACAGCCTCGCCCGGCTCCAGATAGATCTGCACGTCATACTTGTCCCGCAGATAGTTGATGCATTTGACCAGCGTTTCCACGTCGTAATCATCGCGCGTGATATGGTGGCCGCCGCCCAGATTGAGCCACTTCATGCCCTCCATATATTTGCCGAAGCGGTTTTCAAACGCCGCCACCGTGCGCACCAGATCGTCCGCGTTCTGCTCGCACAGGGTATGAAAGTGCAGTCCCTCAATACCGGCAAGCAGCTCGGGCTGAAAATTGTCAATGGTCACGCCCAGCCGCGAAGTCGGCCCGCAGGGGTCGTACATCGCGTGATCGGCCGGCTGGGTCGAACATTCGGGGTTGACGCGGAGCCCGCAGCTTTTGCCCGCCGCGCGCGCCAGACTGCCGAACTTTTTCCACTGGCCGAAGGAGTTGAAAACAACATGGTCGGCATATTGCAGCAGCTCGGGGAATTCGCTCTCTGTGAAAGCGGGGGAGTAGGCGTGCGTTTCTCCGCCGAATTCTTCGTGCCCGAGCCGCGCTTCAAACAGGCCGGAAGCCGTTGTGCCGGCCAGATATTCGCGCAGCAGCGGATAAACGGAAAACATGGAAAACGCTTTCTGCGCCAGCAGGATTTTTGCGCCGGTGCGGTCGGCCACATCGCGCAATACCGCCAGATTCTGCACCAGCCGGTTTTCATCCACCAGAAAACAGGGGGTGGGAAGCTCAGTGAATTTCATATCAGTCCACCAGCGCCGGATTTTCGTCGATCTGCCACGGCAGGCCCCACTTGTTCAGCGCTTCCATATACGGATCGGGATCGAATTCCTCCACTGTGAATACGCCGGGCCTGTTCCACTTGCCGGTCATCAGCATCATGGCGCCGATCATCGCGGGCACGCCCGTGGTGTAGCTGATCGCCTGCGAGCCGACCTCGCGGTAGCACGCCTCATGGTCGCACACGTTGTAGATATAGGCGGTCTTTTCCTTGCCGTCCTTCCTGCCGGTGAAGATGCAGCCGATGTTGGTTTTGCCCTTGGTACGCGGGCCGAGCGTCGCGGGATCGGGCAGCAGCGCCTTGAGGAACTGGATCGGCACGATCTGCTGGCCCTCAAATTCAATCGGGGTGGTGGACAGCATGCCGACATTCTCCAGACACTTCATATGGGTCAGGTAGGACTGGCCGAAGGTCATAAAGAAGCGGATGCGCTTCACGCCCGGAATGGTCTTGGCGAGCGACTCGATCTCCTCATGGTGCAGCAGGTACATATCCTTCTGGCCGACCTGGTCGAAATCATACTCACGCTTGATGGACATGGGCGGAATCTCGACCCAGTGGCCGTTCTCCCAGTAGGAACCGGGCGCGGAAACCTCGCGCAGGTTGATCTCAGGGTTGAAGTTGGTCGCAAACGGATAACCGTGGTCGCCGCCGTTGCAGTCCAGAATATCGATGGTGTCGATCTGGTCGAACAGGTGCTTCTGGGCATAGGCGCAGTACGCCTGCGTCACACCCGGGTCAAAGCCCGAGCCCAGAAGCGCGGTCAGACCGGCTTTTTCAAACTTCTCCTTATATGCCCACTGCCACGAATAATCGAAGTAGGCGGTAAAGCCTTCTTCCTTGCAGCGCTTTTCGTAAATGGCGCGCCATTCCGGATCATCGGTGTCCTCCGGCTCATAGTTGGCGGTGTCCATGTAGTTAACGCCACACTTGAGGCACGCATCCATGATGGTCAGATCCTGGTACGGCAGGGCAATATTCATCACAATATCGGGCTTGTATTCCTCGATCAGTGCACACAGCTCGTCCACATTGTCCGCGTCCACCTTGGCGGTGCGGATTTTGGTCGGGGTGGTGCCTTCCAGCTTTTCCTTGATGGCGTCGCACTTGGACTTGGTGCGCGAGGCAATCATGATTTCCTCAAACACGCTGCTGTTCTGGCAGCACTTGTGAATGACCACGCCGGCCACGCCGCCGCAGCCGATGATAAGAGCTCTTCCCATAGTCGGTTCCTCCTTATAATAAAACGGTATAAATTGTTTTTACGGTGATATTGCAGGTGAAGGGACTGCATGCCCCCTTGGTGTGGCAGTTGTTTTTCCTGCTGTGATACCGCAGCTGGGCAGCAGGATCGAAACGGAGCAATACTTTTGCGCGCGCAGCGCGCCCTAAAGGGAAAGGGGTTGATTCGCAAGAAGGGGAAAACCGCAGGTGTTCTCCTTCTTGTGCGCAGTGCGGCCGCGCAGGCCGCATTTTCCGCCCGTTTGGGAAAACGGACAAGGCCACAGGGGGGCGGAAGTGCAGGTCTGCGCCTTACTCCTCTACCTTTTCGAGCAGTTTCTGCACATAGTTGGGCAGATAAAACGCGCCCTTGTGCAGATTGGTATTATAATATTTGGTCTCGATGCCGCGGGCGTTCCATTCCTCCGCCTTGAGTTCGCGCACCGGATGCACGCTGCGGGAGGAAAAGCCGAACAGCCAGTGGCCGGACGGATAGGTTGGAATATGCGCCTGGAACAGCCGGCTCAGCTCAAACGAGTGTACGATGTTGCGGTGTGCCCGCTGGCAGGCCAGCGCGTCGCCCTTATAGAACGGGCTTTCGTGCTGGTTGACCAGCACGCCGTGTTCGTGCAGCGCCTTGTAGCAGTTGCCGTAAAACTCCATCGTGAACAGGCCCTCGCCCGGTCCGAAGGGGTCGGTCGAGTCGATGATGATGAGGTCGTATTCGTCCTCGATGCGGCGGATGTATTTTAATCCGTCCTGATACAGAATGTGTACGCGCGGGTCGTCCAGGCTGCACGCCACCGTCGGCAGAAATTCTTTGCACACGGCCACCACGCGCTCGTCGATTTCCACCAGGTCGATATGCTCGATATGCGGATAGCGGCACAGCTCGCGCACGCAGCCGCCGTCTCCGCCGCCGATGACCAGCACTTTTTTGACGGCGTTGCCCAAAACGGCAAGCGGAACATGGACCATCATTTCGTGGTAGATAAATTCATCGCGCTCGGTCAGCATCATATAGCCGTCCAGCGTCAGAAAACGGCCGAACTCCTCGCACTCAAACACGTCGATGCGCTGAAAATCGCTTTGTTCGGTATGAAGCTGACGGTCAACCTGTATTTGCAGGCCAACCGTCGGCGCGTGCATTTCAGTAAACGTCAACCGCATGGGCTGATCACTCCTTTGATAACTTGCAGGTGATTGACTTCCGGATCTTCGGTGCCGAGCAGCATGCAGTTTTTCTCCTTGGCATAATGGATATAATCCAGGATTTCCTGCGTAATGCGCTCGCCGGGGGCAAGAATCGGGATGCCGGGCGGATAGCACATGACAAATTCGGCGCATACGCGGCCGGCGGCGCCGTCCAGCGGCAGGGACTGCCGCTCGGCGTAAAAGGCCTCCTGCGGGCCGGCGACCACCTGCGGCGAGATATATTCCTGCCGCATCAGCGTTGCCTTATCCCGCTTGTGGCGGCGGCGGATATCGGACAGGGCGGCAACCAGGCGCTCCAGGTCCCGTTCGCGGTCGCCCACCGAAACATAGGCCAGCAGGTTGCCGAGATCGCCGAACTCGGTCTGGATTTCGTAGTCGTCGCGCAGAATATCGTATACCTCAATGCCGGCCAGCCCCACGTCCAGCGTGTTGACGGCCAGTTTGGTAACGTCAAAATCAAATACGGTGTCTCCGTTGATCAGCTCGCGTCCATAGGCGTAATAATCGCCGATCTGGTTGATCTCCTCGCGCGCATACTCGGTCAGACGGGTCACGCGGCGGAAGATATCCGTGCCGTACAGCGCAAGGTTTTTGCGCGAAATATCCAGACTGGACATCAGCAGGTACGAACCCGAGGTTGTCTGCGTCAGGTTGATGACCTGCCGGACGTGTTCGGGGTTCATGCTCTGCCCGCACAGCAGAAAGCTGGACTGCGTGAGCGAACCGCCCGATTTGTGCATGGAGACCGAGGCAAGGTCCGCGCCTGCGGCCATGGCGGATACCGGCATGTTTTCGCCAAAGTAAAAATGCGTGCCGTGCGCCTCGTCCGCCAGCACCTTCATGCCTTTTTCGTGCGCCAGACGGACAATGGAGCGGATATCCGAGCAGATGCCGTAATACGTCGGGTTGTTGACCAGCACGGCCTTGGCCGTGGGATGCTTTTCAATCGCGGCCTGCACATCCGCCACCGACATGCCGAGCGAAATGCCCAGCCGTTCGTCGGTCTGCGGATTGACATAAACGGGCAGCGCGCCGGTCAGCACAAGCGCGTTGATGACCGAGCGGTGTACGTTGCGCGGCAGGATGATCTCATCCCCCCGCCCGACGACCGACAGGATCATCGCCTGTACGCTCGACGTGGTGCCGCCGACCATCAGGAAAGCATGCTTTGCGCCGAAGGCCTCGGCGGCAAGCTGCTCCGCCTCCAGAATAACACTGGTGGGGTGGCAGAGATTGTCGAGCGGCTTCATGGAATTGACGTCAACCGTCATACATTTTTCGCCCAGAAATCGGGTAAGCTCCGGACTGCCGCGTCCGCGTTTGTGCCCGGGGACATCAAACGGAACGATGCGCATATCCTTAAATTGTTCGAGCGCCTCCATGATCGGCGCGCGGGACTGGTCCATAGGAAAACCTCCTTGCCGAGAGGGAATGAATTGCAAATGAAAACTGGAGCGCCTGCGTCTCCGGCGCGAAGCGCCGCATCAAACAGATGATTTTTACTTAAAAATCATCATCAAAACCGAGGGCGTGTACCTCGGTTTTGATACGGGGAAGCCGATTTGTGTGCCGCATTGGCGCGCAAATCGGCGCAAAGGACGCATCCGGACGTTGTCCGGTGCGTCCCCTCGGTCGGAAATGTATTTCCGACCGAAGCGTCAGCGTTAGTACACGTTGCGCCCTGAGAAAATTTCAATCATCTCCCGCCGCAGGTCGGAGTGGATCTTCAGGCGGGTCTTGGGCGGCAGCTCGTAAATATCCGTATTGAACAGATAGTTTTGCAGGTCAACCTCCTTGAGCAGCATGCGCGTATGGAACAGGTTGGCCTGATAGACGTTGACGTCGATCGCGTCATAGCGCTCAAGCGTAGTGGGGTCGATATAATCCTGAATCGACGTCATGCGGTGGTCCATGAACAGCTTTTTGCCCTCAATATCGCGGGTAAAGCCGCGCACACGGTAATCCATGGTGATGATATCCGAATCGAACGAGCCGATGAGAAAATCCAGCGTGGACAGCGGCGTAATCTCGCCGCAGGTCGCCACGTCGATATCGACGCGGAAGGTCGCAAGGCAGGTATCCGGATGGTACTCGGGATAGGTGTGAACGGTGACATGGCTCTTGTCCAGATGGGCGACGATGGTATCCGGCTGGGGTGACGGCAGCATATGCTCTTCGGCAATCAGGAACGTGACCGACGCGCCCTGCGGCTCATAATCCTGCTTGGAAATGTGCAGCACATGCGCGCCGATCATTTCGGTCACATGCTCCATGATGCCGGTCAGACGGTCGGAGTTGTACTGCTCGTCAATATACGCGATATAGTCGCGCTGCTCGCGTTCGGTCTTTGCGTAGCACACGTCATAGATGTTGAAAGAAAGCGCTTTGGTCAGGTTGTTGAACCCGTACAGCTTGAGCTTGTTCTGCATCCTTTATCCCTCACAAATTAAAAAATCCCCAATCAAAGGGCGCCCCGGCGGGTCATCCTTCGCTTGAGGAAACACAATCTCTCTTCCGTTCGGGCAGGCCCGAGCGGTATGTTGAAGCAGAAGAGGAAAGAGTCTATATAGCAGGAAATTTCATACTTTTACTACTCTTATTGATTGTTTCACAAGTGTGATGTGCCCGCGGCACACGGCTTTTAAGCAGCCAACTTATAAAATTCAATAAGGCAACAAAGTTGCCATGTTCGGCATTTGACCCGGCTGTCCGCATGGCCTTGGCCCGCAGGGCGGGCGGTCAAAGAAATCTGCTGGTAAAGGCTTCGCCTCTCCAAGTAACTTTTATTATACTGCATCGCCTGTCCGAATGCAAGAATTTCTTCAAGGTTTTGCAGCGTTTTGCGGGTAATTTTACGCCGGAAGGCGCCGAAACAAAAAGTTTACAGTCGACCCTTTGAAAATGGGGCCGAAACGTAGTACAATAGAAGGCACACAGATGCGGAAAGTTGGAGTGAAGAAACGTGGCGGCACATGTGCAGAGAAGAAACGCAAAACGAAAAAACTGGCGCCCCCTGGTGATTCTGGCGCTGATGCTGGTCTCCTTCCTGGCGGGCGTGCTGACCCATATGGCGCTTGCGCGCCCGCCCAAGGCAGATGCAGGGCTGACATATATTGAAGAAATTCCGGTTTATACCGATTACATTGCCGAGGGCAGCAGGGCGCGCCCGGGCGGGCAGCGGGAAATCAAATACCTGGTTATCCATGAAACGGATAATTTTTCCGAGGGTGCGGACGCCAAGGCGCACAGCTCGTTCATCCTGCAAAACGCCAATGCGGAGGAAAACATCGTCTCCTGGCACTATACGGTGGATGACCGGCAGATCTGCCACCATCTGCCCGATGACGAGCCGGCCTATCATGCGGGCGACGGGATGGAGAAAAACGGCGGCAACCTGAACGGCATCGGCATTGAGATGTGCGTCAATGAAGGCGGCAACTATGAGCAGACCCTGATCAACACGGAAAAACTGTGCGCGCGGCTGCTGATTGAATACGATTTAAAGCCCAAGGCGCTTAGAAAACACCAGGATTTTTCCGGCAAGGAATGTCCTGCAAAGCTGATCAGCAGCGGGCGCTGGGAGGAATTCTGCGACGCGGTGGAAAAACGGTATGAGGAACTGCTGGCGGCGGAGAAAAACAAATAACGGCACAATGTCTGAGGCAGGCGTGACGAAAGAGAACGGTTTTGTGAAAAATCGTTCTTTTTTTTCGTCTGTGCAGATGGTATACTGTTGAATGTATCTGAACTGATAAAAAGGAGCAAAACACAATGATTGTTGTTCTCAAACAGAATCCTGACAAGGCGCGCGTCGAACGCCTGATGCGCCGCTTTACCGATATGGGCCTCCAAATCAACTATTCCGAGGGCGAAAACACCACCATCCTCGGTCTGATGGGCGATACCACCCGCGTCAACGAGCGGGACATCCTCGCCTACGATATTGTTGAGCGGGTGCAGCGCGTAACCGAACCGTTCAAGGCGGTCAACCGCAAGTTCCATCCGGATGATACCGTGATCGAAGTTGCCGGCCGCAAAATCGGCGCGGGCTATTTTCATGTGATGGCCGGCCCCTGCTCGGTTGAGAGCGAAGCGCAGATTGTCGAAGTGGCGGAGTCGGTCAAAAAAGCCGGCGCGTCCTTTCTGCGCGGCGGCGCGTTCAAGCCCCGTACCTCGCCCTATTCCTTCCAGGGGCTGGAGGCCGAGGGCCTCAGGCTGCTGCTGGAAGCCAAGCGCCAGACCGGCCTGCCCATCGTAACCGAAATTATGAGCGAAAAGCACCTGGACCTGTTCGCAGACGTCGATATTATTCAGCTTGGCGCGCGCAATATGCAGAATTTCATGCTGCTCAAGGAGCTGGGACGCTCCGATAAGCCTATTCTGCTCAAGCGCGGCCTGTCCGCCACGATGGAGGAGTTCCTGATGGCGGCCGAGTACATCTTTGCCGGCGGCAATTCCAACGTCATCCTGTGCGAGCGCGGCATCCGCACGTTTGAGAACATGATCCGCAACAACCTGGATATTTCGGCCATTCCGCTGATTAAGAAATTCAGCCACCTGCCTGTCATCGTCGACCCCAGCCATGCCGCAGGGCGGCGGGACATGGTGCAGCCGCTTTCGCGCGCGGCCATTGCGGCAGGCGCGGACGGCCTCATCATCGAGGCGCACAACAACCCGCGCTGCGCCCTGTGCGACGGCGCGCAGTCGCTCGACCTGCCGCAGTTTGACGCGGTGATGGAAGACGTCAAGCGCCGCGCCGTCTTTGAAGGAAGAGAGATGGCGCAGTGAAAAGCCTTGTCCGCTTTGGCGTCATCCTGCACCACATGGCAACGCTGGCCGGCTGCGCCTTCTGCCTTGTGCTGCTTGCCTTTCCGCAGGAACGGTCGTTTCTGGGATTTGCGCTGTTGATCCTGCTGACCTTTTCGCAGGTGATTGCGTCGCTTGAGCTGATTGGGCGCTGGCTGCTCGGCCGGCTGGATGAGAAGGAGCAGCGCATGCAGCAGAGTGTTTCGCGCTGGTGCGAAGCTTTTGGCGAAAAGACCGCCGGGCGGATTTTTGCCGCCATGCTGGTCGCCATGGTTGCCTTCAAGCTGGCGCTGCCCGCCGCGCTGAACCGGATTTGAAACGGCGGAAAACCGAAAAAATTTGGAAGTTTCAAAAAACGCACCGTTCTGAAACGGTGCGTTTTTTGGCTTTTATTTGTCTTTTTGCTTCAGATGGTTGCGCAGGATGACGTTAATATATTGCGAAAGCGGGCGGTCGTCTTCTTCCGCCAGTACCCGAAGCTGCTGAATGATATCAGCGTCCAGGGTGATGGAGAGCTTTTCCTTTAACGGCTTCATTTCGGACACCTCATGCGTTTTTTTGTGTTTGACTCTTATTTGTCTTTTTTCTTCAGATAGTTGCGCAGGATGACGTTAATATACTGCGAAAGCGGGCGATCATCTTCTTCTGCCAGCACCCGAAGCCGCTGAATGATATCAGAGTCCAGAGTGATAGAAATGCTTTCTTTCAACGGTTTCATTGGCTCACCTCTAAACATTAATATACTACATTACACTATGAAATATTGAAAAATACTATAATATAATGTAAAATAATATAATACAGTATAATATCGCATAAAATGCTTGCGGGAGGCGCAATGATGGACGACAACGTATACGAAGCGGATTGCAGAGAAGAAAAGTTTGAGCTGGATTATAAGGGCGCATACTGCTTTTTGGTCAAGCAAATCAGCAGGCAGATTGATGAAATCCGCTGCATGGGCATGGAATTTTCCATGAAACAGGTGGCGCAGTCGCTCAAATGGGCGCTCCGCGCGGCGGAGGACCGCGCCATTGAAGGGGCGGAACGGCGTGCGCTCCCGGATGAGCAGGGACCTGGCGGGGCGGGATGTATAGAAATCTGCGAGCCGTTCGATTTGCATGAGGTGGAACTGTCCGTGCTGGATTTGCCGGAAGAAAAAGACTGATAAAAACCGCGCCGTTTGAAAGCGGCGCGGTTTCTTTATGCAGTTAAATCGGTCAGCGGCGCAAAGGAATAGCCAAGCTGCTCCCATTTGGTCAGCAGCTCGTCAAGAATGCGCGCGTTGGTTTCGCTGGTGGAATGCAGCAGCACAACCGCGCCGTCATGGATGCGCGGCAGCAGCTTGGAGAAGGCCTGCTCGTCGGTCGGCTGATTATCGGTATACCAGTCCACATAGGCAAGCGACCAGAAAACCGTTGTATAGCCCAGCGCCTGCGCCTGCTTTAAGTTCTCTTCGGAGAATTTGCCCTGCGGCGGCCGGTAAAATTTGGGCATGGGCTGGCCGGTGAGCGCGGTGAATTTCTCTTCCAGTCCGCCCAGCTCTGCGGCAAAGGCCTGCTCGTCGGCAATGGCGGACATATCCGGATGGTGCAGCGTGTGATTGCCGACAATGTGCCCTTCCTCCACCATGCGCTGCACCAGCTCGGGCGCGGTGTCAATATAATTGCCGACGACGAAAAAACAGGCCGGCGCATGGTGTTTTTTGAGCGCGTCCAGAATGGCCGGCGTAAAGCCGTTTTCATATCCGGCGTCAAAGGTCAGATAGATGGTTTTTTGGGAAGTATCGCCCAGATAGAACGCGCCGTACTGCCGCAGGTCTTCGGCGGATGCGTTGCCTGCGGGCGGCTGGCCCTCGGTCTGGAAAGAAAGACCCCAGTCGGTCGCGGCGGCGGGAACGGCAGCGTCGGCCGCCGTCTGTTCGGCAGGCTGCTGTTCGCCGGGCAGCAGAAAAAACAGCGCGGTCAGCAGCGCGCACACGCCTGCGCCTGCGCCGATGCGGCACAATGTGTCGCGGGTGATGGTGATAAACATCGGTAACGCCCCCTTGCTATACGGTATGCGGGGGCGGGATGGGGTATGCGGATTATTGTTCGTCCTCGGTAAAGGTGAAAATTTCTTCAACCGACAGGCCGAACACATGGGCAATGTCCATCGCCAGCTTGAGAGAAGGATTGTACAGGCCCTTTTCCAGCCGGCCGATCGTCTCGCGCCGCACGCCGACCAGCGCGGCCAGCGCGGCCTGCTCCATGCCGCGGGACAGGCGCAGCGCACGGATTCTGGTATGCAGCATGGTCAGTTACCAAACCGCTCGTACAGCAGGAACAGACCGTCCTGCAGCAGACAGAGCAGACCGAAGCACAGGATGATCTGCCCACGGGTAAAGGTCAGCGTTTGCCATCCGAGACGGTCGCCGAACAGGATGTAAAACCCGAACAGGAAGAAAATCAGCATGAACAGCGAGGAGTTGGCGCGGTATTGGTTGGTGGTCGCGCGCTCATCCGGCTTTTCCGTGCGGCAGCCGAAGGCGGTGACGATCACGGCGACCGCCGCGGCGAACAGAACGGCGGCGGCGAGCGCCTTCACCGCCGGCGGCATGCCGGCAATCGGAAACCGGTGCGCGATGATCTGCGTCACAACAACGGCAGACCAGCTGCACACGCTGATGACCTTGTTCTGTGTGAGCGTAAGTTTGGGTAAACGCATGGGAAATACCTCCTGAATGTGATATAGCTGTGTCCTTTTGGACGGATATGGAACTGCATAGCTTCCGAAGCAAACCGAAAGTTATCGTTTTACCTTTTTGAAAAACAGGAAATAGACAAGGATGCCATTGATGATGAAGTCGTAAAATCGCAGCCTGTCAAAGAAAATGACGCTTGTCAGCAAAGATACGGAAACGATTCCTATGCTTATGATTTTAGGCAGGATACCTTTTTCTTTTGTCATCCAGGCAAAAAAAGCGAATACAGGAGAACACAGCGCAAAGCCAGTCCACCCCAACACAAACAGATTGGAATAGACGCCGTCGGTCATAAACGCCGCAAAATAATAGGTGATGAGCATGCCGATGCAGAAAAGAAAAACGTTCAGCATGGCTTTCTTTTTGGAACGGCTGTATATGGAGATCAGCACGCCGAACAGAATCCATATTGCCATTTGCGAAAAAATATTGCCCAGATTCTGCGTGTATAAATCGAACAGTCTGCTGACAATGCCCAATGCAAAACCGGCAAGCAGCATGCTGAAAGGATTGCATAACATTTTTTTCAAAATACCGGCGCCCCCCAAATTCCCATTGATCTTTCCGCTCCGCTTGATGCGTATTTTTCGTTTGATGCAGCGTGCAGTGAAATTGCCGCGGCTGGAACCCGTCCGTTCCAAACCGATTGGTGATATATTTGTCTCTTTATGAGATAAATATATCACATGAACGGCAAGCCGTCAAGAGAAAAAAGAGGCGCGCGGGCAAATGGGCAAAGTGCCTGTTTTCCGGCGGAAAAATCGTGATAAAAGGCCATAGACAGGGTGGATGCGGCAGGGTAAAATGAAGATAAGCAATTGGAAGGAGGCTGGATGATGAAAAAAAGAGGAAAACGCGCGCTGGCGGCCGTGTTGGCGGCGGCTGCGCTGTGCGCCATGGCGCCTGCCGCGCTGGCGGCGGATACCGAGCCGCCGCTGTATGTGCGGATGGGATACGCGACTGCGGCAGAATTTATGCAGGACTATGGGTATGAATATACGGATTACGACTGGGTAAGCAGCCGTTTTGCGCATCATTACGCCCGTATTCTGCAAAATCCGCAGATTGCGCTCGACCAGTGGGGATATGCGGATATGGCCGCGCTGGACGCGGACATCGGTGAGGCCGCCATGTGGCCGGACAGAGAGACGTTTTACAGCCATATGGCGTTCTGGCTGATGGGGGAAGAGGAGCCGCCGCTTTCCGTGCAGCTTGACGGCGAAAAGGTGGTCTTTCCGGACGCGCAGCCGGAAATGGTGAACGACCGGACGATGGCGCCCTTCCGCGCGGTGGCCGAAGCCCTGGGCGCGGAGGTGACGTACAGCAAGGGAAAAATTGACGCGGCGCTGGACGGCCGGACGCTGCACCTTGCCATCGGGGAGAAAACCTGCCGGCTGGACCTGCCGGCAGACGTACAGCCGCCCGAAGGGTTTGTGCAGGACGGGACCGGCTGGGTCCGCACGCTGGACGCGGCGCCGTATCTGAAGGGCGACCGCGCGTATGTGCCCGTGCGCTTTTTTGCCGAGGGCTTCGGGCTGACCGTCCGGTGGGACGAGGGGAACCAGGCGGCGGTGCTGTACGACCGAAAGGCGCTGGTGGACGGGATTGACGCGCAGTTTGGCGTGATGAACCGGTGGCTGGCAGCCCAGCCGCGGCCGGACTGGGCCGGAGCGGTGCTGACGGCAGTCTCTGCGGTGGTGGAATACACCGCGTTTGATTCGCTGGACGGGGATGAGACCTACCGCGTCAGCGGTACGCTGGAAGTGCTGACAGGGCAGGGCGCGCTGGAGCTGGAGCTGGCCCTTGACCTCCGCGCGGTGGTGCAGCTGATGCAGATGGAGGATTACCTTGGCACGGATATGGAGCAGCTGCTGGCGCCGCTCGGCGGCAGCCTGCAAAATATGTCGCTGCGGCTGCGCTATGACGTGGAAAACGACGTGCTGTATCTGTACTGTCCGCTGCTGCTGCAGGCGCTGGCGCAGTCCGCGGGCAAAAGCGGCGCGGAGAGCGACGTCTGGCTGCGCTTTGAGGGGCTGGAGCTGATGGACGGCATGGCCGAAATGCAGGACAGACTGGCCGCGATGAACCAGGTGCTGGCAGGCCTGACCGTGGGCGAACTGCTGGCCGCGCAGAATGAATCGCTGCCGGCAACGGAATTCTGGCAGCAGACGCAGCAGGACGCGGCCATGTGGGCCGCGCAGGCCGGCGATGGCGCGCTGACGCGCAGCGGCTCAAAATATATCATAAAACTGGAGGACTCCTACGAGGAGGAGGGGTCGTATGCGGAGAAAATGACGGGTGCGGTCACGCTGGACCCCGCCACCGGCGCGGCGGCGGGCGAGATGACGCGCCGCGTAGACGACTGGGAGACCGCCGAGCAGACCACCTGTACGTTTGAAATGAAAAACGGCGCGGGCCGCATGGAGCTGACCGAGCACCGGCGGAACGAGGGCATTCTCAAGGTGACGCTGACGTTTGAGATGCGTGAATCCAGCCGTGCGCCGGCGGCGGAACCGCCCGCAGGGGAAAAGGTTGTCAGCCCGGAGGCGTGGGCGATACAGATTTTTATGTAAACAATGCGCAAAGGCCGGACGTTTGAAACGTCCGGCCTTTCTCTTCTGTGCGCCTGCGCAGGGCGGGCAGCCGCGCCGCGCGGAACGTAGTTTTCCCCTGGGAAGGGGGATTCAGCTTCCGTAATCCTCCAGCAGACGGGCCAGCGCTTCGGCGTCCGGCAGGGAGATGCCCTGCGATAACGCTTCGCGGTCGGCCCTGGGCAGCGTGCGCACGTCAATATCGGTGCGCAGAATGGTCTGCCCGCCGCGTGAAACGGTCAGACGGCCGTTTTCGGCCTGCGCCACATAGGGAACGTCGGAAACCGCTGCGGTCACGGCCTTCGGCGCGGCAAAATAGGCGCGCGCCGCCCCTGCGGCGCATAAAAGCGCCAGCGCGCAGGCGGCCAGCGCAATTTTTTTCTGGCGGCGCATCCGGCGCATGGCAAGCACATAAAAGCCCTGCATCATGGCAGAAACCTCCTTTACCGGGGATTTTCTTTGAGTATTGCCACAAAAATGTAAACTATTCTCGAACAGGTTAAATTTTGTTTGGATTTTTCATAATAATGTGTTATAATACCACCGTATGCTGGGAACAAATCGGACGCCTCCTGCGTCCGACTCAAAAAGCCCCAATGGCAGGAGCCTGGGGTAAGGAGGATATTGCATTGGCAACTCGCAGAAGAAGAGGACATGGCTTTCTGCATTTTATCGGGCGCCTTTTTCTGACGCTGCTGCTTGTGGGCGTGCTTTGCGCCTGCTTTTGCGGCGTGGCGTTCGCGTATTATGTCCATTCCTATATCAATCCTTCCGTGGAGGAGGATGTCAAGCAGCTTGCGCAGGGCGTCAGCCTGAACCAGACCTCGTTTATTTATTCGATAGATGCCGAAACGGGCGAAGAAAAGCTCTATGAAACGCTCAAAGGCCTGGAAAACCGCGTACCGGTCACGATTGACAAGGTGCCGAAGTATTTGCAGGACGCAGTGGTAGCGATTGAGGACCAGCGCTTCTATCAGCACAAGGGCGTGGACTGGAAGGGCACCGCGGCGGCGGTCAAGAGCTGGGTGCTCGGCGGCCCGCAGCGCGGCGGCTCAACGATTACGCAGCAGCTGATTAAAAACTGGACCAAGGACGACGATTACTCGGTCAAGCGCAAGATCAATGAAATTTTCCGCGCGCTTTCGCTGGAAAAGGCGCTGGACGGAGACAAAAGCAAGATACTGGAAAACTATCTGAACACCATTTATCTGGGCTATAACTGCTACGGCGTCAAAACCGCGGCGGCAACCTATTTTGACAAGGATGTTTCCGAGCTTGACCTGGCGGAATGCGCCGTCATTGCAGGTTTGACCAACAACCCTTCGATTTACGACCCGTACAACCATCCGGATAAGGTCAAGGAGCGGCAGGAACTGATCCTCGGCGCGATGCTTGAACAGGGCATGATCAGCCAGGCGGAGCATGACGCCGCCAAGGCCAAAGAGCTGGTTTACCGCCCCTATGAGGCGTATAAGGCCGAGCTTAACGACAGCTACAGCTACTTTACCGACGCGGTGATTAACGACGTGGTTGCCGATCTTGTAGCCAAGAAGGGCTATTCGGAGCTGCTGGCCAAGGACCTGGTGTTCTCCGGCGGCCTGAAGATTTACGCCACGATTGATACGCGCATTCAGAATATTCTGGATACGACCTATGCGGACGATTCCGTTTTCCCCAACATGACGCGCGGCCCGGAGGGCAGCCGTCCGGAAAGCGCGATGGTCATTACGGACAAGCAGGGCAACATCAAGGGCATTGCAGGCGGCCGCGGCACCAAAACCGGCATGCTGACCTTCTCGCTGGCGACCGACGCGCGCCGGCAGCCGGGTTCTTCGATCAAGCCGCTGTCGGTATACGGCCCCGCAATGGACGCGGGCATTATCGTGCCGACCACGAACGTATATGACAAGGCGCTGCGCATGGGCAGCGACGGCAAACCCTGGCCGCTGAATGACGGCAAAATGCCGACCGGCAAGGAACTTCCGATTAAGAGCGGTATTGCCAGCTCGGTCAACACCATTGCGGTGCAGGTGATGAACATGCTGACGCCGCAGGCGTCCTATGATTTTCTGACCCAGCGGCTGGGCTTCCAGCTGGTCAATAACCGTGTCAACGCAGACGGTTCCGTGCAGACGGACGTCGACCTTGCGCCGCTGGCGCTCGGCGGCCTGACGGACGGCGTGACCGTGCGTGAAATGGCGGGCGGTTTCTCCATGTTCATCAATGACGGCGTGTTTGCCGGCACACGCACCTATTCCAAGGTGGTAGATTCCGAAGGCAACGTTGTGCTGGAGAATACCCCGCGGACGGATATGGGCTTTAAAAACGTGCGGACAGCGTATTATATGCTGGACTGCCTGCAGGCGGTTACCTCTTACGGCACCGCAACCAACGCGACCATTCCGGGCGTGCAGACCGCAGGCAAGACGGGTACGACCACCTCCAATAAGGACATCTGGTTCTGCGGCGTAACGCCGGAATATTCGGCTGCCGTCTGGGTGGGCTTTAAGCAGGAATACACGGTGGACGGGCTGTACGGCCGAAACGCCGCTGCAATCTGGACCAACGTGATGCGGAAAGTGCATGAAGGCGATTCCGGCCTGGTGTTTGATTCGCATCCGGAAGCGTTTGAAACGGCGTCTTACTGTATGGACAGCGGGCTTGCGCCGTCGGGCGCCTGCCGGGCGGCAGGCCGCGTGGCGACCGGCCGGTTCTATAAGGGCCAGACGCCGACCGAGCTGTGCAGCCACCAGGGCTTTAAGGTGTATGACTATGGCAAGACCACGGGCATTGAAGTAGAAGAAGAGGAAGAAGAGGAAAAACCGGAAGATCCCTCGACGGTTGATCCGGAAGCGCCGGAAGGCGGTCAGACACCGTCCGGACAGGGCGGCGATCCGGAATCGGGCGGCGGCACGACCAATCCGGGCGGCGGCACCACCGACCCCGGCGGTACAACCGATCCGGGCGGCGGTACGACTGACCCGGGCGGTACGACTGACCCGGGCGGCGGCACGACCGACCCGGGCGGAACGACGGAACCGCCCGAACCATCGCCGGATGACCCTGAGGCATAAAACGGGAAAAACGGTATATCCTGATAACGGAAGATTTTGTTCAGCGCCGCACAAGGCCGCACACATCGGGGCGTTAGCGGTGCCCTGCACCCGCAATCCGCTATAGCGGGGATGATGCGGGCAAGGAGGGGACGCGCCTTCGGCCATGCAGCCGCCCACAGGGCGATGAGGAACCGGTACTGCGCAACGGAGGACTGTGAACCATGTCAGGCGGGGAACCGAGCAGCATTAAGCGGAAACCATCGTGTGCCGCAGAGCTGCCGATTCTGAGCCCAAAGTGCGGAACAGCAGCCGGGGACGCGCCTTCGAATTGTCCGCGTGCGGTCTTGTGGGGCGCTGAACGAAAGTATAGGGGACTTCAAAAGTCAGGCGCCTGTCCTGACTTTTGATGAAAATCACGGCGCTGCCGCGATTTTCTATGAAATAGCGCTGCAAGCAGCGCTGTGGTTGGAACGCTTGGAGGCGGGCTTGCGCCCGCCTCTTTTATGGTTTTTATAACAGGGAAAGGAGCGTGGCCGGGCTTGTATCAGGCGCTGTACCGCAAATGGCGGCCGCAGACATTTGCTGACGTAATCGGGCAGCAGCATATCACGGATACACTGCGCGCGCAGCTCAAAAGCGGGCGGCTCAGCCACGCCTATCTGTTTACCGGTACGCGCGGCACGGGCAAGACGACCTGCGCCAAGATTTTGGCGCGGGCAGTGAACTGTGAAAATTTGCAGAACGGGGACCCGTGCGGCGTCTGTCCCGCATGCAGGGGGATTCTGGACGGCTCGGTTCTGGATGTGACGGAGATTGACGCGGCTTCCAACAACGGCGTGGATAATATCCGCGACCTGCGGGACGAGACCCGTTATACACCGGCGCAGGTGAAAAAACGTGTTTTCATCATAGATGAGGTACACATGCTGTCCATCGGCGCGTTCAACGCGCTGCTGAAAACGCTGGAAGAGCCGCCCGGGCATGTGCTGTTTATTTTGGCGACGACCGAGCTGCACAAGGTACCGGCCACGATTCTGTCGCGCTGCCAGCGGTTTGATTTCCGCCGCATCGGAGCGGAGGATATTGCGCGGCGGCTGATTGACGTGGCCGCGAAAGAAGGGATTCCGCTTTCTGAGGGCGCGGCCCGCCTGATTGCGCGTTTGGCGGACGGCGCGATGCGCGACGCGCTCTCCATGCTCGACCGCGCGGCGGCTGCCGGTGCGGTGGATGAGGACGCCGTTACGGCGGCGCTCGGCGTATTGGGGCAGGGAGACGGCGTCCGCCTGGCCGAGTGCCTGAAAACCGGCGATCTGGCTGCGGCAGTCGGCCTGCTGGGCGAATATTACAATGCGGGCCGCGATTTGGGCGCGGTTTATGACCAGATGCTCGGCCTGATCCGCGACGCGCTGCTGGTAAAGACCTCAAAGACCGATGTGAGCGCGCTGATTTCCCCCGCATACAGCGTGGCAGCGCTGCAAAAGCTGTGCGACGGACTGGCCGCTTCCACGCTGATTGCCTGGAGCAGGGTGATCGGCGAAACGCTGGACCGTATGCGCGGCGCATCCAACCGCAGGGTGGAGGCCGAGCTGTGCGCGGTGCGGCTGTGTTCGCTTGGCGCGGAGCAGTATGATACATTGGGCGGGCGCGTACAGGCGCTGGAGGAAAAGCTGAAAAACGGCGTGCCGGTGCGTGTGGTGCAGGGCGCTGCCCCCGCGCAGAGCGGTATGGAAGCGCCGCCCCCGCCGGGAGACGCGGATGCGCCGCCTCCGCCGGATGACAGCGACGCGCCGCCGTGGGCCGGTGCGCAGGACCCGCAGGCAGAAAAAGCGCAGCCGGACGAGGGGCCGGAACAGACGGCGTGGCCGCACTGGCCCCGTCTGCTGGAAGCGCTGACCGGTAAGATCAACACGGGTGCGCATACCAATCTGAAACTCTCGGCCAAAGGCGTGGAAGAAGACGGCGCGCTGGTAATTTTGTGTGAGGACAGCATCACGGCGATGCTGGCCAAGGCGGAACCGACCATGAAGGCGATTCGGGAACAGGCGGCGGCGCTCGCCGGCGCACCCATCAAAATCAAGGTGCGCGAGGCGGATGAACAGCGGCCTGCCGGGCGCAATAAAGCGGTGGACGAACTGCTCGGCCGCGCAAAAGCGTTTGATATTGAAGTGAAACAGCTCTAAGGAGGACATAAAAGATGGCAAAAAGAGGATTTAACGGCGGTTTTGGCGGCGGTATGAACATGCAGGCCATGATGAAGCAGGCGCAGAAGATGCAGCAGGATATGCTGAAGGCGCAGGCCGAAATTGCGCAGATGGAGACCACCGGCACGGCGGGCGGCGGTATGGTGACGGTGACGGTGACCGGCACTGCGACGATCAAGAGCGTTGAAATCAAGCCCGATGTCGTCGATCCGGACGATATTGAAATGCTGCAGGACCTGGTGACTGCGGCTGTCAACGAGGCGCTCAGCGCCGCGCAGCAGAAGAGCCAGAGCCAGATGTCGGCCATTACGGGCGGCATGGGCGGTCTGGGCGGCGGCCTGCTCTGATGGATTTTTTTGCGCCGCCGGTTGAGCGGCTGATTGAGGAATTTGCGCGCCTGCCCGGCATCGGGCAGAAAACCGCGCAGCGGCTGGCGTTCCATGTGCTGGATTTGCCGAAAGAGGACGCGGAGCGCTTTGCTGACGCGATACGCGATGCGAAGGCAAAGACCTTTACCTGCAAACGCTGCCAGAACCTGACGGACAGCGAAACCTGTCCGATCTGTGCGGACAAGACGCGCGACCAGAAGACCATCTGCGTGGTGGCCGACCCGCGTGATGTGATTGCGTTTGAGCGCACCAAAGAATATAAGGGGCTGTACCATGTGCTGCACGGCACGCTGTCTCCCATGAACCACGTTGGGCCGGATGATATCCGCATCCGCGAACTGGTGCAGCGTGTGGCCGATGAGGATACGGAGGAAGTGATTCTTGCCACCAATCCGGATACGGAGGGGGAGGCTACGGCAATGTATCTTTCGCGGCTTTTGCAGCCTTTCGGCATAAAAGTCACGCGGCTGGCCTATGGAATCCCGGTTGGCGGGCATCTGGAATTTGTGGACGAGGTGACGCTGACCCGCGCGCTGGAGGGCCGGCGGGATTTATAATTTTCTGCTTTGTTTCTGCCTTTTACGCGGCGCAGACACGCATGCAAAAAGAGCAGCGGCGCAATTTTGCGCTGCTGCTCATAAAAATGCGGGCTGTTTGGATGCGAGTGCGCAGAAAAGTTCCGCGTACCGGAACCTTTTTGCGGCCCTGGACGCAGTTCGCGCGAAGGCGCGGCGCATCCCATGCGGTTGGCAGCGTGCTTCCGGCTGAGCCGGAGACTGCCAGAAACAGGAACAGCCGGACTTTCGTCCGGCCGCTCCCGCAATAAAAGGTAGGATAGAGAGTAGAAAGCAAGAACATGTGGGGGGATCTTACGCTTTCCACACATTCAGTTTACAAGACGTTTGTGAACATTTTGTGTACAAAACGACATTTGAAAAAATTTTTTCCATAATCGGAGGGAACAAGTCTGTGGCAGACCTGAAAAGAGAAATTGAAAACCGGCGCACTTTTGCGATTATTTCGCACCCTGACGCCGGCAAAACGACGATAACTGAAAAATTCCTGCTGTACGGCGGCGCGATTCAGGAAGCCGGTATGGTAAAGGGCAAGAAAAACAGCCGCCATGCGGTGTCTGACTGGATGGAGATTGAAAAGCAGCGCGGTATTTCGGTTACGTCCTCGGTTTTGCAGTTCCGGTATGAGGGCAAGTGCATCAACATTCTGGACACCCCGGGCCACCAGGACTTTTCCGAGGATACCTACCGCACGCTGATGGCGGCGGACTCCGCCGTGATGGTGATTGACGGCTCCAAGGGCGTGGAGGCGCAGACGCGCAAGCTGTTCAAGGTGTGCGCTATACGCGGCGTGCCGATTTTTACCTTCATCAACAAGATGGACCGCGAAGCGCGCGACCCCTATGAACTGCTTGAGGAAATTGAAAACGAGCTGGGCATCGGCACCTATGCGGTCAACTGGCCGATCGGCTCGGGCAAGCGCTTCAAGGGTGTGTACGACCGTATGGACGATGAAGTCATCGCCTTTGAGGGCGCGGACTTCCGGCATGAGGTCAAGGCGCAGCGCCTGTCGATCGACGACCCCATTCTGGAGGGGCTGCTGCCCGAGGAACAGTATCAGACGCTGATTGACGATGTGGAGCTGCTTTCCGGCGCGGGCGACGAATTTGATTTGGCTGCTGTGCATGCAGGCAAGCTGTCCCCTGTGTTTTTCGGTTCGGCGCTGACCAATTTCGGCGTAGAGCCGTTTTTGAAAAAGTTTTTGCAGATGACCCCGCCGCCGAGCGCGCGCACGGCGGATACGGGCGTGATCGACCCGTTTGACCCGCATTTTTCGGCG
>NZ_JBMNUP010000013.1:0-23337 GCF_050946325.1 Agathobaculum sp. | reverse complement strand
ATGAGGGCTTTCCGGAGAATATCGCGTACTATACCGGCAAGGTGCTGGAATGTGCCTCCTTCTGCTGTGAGCCTTACGGCGCGAAGGAATCGGTCATCGGAACGATTACAAAGGATGATGTAAAAGTTACTGCTATGGCGCCGTTCCAGCGCTGCACAATTGCCTCCGTGGCAGGCCACGCGATGTACGAGCGCACCAATCCTTATTACGAGTATGTTGCCGGCGGCTGCCTGGATATGAGCGAATGCAAGTATGAGCAGTTTGATGAAAAGACCTGCCGCATTACCAACGCCAAGTTTGTTCCGATTGAGGGACGTATCAAGGTCAAGCTCGAAGGTTCCGGCTTTGTCGGCAAGCGTTATCTGGGCATGGCGGGTATCCGCGATCCGTATACGATTAAAAACATTGACAAGGTGATCGAGTGGGCGCGTTCTCAGGTTGCAGAGCGTCATCCGAATGAAAAATATGAACTGAACTACCGCATCTTCGGCAAGAACGGCGTTATGGGCGATATGGAGCCGGTTAAGGAGACTAAGTCGCATGAGCTGCTGGTTGTCGTTGAGGGCGTGGCTGACAATGACAAGCTGGCTGAGGAAGTTACCCTGATCGGCATGCGTCAGATTTTCTACGCCCGCCTGCCTGAAGTGAAGGGCACGGCCGGTACAGCTGCCTTTATTCTGGATGAAGTAACCAAGATTTCGGACGCTTATACCTGGACGATGGACCATACGGTCGAAGTCGACGATCCGCTTGAGCTGTTCCCGATCTCTATGATCGAAATCGGCGAATAAGGAGGAGAAACATCATGAAAACGATGAAATTAGTTGATCTGGCAAAGACGATTCGCAGTAAAAATGCTGGCACTGACCGCATCACCTTTGATATCATTTTCCGCGATCCGGCCAACTATGAGAAGGTCAAAAAGAGCGGCGTACTGAACCCGAAGTTCGTTTGCGAGCTGTTCAATGTCGATGAGAGCCGCCTGGCTGATTTTGTTGAATTTGACCCGGGCTATGCCATCAAGTTCACGATCAATCGTCTGCGTCCCTCTGGTTCTTTTGGTGAAGGCGATATTTTTGGTTGTCAGCAGTATCCGCCTCTGCTGGATGTGGAGATTCCGATAGAGGATTAAGACGCTGCAAAAGCCCGACAGATAGTCTTACTGAAACGGCCGGTTGTTCCAAAATGAAACGACCGGCCGCTTTCTAAAAAAGTGTCCGGCCGCTGCCCAATATACGGCGGAAGGGCAGAACAGACAATTCAATAGAAAAGGGGGAGTACCATGCCCGTTGAAATCACCTACCTGGTAGCGCTGCTTGTTACCATCTGTGTATTTTTTATCGTACTCAAGCGCCCCATTTATGAAGGCATGCTGGCCGGCTACATTGTTCTGGTGGCCATGACCAATCAATGGGGAGCAATCGGGGAGCATATTTACAAAACCTCGACAAATACCTTGTTCTATGCAATCGTAGCTTTTATGGTTGTCGCCCAG
Organism: Agathobaculum sp.; assembly: GCF_050946325.1. GTDB lineage: Bacteria > Bacillota > Clostridia > Oscillospirales > Butyricicoccaceae > Agathobaculum. The sequence continues at coordinate 21,842 of NZ_JBMNUP010000013.1, read as the reverse complement.
ATATTTACAGGGACGAAAGTTATTGACGCCTGTATTGAAGTTGTCCTTTCACTGTTCGGCCGCATCAAGGGAGGCACGGGCTATGTGGCGCTGCTGGTTTCCAGTTTTATGGGCGCCCTGTCCGGCAGCGCGGCCGGCAACGTAGCCGCGACAGGTGTATTCACCATTCCTGCTATGAAGCGCGCCGGGTTCCCAGATTATCTGGCTTCCAATATCTGCATGGCATCCAGTACCATGGGCAATATGATTCCGCCTGCTGGAATTATTGTGGCATCGTTCGGCATATTGACAACACTGTATGGCGAGGACACTTATACGATGTCTCAGTTCTGGCTGCTGATGTGGGGGATTTCCCTGTGGTTCATTTTGCAGCGTGCGGTTACAATTTTTGTGTTCTGCAAGATTCACCATATCGAAGCGCTGCCGCCACAGGAGATTCCCAAGTTTGGTGACGCCATTCGCAAGGGATGGAAGTCGATGATGATTCCGGTGGTCATCCTTCTGCCGTTCCTGCTGGACGCTCAGCTCAAAGAGGGATTTTTTACGGACCGCCTGACCGCTGCCGGCGCCTCAGCGTTGTCAAGCTGCGTGCTGCTTTTCACGCCGGGTATTGCCGCCGTATATGCACTGTTTATCATTCGCAAAAACATGAAAGTCGGACCCAAGAGCATTGTTGCGCTGCTGACCAAAGGTACGAAGTCCATTGTTCCGGTTTCGGCCACCATTTTCTTCGCTTACTGCATCAGCAATCTGTTTGAGTCGCTGAACGTAGGCGCGAATATCGGCAATATGATTGCCGGCTGGAATCTGGGTCTGGTGCCGCTGGCCCTGATTCTGCCTCTGTTCACAGCTATTTTAGGCATGATTTTGCCGGGCTCTTCGCAGGTTGCCATTTTCGGTACCGCGATGGTGTCCGTCATGGCTGCGGCCGGCGCCAATCCCTTCCTGATTGCAGGCATGCTGCCGGTTATCTGCGGTGCGATGGAGGGCATGACGCCGCCGCTGGCGCTGTGCATGTATACCGCGATGGGTATTTCCGGTTCAGGTATGAAGGAAACCACCAAAAACTGCATTATCTGGTGCGTACTGCACTACCTGCTCAGCGTCATCTGCATGCTTGGCGTGCTGCCTGTTTTTGGAATGGTGTAAGGAGGGGCAGAGATGAAAAAGGTATCGAACGTTCTCTATCAGATTTTTGGCTGGGGCGCATACATATCCATCTTTGCCGGCGCAGTCTGCTTTGCGGGTTTTGTAGTTGCTCTGATTTTGGGCGGAGAAACCGGCGCCTCGATTGCTGTTGCCATCAAGAGCACTGTGTTTCCTCAGATTATCAAGGTTGCCAGCGTCGCGGTCGGTGTTGGCCTGATCGGCATGTACTTTGGCAAGGAGGAAGCTCTCTCTATGGCCGCAGATAAGAAAGAAGCGGAAGAAGACCTTCGACGCAATTTGCAGGAAGCGGCTGAGAAGGAAGAAGAAAAGTAAAACAAAGGAAAGGGCCTTGCCTCAGAACGGGCAGGGCTCTTTCCGCCACACGCAGAGGAGTTGCTTTGAGATGATTACACTTGGTTTGCCGCATCTGATCGGCGCGGTGCTGACGCTGGTTCTCGTGTTCTCTGCCGGCATTGTTTCGGGCCGCAAGGTAAAGAGCGCGGCGGATTTTGCAACCGGCGGCGGAAAGTCGAATGCCATCATGGTAGCGGGTGCGATTATTGGTACGCTGGTTGGCGGATCGTCTACAGTTGCGACCTCTCAGCTTGCTTTTACACATGGTTTTTCGGCTATCTGGTTCAGCTTGGGCGGCGGCCTTGGATGTTTGCTGCTTGGACTGTTTTTTGTCCGCCCGATGCGAAAAAGCGGATATTTGACCCTTCAGCAGATGATCCAGCAGGAGTACGGCCCCAGAGCGGGATTTTATTCCTCGGTGCTTGGTTCGCTGGGTATCTTTCTGAATATTGTAGCACAGCTTCTGTCCGCCATGGCGCTGCTGGCGGCGATTGTACCATTATCCCCCTTGCTGTGCGCTTTGATTGTTGCTGCGATGATGATGGGATATGTAGTGTTTGGCGGCATGAGAGGCGCAGGGGCAATAGGCCTGATTAAGACCGTGATGCTTTATGCCTGCGCCATCCTGTGCGTGATCATTGTATTTCAGAAAAGCGGCGGACCAGCAGCGTTATATGAGGCTCTTCCGGCAGGTACATATTTCAACCTCTTTGCCCGCGGGCTGGGGGTGGACGGCGGCGCGGCTCTGTCGCTGATATTGGGCGTGCTGTCCACGCAGACCTATGCGCAGAGCGTGCTTTCTGCCAAAAGCGACCGTGCCGCAGTGCAGGGTGCGCTGGCAAGCGCTGTTCTGATACCTCCTATCGGGCTGGGAGGCGTGCTGATCGGCATGTATATGCAGACAGCTTTCCCGACGATGGAGGCTGCGCAGACGTTTCCGCAGTTTATTTTGCTGTATATGCCGGGCTTCTGGGCCGGCGTGTTCCTTGCAGTGCTGCTCATTGCCATTATCGGATGCGGCGCTGGCCTGACACTGGGCATCAGCAGCATCGTGACGAACAACCTGTACGCCAGAGCGGTGCCGAACAGTACGGATGAGCGCAGGCTGACCGTCAATCGCATCGCCATTGTGGCGGTACTGCTGCTTGCTGTCCTGTTCACGGTAGGCGATTTGCAGTCGGTCATCTTACAGTGGAGCTTTATGTCTATGGGGCTGCGCGGGGCGGTGGTGTTTCTGCCGCTGTGCGGTGCGCTGTTTCTGCCTGGCAAGATTGCGTCAGCCTATGGCATTGCGGCAATTATTGCTGGGCCGCTTTGCGTTCTTCTCGGAAAATTGTTGTTGCCCGGCCTTCCGTTTGATCCGCTGTTTCTTGGAATGCTGCTCAATCTGGTTATTATGGCCATTGGCCTGGTGCGCGGCCGCAGGGGCAGGGCAGAGTGAACAGTCTTTTGCGCAGAGCCGTCAGCAGAAAACCGTTCTGACACAAAAAGATGCATAGGCGGTGAGCCTTTGCGTCTTTTTTGTTTTCCGGCAGAAGTGCGGGCACGAACCGCCAAAAAGAAACGGAAATGTGAATTTTTATGCAATTCGCTTGAATAAGACGGTGCTTTGTGGTAAACTACAAAATAAGTGACGTAGTATCCTAGTCAGCGCATACGATTCCCAGGACGGGCCTAAAAATCCGTAGAAGGGCATATCGATGAAGTCTCTGGTGTTTGCTTCTTACGCCCAGTTTGGGGTGGATGCTGGAGGTTAAGGCTTGCGGGCGCGCTTCAATGGCATGAAGTACCGACCCTCTCGCCGTGGAGACCTGCATGCGTGGAGTACCTATAGCATCGATTGATTGATGGATACTCTACGGTGCAGGATGAAACCTGTATTGCGGTGTGGCGTGAATGCGCGTGTTTTCCCGCCTGCCTTCCTTGAAGAGCAGGAAAATGGGCGGCGCGCAGGAGCAAAACGCTGTGTGCAGTGTAGCCTGCCTTGAGTGGCCATGGTGAATAATGTACCCGCCTGTGTGCCCCCGGCCAGGGGCGCACGGGAATTGATGTTTGAAACCATGTCTGCAAAAGAGGCTAAGAATCGTGTTGCCTGTAGTGGAAAGCACCTAGGCTATTCTAACGAGGCAGGCGGAGGAGTGCAGTGCGGACTAAGTGGCAATTCGGTCCCGGCAATGGTAACATTCCGGCACGGACGATAATGGGAAACCGCCATGACGGCGACGCGTGGTAGTCCGCGGGGAAAGCCAACCGAACCTCAAGCCGCAAGATTAACTCAGCCTGCCGTCACTTTTTAGAGAAGATCAGCCCTGTTACAGGGCTTTTTGTTAAGGAGTATTTATTTTGGAAGTGCCCGACAGACAGCAGAAGAAAAAAGCGCAGCCGCAAAAACCCAAACTGATTAAAACCAAGTGGGTGCTGACAATTACTGTAGTCAGCTTTTTTGTTTCAATGATTATGTCCTATGCCTCCAGTGAGGCCCTGAATAATGCAGGAACATTACTTTCATTTGTCGTTTTGTTTGTATTTATCGGTTTGGGCATTGTGTTCGATATGATCGGTGTTGCGTCAACCTCGGCGACTGAGAAAGAATTTCATTCCATGGCCGCCCATAAAGTTCGCGGCGCACGCGAAGCGGTTTGGATGACGCGCAATGCGGAAAAAGTATCCAGCATCTGCAATGATGTGGTGGGAGATATCTGTGGCATTATTTCAGGTGCGACGGGTGCGCTGATCGTGGCGCGCATAACGGCAGGGCTGAGCGGCGCACGGGCTGTATTGCTTTCGTTGCTGGTAACTGGCATGGTTTCAGCAGCCACTATTGGCGGCAAGGCGGCAGGCAAGGGCATTGCGATTGCGTTTAGCAGCAAGGTGCTGGCAATGTGCGGCCGCGTGCTGTCGGTGCTTCCCATTACGCTGGACGGCAAAAAATAAAGCTGTGCGCGTGGGCGGAGGAAGTTATGAAACATTACGGGATTTTGGACAATATAACGGGACCTGCCGATCTGCGCGGCCTGTCATATGAGTCTCTTGATACGCTGTGCGCTTCGTTGCGGGAGTTCATTGTGGATTCCGTGTCACATACGGGCGGACATCTTGCGTCCAATTTAGGCGTAGTGGAACTGGCAGTTGCCTTGGAAAGGGAATTTGATTCCTCGCGGGACCGCATTGTATATGATGTTGGCCACCAGAGCTATGTGCATAAAATTCTCACAGGCCGCAGGGATAGATTTGATACACTGCGGCAGTATGGCGGCATTTCCGGTTTTATGAAGCCGGAAGAGAGTATAACGGATCCTTGTATCACGGGCCATGCGTCAAATTCAGTTTCCGTGGCATTGGGCATGGCGCATGCGCGTACATTGAAAAACCAGAAATACCATGTGGTTGCGGTGATTGGCGACGGTGCGATGACCGGCGGCATGGCCTATGAAGCGCTGAACAGCGCTGGCACATCGGGCGAGCCGCTGCTTGTGATTTTAAATGACAATAATATGTCAATTGCGCGGAATGTGGGCGGATTGAGCCGGCATTTATCCCGATTGCGCGTTAGTCCGCGTTATCTGCATGCGAAAACGCATGTGAAGGACAGTCTGGCACGGATTCCGGGCGGCGCGGTGGTTACACGGCTGATTTCGCGCTGCAAAGCACGGCTGAAACGTATTTTCCTGCCTGCAACGCTTTTTGAGCAGATGGGCTTCACCTATTTTGGACCGGTGGATGGGCATGATCTGAAAAGCGTATGTGAGCTGCTTGCACAGGTGAAGGGAATGAAAAAGCCGGTTCTGCTGCATGTGATGACCCAGAAAGGGCGTGGATATGCGCCCAGCGAACAACATCCGGAAGCGTACCATGGCGTCTCTCCGTTTGATGCGGAGGCAGGGCTGGATTATGCGCCGGGGAAAAAAGATTTTTCTGCCTGCATGGGAGAGACCCTGTGTGCGCTGGCAGAGAAAGATGCGCGTATTTGTGCGGTTACGGCGGCGATGCCGTCAGGCACCGGTTTGACCGGTTTTGCTGCACAGTTTCCGGATCGTTTTTTTGATGTTGGCATCGCGGAGGAACATGCCGTTGCCATGGCGGCCGGTATGGCGGCACAGGGATTGCTGCCTGTTGCTGCAATTTATTCCACTTTTTTGCAGCGTGCATATGATCAGATTGTTCATGATGTGGCAATTGCGCGCCTGCATGTGATTTTTTGTGTGGACAGGGCCGGTATTGTCGGCGCAGACGGCGCGACGCATAACGGCGTGCTGGATATTGCGTTTCTGCGTTCAGTGCCCGGGGTTAAAATATTTTTGCCGGCGAATTTTGCGGAACTGCGCAGCATGTTATCTCGTGCGATCTATCATGAGGATGGCCCTGTTGCTATCCGATATCCGCGCGGTGGTGAGGGCGATTTCTGCACAGATACGACCGAGCTGGACATTGTGCGGGTGCGTCAAACGGCACAGCCGACGGTTTCCCTGCTGTCCTATGGCACGATGATTGAACAGGCGCTGGCGGCTGCGGAGCTGCTGGAAAAGCGGCAGATATTCGCTGAAGTTTGGAAACTGAACGCGCTGGATGACAATATGGAGCAGATGCTGACAGGTTTGACGGAGCAGTTGGCAGACTGGTGTGTGGTGATTGAGGATGTGGTGCAGAGCGGAAGTGTTGGAGAATTAATCGCTTCTCATCATAAGGGCCGCACCGATTTGCTGAACACAGGCGATCGCTTTTTGCCGCATGGCAGTGTGCAGGAGATTTATCGGCACTGCGGGATTGATGCGGAAAGTATTGCTGATTTTATCTGTCAGGAAAAGGGTAAAGGAGAAACTGCGCATGGCTAAAAAAAGACTGGACGTGCTGTTGTTTGAAAAAGGACTCTGCCCATCGCGAGAGCGGGCGAAAACCGCGATTATGGAAGGCATTGTCTATATTGCGGGGCAGAAGGCTGGAAAAGCGGGCGATATGGTGGATGAAAACGCCCAGCTTGAGGTACGGGATACAGGAAAAAATTTCGTTTCACGCGGCGGAAAAAAGATAGAAAAAGCGCTTGATTATTTTCGGATTGACCCGTCAGGGCTGGTAGTGATGGACGTGGGCGCTTCGACAGGCGGCTTTACCGACTGTCTGCTGCGTCGCGGCGCGCAAAAGGTCTATTCGATTGACGTAGGTTATGGGCAGCTTGCATGGAGTTTGCGGCAGGACCCGCGTGTTGTCTGTATGGAACGGACCAATATCCGCTATGTGACGCCGGAGCAGCTTGCGGAACCGCCGTCTCTTTGTGTGATTGACGTATCTTTTATCTCGCTGAAACTGGTGCTTCCCGTTGTCGCTTCGCTTCTGACGGAAGAGGGGCGCGTTGCCTGTTTAATCAAACCCCAGTTTGAGGCAGGGCGAGGAAAGGTAGGCAAAAAGGGCGTTGTGCGCGAACCGGAAATTCACCGAGAAGTGCTTGAACAATTTGTGGAAAACGCACACAGCGCGGGGTTTGCCGTGCAGGATGTGACGTTTTCTCCAATCAAGGGGCCGGAGGGAAATATTGAATTTTTGGGCTTTTTGGCAAAGCAGGGAGAAGAGCGTCTGCCTGACCTGGATGATATTGTGCGTCAGGCGCATATGGAATTGGATGTATGACTATGAAGAATTTTTTCATCTATCCCAATACGCGTAAGGACGGCGCGCGCGCTGTGTTGCCGCAGGTGTGCGGGCGGCTGATGCGCGACGGCGTTCGGCTGCTGCTGCCGATGGAAATGAGACAGGTGCAGATTGCTGATGTTGGATATATGCCTGTGGATGAAGCGGTTCAAGTATCCGATCTTGCCGTTGTGCTGGGTGGAGACGGCACGATGCTGCGCCTGGCCCGGGAAGCGGCCCTGCATAAACTACCGATGCTGGGAATCAATGTGGGCCATGTCGGCTTTATGACGGAGCTGGAGCCTGATGAACTGGGGGAGATGGAAAAACTTTTCACAGGGGAATATGTGATTGACAGCCGCATGATGCTGCATGTGGCCGTTCAGCGAAACGGACGAATTATTTATGAGGACGATGCGCTGAATGATATTGTTATCAAAGGCAATTCGTTCCGAATAGTGCGTGTTTGCATTTTGGCCGATGATGAAGAAGTGACTCGGTTTAATGGGGATGGTGTGATTGTATCTACGCCATCGGGGTCGACCGCATATGGATTGTCGGCTGGCGGGCCGATTATTGAGCCGAGCGCTGAAAATATTTCCCTGGTCCCCATCTGTGCACATGCGCTGGCGGCAAAGTCGTTTGTCTTTGCGCCGGAGCGCCGTATTACACTTGCTGCCGCATGTGAAGGGGGAGACGACGTATCCCTTTCAGCAGACGGCGGAAGAAGTTTTGCTGTCCGTCCGGATGACCGGATTGAGATTACTCGTTCACGGCTGCATAGTCGACTGGTCAGATTGAAAGGCAATAGCTTTTATACGATTTTGCAGCAAAAGCTTTGAGCAGAGAGGGGCAGGTTAGATGAAATTTCAACGGCAGGCAAAAATACTGGATTTGATTGATCGCCTGGAAATAGAAACGCAGGAAGAACTGACCGACCAGCTGCGCGGGTTCGGTTACAATACCACCCAGGCAACCGTTTCGCGTGATATAAAAGAACTGCATTTGATTAAAACGCTGTCTGCTGAAACGGGAAAATATAAATATGCAGTGGCGGCTTCCGGCCCTGCGGACAGTTTTACTACCCGGCTGCGCAATATTTTTCGTGAATGCGTAACAGAAATTAACGCGGCGCAGAACATGGTGGTCATTAAGACCCTGCCTGGCCTTGGGCAGGCGGCTGCTATGGCGATTGACGCGATGCGTGCCACGGAAGTGGTTGGTACGCTGGGCGGAGATGATACTGTTTTTGCAGTAATGCAGGACAATGAGAGTGCAGCGCGGTTTTGCGAGCAGGCCAGAGATATTTTGAAGTAAGGGGGCACGGCAATGCTGCAATTGCTTCACATTGAGAATATTGCCGTGATCGAGCAGGCGGATATTGAACTGGAAGACGGGCTGACTGTACTGTCCGGCGAAACCGGCGCGGGTAAGTCGATTGTGATTGATTCAATCGGCGCGATCCTGGGACGCAGGATCAGCCGCGATCTGGTGCGGTCAGGGGCGCAGAAAGGCTTTGTCAGCGCGGTGTTTACCGCGCTGTCTCCTGCGTTGCAGGCGCTGTTGGATGAACTGGCGCTGTCCGGAGAAGAACCGGATACCCTGCATATCCAGCGGCAGCTCACGGCGGACGGAAAAAGCACCTGCCGGGTGAATATGAAGCCGGTTTCTGCGTCGGTGCTGCGGCAGCTTGCCCCGTATTTGATTGATATCCATGGGCAGAATGATGGGCAGAAACTGCTGGATGAACAGCATCATATTGACTATCTGGATGGCTATGCAGGCTGTGAAGCGCTCTTGGCACAGTATCGCCCGCAGTATCAGGCGCTGCTTGCGCTGCGGCGGGAGATTACGGCGCTGGAGACCGGTGAACAGGAACGTCTGCAGCGGGTGGATATGCTGACTTTCCATAAGGAAGAGATCGAAGCGGCACAGCTGCAGCCGGGCGAGGAGGAAGCGCTGGCGCAGCGCAAGGCCTATTTTGATCATGCAGGCCGCATTGCGGGCGCGCTGGCGCAGGCACGCCTTACGTTGGATGGGGATGATGACACGGCCGGTGCATGTACCTTGCTGGAACAGGCAGCGGGCGCGCTGACCGGTCTGCATGCGGTATCGGAAGCCTTTGATGGCCTGGCAGAGCAGGCAGAGGAACTGCGCCTGCTGGCTGCCGACCTGCGTGACAGTGTGTGCAGCCAGAGCGACCATCTGGATTTTTCACCGGCAGAACGAGAGTGGGTAGAGCAGCGGCTTGATTTGATTTACCGCCTGCGGCAAAAGTACGGCGAATCGGTGGCTGAGGTGATTGCATATCACGATAAGATCACGGCAGAGCTGGATGCGCTGCAGGATTCAGATAACCGGCGGGACACCCTGCGCGAACAGTATCGTGAGCAGCTGACAGAGGCAAAAAAACTGGCGGCACAATTGAGTGAGCAGCGGCGTGCGGCGGCGAAGCGTCTGGAAACAGAAATCGTGCGCGAGCTTGCGGAGCTCGATATGGAGAAAGTCAAAATGCGCATTGCTGTGCATACGGGTACCAAATTATCTGCACACGGATTTGATACCGTATCGTTTGAGATTTCGGTCAATCCCGGCGAGCCGGAAAAACCCTTGTCCAGGGTAGCGTCGGGCGGCGAACTGAGCCGCATTATGCTGGCGCTGAAAAATGTCTTGACGGCCGGAGAAGATGTTGGTATGCTGATTTTTGATGAGATCGATACCGGTGTTTCCGGACATGCCGCGCAGCAAATTGCGCGCAAATTATCCGCGATTGCGAGGAAAAAGCAGACGCTTTGCGTGACCCATCTGCCGCAGATTGCAGCGATGGGCGATCACCACTTGCGTATTGCAAAGTCGGTGCGGGACGGACGCAGCTATACCGATGTCAGCCCGATGGATTGGCCACATCGCGTGGATGAAATTGCGCGGCTGCTGTCCGGTGATCAGATATCGGATGCAGCACGTCGAAATGCTGAAGAGCTGCTGTGTGCTGCCGGGCAGGAGGGAGAGCCGCAGTGATTATTATTGATGAGCGCCGTAAGGAACGGGCACCGTAGCGGTTTACAAGATAGGTTTCAAAATTACTTTATAATAGATCGGGGAAATAACAGATGACGATTTACGAAGAACTGAAAGCGCGCGGGCTGATCGCGCAGGTAACAAATGAAGAAGAAATCAGCAAGATGATCAACAACGGCAAGGCGACCTTCTATATTGGCTTTGACCCCACCGCGGACAGCCTGCATGTCGGTCATTTTATGGCGCTCTGCCTGATGAAGCGCCTGCAGATGGCCGGCAACAAGCCGATTGCACTGGTTGGCGGCGGTACGGGCTACATCGGGGATCCGTCGGGCCGTACGGATATGCGCTCCATGATGACGCCGGAGACCATTCAGCACAACTGCGACTGCTTCAAAAAGCAGATGGAGCGCTTTATCGAGTTTGGCGAGGGTAAGGCGCAGATGGTCAATAATGCGGACTGGCTGCTGGATTTGAACTATGTTGATCTGCTGCGCGAGGTCGGCGCATGCTTCTCGGTCAACAATATGCTGCGGGCAGAGTGCTATAAACAGCGCATGGAAAAGGGCCTGAGCTTTCTGGAGTTCAACTACATGATCATGCAGTCCTACGACTTTTATTACCTGTTCCAGCATTACGGCTGCAACATGCAGTTCGGCGGCAATGACCAGTGGAGCAACATGCTGGGCGGTACCGAGCTGATCCGCCGCAAGCTGGGTAAGGACGCCCATGCCATGACCATTACGCTGCTGCTCAATTCCGAGGGCAAGAAGATGGGCAAGACGGCTTCGGGCGCGGTATGGCTCGATCCGAACAAGACCGCTCCGTATGATTTCTTCCAGTACTGGCGCAATGTGGATGATGCGGACGTGCTGAGGTGCATCCGTATGTTGACATTCCTGCCGCTGGAGCAGATTGAGGAGATGGACAAGTGGGAGGGCGCGGAGCTTAACCGCGCAAAGGAGATTCTTGCGTATGAGCTGACTGCGCTGGTACACGGCAAGGAAGAGGCGGACAAGGCGATGACCGCGGCAAAGGAAATTTTCCTGGGCGGCGGCGTAAGCGAAAATATGCCGACCACAACTTTGACCGAAGAGGATTTTACCGATGGTCAGATCGGCGTGCTGTCGCTGCTGGTCAAGTGCGGCCTTGCGGCCTCCAACGGAGAGGCGCGTAAGCTCGTGCAGGGCGGCGGTGTATCACTCAACGGGGAAAAGGTGACGGATTTTAAGCAGATGCTGGATAAGTCAGCCTTTACAGAGGAGTGCATCATCAAGAAGGGGAAAAAGACCTTCCATAAAGCGGTCCTGTAAAAAGACTAAAGGGAGAACCGTCGGCCGGAATATTGGCCGGCGGTTTTTGCTGCCTTATCAGGATGAAACCGCTGCCTACAGGCTTTTGCCTGACAGAATGCGTTAGCCCCATTGCTAAGAGCGAAAAAACAGGAAAAGCCATTGTCAAAATGTCCAAAACACAGGGTAGAAAATGTTGAAATTTATCAGTTATTCTCTTGCTTTGCTATGTGTGATATGGTATGATAAGTGAGCATGAAAAAGACATTTGTCTTTTTAGGGAGGACAACGCATGATAAAACCAAAGTATTATCTGGTTGAACGCACATTGCTGCCAGAGGTGTTTCAGCGTGTGATTGAGGCCAATGAAGCGATTGCTTCGGGAAAAGCCGCGACGGCGAGTGAAGCTGCAAAGCTGGCGGGCCTGTCGCGCAGCGCTTATTACAAATATAAAGATGGCGTGCGCCCCTTCTTTGAAGTAACAACTGACCGCATTGTCACATTTCATTTTATGCTGCATGATCAGCCGGGCGCTTTATCAAGTATTTTGGGGCTGATGGCGCGGTCGGGGGCCAATTTGCTGACGGTAAATCAGTCTATTCCGATGTGCGGACAGGCTTCGGTTACCATTGCTGCGCGTACGGGAGAAATGAAGTATTCGGTTGAAGAACTGATGCACCGTGCAGAAGCGCTGGAAGGCGTTACCAAGGTTGAAATTTTGGCTTCAGAATAAATATCGCGGGTACGGAGGAACAAATGATGATAAAAGTTGCAATTATGGGACATGGCACGGTCGGCTCGGGCGTGTATGAGGTGTTCGAGATGAATGCTGAAAAAATTGCGCGCGTTGTGGGAGAACCGGTCGAGGTAAAATATGTGCTGGACCTGCGCGATTTTTCTGCTTTGCCTTATGGAAATAAATTTGTAACGGATTTTTCGGTGATTGAAAATGATCCGGAAGTAACGGTGGTTGCCGAAGTGATGGGCGGCGTCGGCGCAGCGTATACCTTCACCAAGCGCTGCCTAGAGGCAGGGAAAAGCGTCTGTACCTCCAACAAAGAGCTGGTTGCAACCAGAGGTGAGGAGCTGCTTCAGATTGCGGAAGCGCACGGTGTAAACTATATGTTTGAAGCCTCGGTTGGCGGAGGCATTCCGATTATCCGTCCAATGCTGCAGTGCCTTGCCGCGAATGAATTTGATGAAATTTGCGGTATTTTGAATGGCACAACCAACTATATTTTGACACAGATGATTCATAACGACGTCACTTTTGCTGATGCCTTGAAGCAGGCGCAGCTAAACGGTTATGCCGAAAAGGACCCGACTGCCGATATCGAAGGGCATGATGCTTGCCGGAAAATTTGCATTCTGTCCGATTTGGCGCTGGGAGACAAGTTTGACCCCGACGAGGTTTCCTGCGAAGGAATCACCAAAATTACACTGGAAGATGTTGCGAACGCGGATAAACTGGGCTGTGTGATCAAGCTGCTTGGCCGTATGGTTCGCAATGAGGATGGTACGGCATATGCCTATGTAGCGCCGCATCTGATTCATAAAGACAGCCCGCTGGCTTCTGTTGAAGATGTGTTCAATGCCATTATGGTGAAAGGCAACGCGACAGGCGACGTTATGTTTTACGGAAAAGGTGCGGGCAAACTGGCCACGGCTTCCGCTGTGGCAGCCGATATGATGGACTGTGTTGAGCATGCGGAACGCCGCCGCCGTATTATGTGGGGAGACGGCTCGAAACATCTGCTCCGCCCGATGGATACGCTGCAAAGTGCATGGTATGCTCGCTTCAAAGGCCCGCGGGAAGAACTGGAAAAAGGTTTGCCCGTGGAAAGCCTGAGTGAGCCGGCAGCCAATGTATTTGTTGTCAGAACGCATAAATTGGCGACTGCAGAAATGCAGAAGCGGATAGCCAAACTCAATGAATGCGGTGAAGTGCGTGCGGCAATACGCATACTGTAAGAGGAGAGAATAGAATGGTAAGGATCACTGTTCCTGCAACGAGCGCTAATATGGGTTCGGGATATGACAGCATTGGCATTGCGCTGGAGCTTTATAATGTGATTGATATGGAAGAAAGCGATTGTATTGATATTTCGGATAAAAACGGTCAGTTTGTGCCGAAAGATGCGAACAATCTTATTTACCAATGCGCCAAACGGGTGTATGATGAATGTGGAAAATCACTGCGCGGTATGAAAATTGTTGAGGACTGTGCAATTCCGCAGACGCGGGGGCTGGGTTCCTCTTCGGCATGTACCGTTGCCGGCATTATGGGTGCAAACGCGCTGCTTGGCAATCCGCTTGACCGGCAAGCGGTTATTGACCTTGCAGCAACGATTGAAGGGCATCCGGATAACTCCACACCCGCCATTCTGGGCGGTTTTTGTGTGGCGCTGCTGGAAGATGGTCATGTGTGGAATGTTCGTGTGCCGATGCACGGTGCGATTGACTTCGTCGTATTTATTCCGGATTTTCAGCTTTCGACTGAGAAAGCACGCGCTGCGCTGCCCAAAACGATTGCGCACCGTGATGCAGTATATAATCTTGCCCGTGCAGCCCTGCTTGCAGGGTCGCTGACGACAGGCAAACTGGAAAATTTGGACGCCGCGACAGGGGACTGCCTGCATCAGCCATACCGCTTCGGTTTGATTGAAAACGGCGAGGATATTGTGCGGGAGGCAAAGCAGTTGGGTGCGCTGGGCGCGTTTATCTCAGGTGCAGGCCCGTCTATTATTGCGCTGGTTTATAAGGGGGACAGAGATTACCTGTCCCGCGCGCAGGCGGTTTGCCAAAATAAGTATCCGCATTGGAAAGCAATGCAGCTTCGCTGTGATGAAGTGGGTGCAACAGTAAAATTTATGTAAGAGGGGCGGCCTGTGCTCTGCGCAAGCCGTGATATAAGGAGGAAACAGTTACAGTATGGGTCTTATTGTACAAAAGTTCGGCGGTTCATCGGTTGCGAATACCGAGCGCCTGAAGAACGTTGCGGACATTGTTACCAGCACGGCAAAAGCAGGCAATCAGGTGGTTGTCGTCGTTTCCGCACAGGGGGATACAACCGATGACTTGATTGCCAAGGCGGCGGAACTGAACGATCGCCCGTCCCGCCGTGAAATGGATGTTTTGCTGAATACGGGAGAAATGATCTCCATGTCGCTGCTGGCAATGGCGATTCAGAAGATGGGATTTTCGGTTGTCTCTTTAACTGGCTGGCAGATTGGCCTGGAAACCAACAGCAATTATTCGGATGCGCGTATCAAGCGCATTTCCGGAGACCGGCTGAAGGCAGAACTGGATAATGGCCGTATTGTGATTGTCGCAGGTTTTCAGGGCATTAACAAAATGGGGGATGTGACGACGCTTGGCCGCGGCGGTTCAGATACAACTGCGGTGGCGATTGCCGCAACGCTTGGCGCGGACCTGTGCCAGATCTATACGGACGTGGATGGCGTATATACCGCCGACCCGCGCATTGTGCCGACAGCCCGCAAGCTGGAAGCGATTACCTATGATGAAATGCTGGAGCTGGCGTCTTTGGGCGCACAGGTGCTGCACAACCGCAGTGTGGAAATGGCAAAGAAGTACAATGTCGACCTCGAGGTTGTTTCAAGCTTTACCCGCAACGCGGGTACCAAAGTCAAGGAGGGTTCTCACATGGAAAAATTAAATGTTTCGGGCGTTGCCCGTGATAATAACTGTGCGCGCGTTGCAATTATCAATGTTTCCGATACGCCAGGCACCGCGTTCAAAGTATTTTCGCTGATGTCCAAGCACAATGTGAATGTGGATATTATTTTGCAGTCTGTCGGCCGTGACAATAAGAAGTCGATTTCCTTCACCATCCGCCAGGACGATGCAGAGCGCGTTGGCCAGATTTTGCAGGATAATGCAGAAATGCTCGGCTATGAAGATGTTTCTATCAGCACGGAAGTAGCAAAGGTATCGATTGTCGGCGCTGGTATGGCTTCGTCGGCAGGTGTTGCATCCAAGATGTTTGAGGCACTGGCGATGGCGGGTATCAATATTCGGATGATCTCCACTTCGGAAATTAAAATTTCGGTGCTGATTAATGAGGAGGACAGCGAAAAGGCTGTTCGAGCCATTCATGAGGAATTCTTTGGTGCGTAAAGTATTGATATAAATTTATCAATCTCGTTGACAATTGCACTATCACAAGGTATAATACAATTAAACCACCCGACGAGAAAAGGAGAATTCAAATGAAGAAGCTTTGGTGTCTGTTCCGCCGTCGCTATGCAACCGGTGATGAAAAGCTGTGTGTTGCCCTTTCTGAAACGGAAGGCCGTGTTCGTCGCTGCCCGTATGCGACCGAAGAGGAAGCAAAGGCAAACTGTTCTGAGTATGCATATAATAACCGCCCTGAAGGCGAAGATGAGGGCATCGAATAAGTTGCTTACATAGCAAGCCCTAAAGCCCCGAAAGCGACGTCTTTCGGGGCTTTTTTCTCTTAAACAGGGGAGGCAACTGCCAGTTGACAAAACGAAACGCAGAGTTGGTGGCGTTTCATCTGATTTTTGAGTAGGATAGAAGCAGAAAAAGAAAGGCAGGTGGAGTATGATGACAACGGGTGAAAAAATCGCAGCCTTACGACGGGAGGCAGGATTGAGCCAGGAGGCATTGGCCGACCGGCTGGGTATTTCCCGCCAGGCGGTAAGCAAATGGGAAGCAGACCAGGCCGTGCCTGGGATGGATAATTTAATGGAGCTGAGCCGGATTTTTGGCGTTTCGGTGGATCATCTGCTGCGGCCGGACGGAGAACTGCCCGGCGGGAAGGAGGCCGGAGCAGAGGAAAAATCGTCAGAAGCTGCTGTTTCCGGCTATACCGTTTCCTTTAAGCCGACGCTGACGAAAAAAACAAAGGCCGTTGTGATTGCGGTCGCACTGCTGCTGTGTGCCAGCGTTGTGTGCAACATAATATCGCTGACATGGTTGGTAAAATTGCAGGATGAGGTCAACCGCATTCCGCGGAACTCCAATACGGTATACGTTCCCGCGCCGGATACATCGCAGCCGGAGCAGTCGGACATGGCAGATGTAACGGTTGATTATTCGCTGGACGAGAACGATCCGACTCAGCTTTCTTTGCGAATCAGCGCGATGCCGCGCGAAGTGGACAGCGAAGAAACTGCGCAGTTCTGTATCAAAGGCGGCGGAGAAAATCTGACGGTGGATACGGCTTATGCCAACGGCGGCTATACTGCGGAGACGCTTTATCCACTGATGGATGAGGTTTCGGTTTATTTGCTGCTCAGCAAAAACGGTACGACGCGTAATTTGCAGGTTGCAAATCTGTCTGACTTAAATCGTGAATTTGCTTTGGATATTACGATATCTTTTGAGCCGGAATCAGGCGGTGGATTAGTCTATACTACGGGAACCGCAGGAGGCTTCGGAAGCCTGACGGGAAAGCTGTGCATCGCGGCGCAGAACAACACCAGCAAGATATTCCCTGTTTCCGGCAGGGTGGTGCTTTGCGTGGGCGAGCAGGAGTATGACAGCGTGATGATATCCGGCATAGCAGAGCGGGTCGAAGAATGGCTGGAGCCGGATATGGCTTATGCAGAGATGTATTATTATGTTGATCTGCCATGGGATCGAATTGATGCAGCATCGTATGAGGAGATTTCCTGGTATGTTGAATTGACGGATAATTTAGGCCGTGTAACCCAATATACGATGTGAACACGGAAGGATAAATTTTGTAAAAAGGTGCGAAACGGCGCAGCCTCCGAATGACGGATTCGGTGGCTGCGCCGTTTTTATTGTATCACTTGGAAAATTACCGTGCGACTAAGCCATATAGCATGGTGTTCAGCAGTTCGCGGGTTTTTTGCTCTGCATCAGCCAGAGAATCCTCGCGAATATATACGCCCAGAAAATTAACAAAAGCGCGGAACTGCCGTATAGCAGCCTCCAGAGAAACGGATGCGGAGAGATGTGCCTGCTGCAATACTGTACGCAGCATTTGCGTATTCAGCGCATCAAATTCAGCGCGGCAATGTTCCAGCTGTTGTGACAGATGGCTTTGGGGATAAACCAGTACATCGTAAAATAGCTGGCGGTGGGCTGGATACTGCTGAAAGAACTGCATCCTTACTTCAAAATACTGTTTGATTGTAACCGTTTCAATATGGATATGATCTTGCAGAAAAATAGTCATATCACGGAACAGAAGCTCTACACAGGCCAGATAGAGGGCATCTTTATTATCATAATAATGGTATAGCAATCCTTTGGAAATGCTTCCCTGGGTACAAATTTGATTGATAGCGCCGCCTGCGTATCCATGAGCGGCAAATTCCGTAAAGGCATATTGCAGAATATATTCACGGCTGCGCTTGTTTTTTTCAGACTGCTTCATGCGGAAAGCCTCCTTTTGGTTACAGTATAGCAAAAATGCAGCTTTTCTTCAATAAGGATATTGACTGTTTGGTTCGTTTACTGTATCATAAAACAAACCAAACGGTTTGTTTAAAGGAGATGGATAAAATGAAAAAAATAATCTCTTTTTTGTTATGTGCCTGGATGCTGACTGGCTTTGCTTCAGCGGCAGCCTGGCCGCAATGGGCAGTGAGCGCAAAAAATTGGGCGCAGCAGAATGGATTGAGTGAGCAGTTCATTGATGAACCGCTGAGTAAAGTCACACGTGGTCAAATTGCACAAATGCTGTATGAAGCAGCGGGTAAGCCGGAGGTCACAGCGGAGATTCCGTTTGTTGATATTCCGGAAAATAACGAGGATGCCGTGACCTGGGCAGCGGAGCAGGGGTTTGTACAAGGGGTAGGCGGCGAGCGATATTGTCCGAACCGGCTGGTTACCCGTCAGGAATTTGCTGCTATTTTGTACCGGGGGTTTGGAAGTCCCGATGCGTATGAATATACGCTTGAGCATTTTGCAGATCGGGGGAATGTAGCAGGATGGGCGCGGGACGCCATGCGCTGGTGCGTTGGAACGGGTTTGATGCACGGGAAAAGCCGCGATCAGCTGGCTCCGCTGGACAATCTCACGGTGGCAGAGGCTATGCTGATGCTGCAGCGTGCAGACAGAGACCCTGCGTCAGACGGTACAGTTACGGTTTCCAGTCTGGCAGATATTAAGAAGCAACTTGCGATGTCTATCACAATGGCAGAGCAGCCGCCGGTATTTGATGTACATATGCTTGGGCAGTCCTCCAATCTTCCGATGGATGTGAGAAATCAGTATTATACGATTTTGTCCGAGCAGCCTGAACTGAAATATGCGTATGATTTGCAAATAGAGCATGGCAGCAATAATTTGCTGTATTGCACGGTTGCGTACATGCCGTATCGCACTGGACGCTATCCGGATGGCTTCCAGGGAGCTAAAGTGTCCTCTCTGACAGATCTGATGCACGTTGCGCAGCAGAACCTGTCAAAGGAAACGGTGTCAATACGCATTACAAATCCAGATTTATCAGTGGATGATATGAACAGGGCGCTTCAGCAGGTAGGTGGAAGCTATATTCTGTGCCAATTGAATAAAGATGGCACAGAGATTGTTTTTACCCCGCAGATGCAGGAAGACAGAACATGGTGCTTGCAGCGATTGACAGATATCCATACTTTGGCAGATGAGATTGTACGGGAACAGGTAAAAGATGGAATGACAGAGACGGAAAAAGCAGAGCGCCTGTATACCTATTTGACAGAAAATGTATTGTATGACCACCGATATTACAGCGATCGGGAAAACATGCCATATGTATCGCAGACTGCGTATGGTGCGCTTCATGATGGATTGGCAATTTGTGGCGGATATGCGCAGGCTTTGCAGGTTTTGTTTGAAAAAGTGGGGATTCCCTGCTTCACGGTAAGCGGTACGATGGGAGGTGAATATCATATGTGGAATATTGCCCGGCTGGATGGTGAATGGAATTATTTTGATGCCACAAGCGATCGCGGCCGAGCAGACTACTGGTTTAACTATTTTAATGTAGCACAGGAAAAATTGTCACGCTATCAGTGGAATACGGAGTGGGTACAGACACTGACACAATCGCTGGTTTAATCGAAAGGAGAATATCGTATGATGAAGAAAATATTTCCGTTTGGAGTTTTTGTGGCAGGTGCGTTTCTAATCATGGCTTGCGCATTCAGCAGCGGATTGGGTATTTTTACCATGGGACAGACGGCTGAAGCAGCGATGGTACCTGCTGAAATAGAGGAACAGGCAGGAGCGGTGGAGCAGAATCTGACGGCGGCAGAGATCCTGATTGGCTGCCATGATACGGAAATTATGCAGCTGCTGGGAGGCGGAGAGGAATATTATACAGAAGATGGATTTACTCCGCTGGGACGAAAGTATCAGACGGAACTGTATCATGAGCCGGTGGTGTTCTACACAAGCTTTGAAGAAGACCGCATAATTGATTCCGTTGCCATTTGGATTACCGACGGAACGCAGCCGGTATCGGAAGAAATGGTGCAGACCTGGCAGCAGAGAGTCTCTGCTCACACGGGGGAGGAGATGAAGGAAGCAGCCCATTCGAAGGAGTCTGGCATGCAGTCCTGGCGCTGGAGAACGGATGATCTTCTGTACACGCTGAGGCTTTTGGATGATACGCTGACGTTAGATATCAACGCGGTTGTGGGTCAGCTGAAATAAGCTTGCGGGGACCATACAAAAAGAGCAGGAACTTAGAAGAAAGAAAAGGCGGGAGCGCTGCGGCGAAAGGCAGCGCTCCCATTTTTGTGGTACGGCAATGGCTTTGGAGGGAGAAACGAAAGGCGGACTGCTGTTGGCAGAAAAAGTTTACATCTAAAATATTGACTGAACGGTCTGTTTATGATACACTAAAACAAACTGATTAGTCTGTAAAGTGGGGCGGTATGCATCAGAAGGAGTGATTGCGCAAGCGTATGCTGCTTCGCACAGGATAAATGCGATAGCATTTTACAGCTGAAATGCTTTTGAGAGCCTTTCTGTTACTTTAAACCATGAGGAGAGGAAAATCAAACAATGAACAATATGGAAGAAAATGCATCAGTTTTTGAGGAAATGGCGCCATCCAAAGCCATTGTAAAACTGGCGCTGCCGGCTACGCTGGCCTTGATAGCCAAGGCGGTATATAATATTGTAGATACTGCCTATATTGGTATGCTGGATTCGGATATCGCGCTGACAGCAGTAGGCGTGACCGTACCTCTGCTGCTGATTATGGTATCAATTGAGAATATTTTTGCTTCCGGTGCAGCGGTGCTGACTGGCCGGCAGCTTGGTGCCGGCGATCAAAAAGAGGCCAGCCGGACGGTGACAACCATTATCGGTGTGTCAATGGTGATAGGAATTGCCTTGTGCATAGGCGGAATCGTGTTTATCGAACCGCTGATGCGGTTTTTCGGAGCATCTGATGCGGCCCTGCCATTGGCCAAAGATTATGCATTCTGGATGTTTATTGCCGCGCTGGCCAATTTGCCAGCGCAGAGTATGAATTGCGCGGCACGGGCAGAATCATCGGTGAAAATATCTTCCATTGCCGTGATTACCGGTGCGGTACTCAACGTAATCCTGGACCCCATCTTTATGTTTGATTGGGGATTGGGAATGGGGGTAGAGGGCGCATCTTTGGCAACCACTGTTTCCCAATTTGTTACATTTGCCATCCTGGCATGGTTCTATTTGAGCGGCCGCTCAATCATTCGGCTGAAGTGGAAGTCGTTCCGGCCGGATGGAAAGCTGCTTTGGAATGTGGCAATGATCGGAATTCCGACTGCCGTCATTCAGATTTGTCTGTCTGTTGCGGCTTCTCTTACCAATATTGCGGCCGCCCCTTTGCCTGATGCAGATGCAATTATCGCTGCATACGGTGTGGTGCAGCGGTTGATTTTGATAGGCTGTTACATAATTATGGGCTTTATGCAAGGATACCAGCCTGTGGCCGCTTATGCGTTTGGTGCGCGCAAAACAGAACGGTTTCACAGTGCTGTGCGCTTTGCGCTGCGCGGAGCACTGCTGCTGACGGTTTTGGTTGCGGGAGCCTATATTGTGCTGGCGTGTCCGCTCATACTGCTATTTAATGATAACCCCGTTATTGTGGAGTACGGATGGAGGCTGTTGGTCTCGCAGGTAGTTCTGTATCCTGCGTTCGGGCTGTGCTATATGATGACAATTACCTTCCAAACGATTGGAGAATCGCGCTATGGACTGTTTTTGTCCGTGATACGGCAGGGACTTTTTTATGTTCCGTTTATTTTGCTTTTGCCAGGCCGGATGGGCGTGAATGGAATTTATTTATCGCAGCCGTTGGCAGATGTATTGACAATTATTGTATGTGTGCTGTCTGTCAAATCTATGAAGAAGATCGCAGCGCAAAGAATGGAAGAATAAATGGAAAATTAGTACAGAAACAATGGA
>NZ_JBMNUP010000012.1:0-26850 GCF_050946325.1 Agathobaculum sp. | reverse complement strand
TCTTACAACCGGTGCGCTGACATGCGAAAATGCCGTTCTCTGGACCGATGCGCAAATGGTAGTGAAAAAAGGTGCTACCTATGTGTCGGCGGAGTTGTTTGACTATGTAAAAGGCATCACAGCGGATTGGGACGGTGCCACCAATAGCGCAATTGTTACCACCGAAGTGCCGCGCGATAACGTATATTGCTATGACTTGGGAGAAGGAAAACTCAAACAGGGCGCCCGTGAAATCCCCTACCGAATGCAGGGGATTATCGGCGTACCGGAGGGGGAGAATCGTCCGGTTGTGATTATCCTGCACGGCTCTCATCCCATTCGTTCTGCCGCAGAAAATCGTTATGATTTGGGCTTTTCCTATTTGGTCAACCAACTGGCAGATGCCGGATATCTGGCACTTTCGATGAACGTGGGCATGAACTACTCTTTTGAAAACGGCGAACCGAACGGCTGCCAACGCACGGTGCAGATAGTAGAGCAGCAAAGCGCGCTTTTAAAACAGGCAATAGAAGGAAAAGAGGGGGTCTTTCCCTGCAGTCTGAAAAATAAGGGCGATTTGCATCAAGTGATTCTGGCAGGCCATTCCCGCGCAGGCCATGATGTGTTTGAAGTAACGAGCAAAACGGATGTGCTGGAGGTTCGGGGGCTGATTTCGGCGGCACCGGCCATTGTAAGTCCGTTGTCCGGTGCTCCTGCGGATGTGCCGGTTGGCATTATCATTCCTCAGTATGACGGGGATGTAAAAAGCCTGGATGGCGGTACTTTGTTTGACCAATTGGAAAACACGCCGCAGCGCAGCAGCGGGACCGAGCTTATCTATCTGAAAAACGCCAATCATAGTGGATTCAGCACGGCCTTGGTGCGTCCTGACCCCTTTGCAGACGCGGATTCGCTGCCGCTGGTAATGCAACCGGAGGCACAGCAGGCATTTTTCAGCGCTTATGTTAAGGATTTTGTCAAAAGTGTGCTGGAAAAAGGGAAAACACCGTTGGAGAATGCTGCTGTATTGCCGGAACAATACGTCGGCTTTCCCATCATGGCGCGGGTAGATACCGGCGGCGAGGTGTTGTATCGGGCCGCGCCGGATTCTGTTGTGGCGCTGCAAACGACAGATGCTACGGTGGAATCCGTAAACGCTTGCAGCACATTGAACCACACGGCGGGCGCGTTCCGTATTCCGGGCAACTTTATGCAATATGACCTGACGCGCGTGCGCTGGGAAAAAGCCGGAGCAGCCGTCGCCATCCCGGTATCGGCAGATTTAAGGCAGGCATCCTATGTGCAAATTGACCTGGCACAGGACAGTAGTGATGAACGCAACCGGCAGCAGGCTCAAAGCATGATCGTGACGCTGCGGGATGCAGCGGGGCGGAGCGCCTCCGTGCAGGTTGAGGCGGGCACACCTGCCCTCACCTGGCAAGCAGGTACGGTGGAAAGAATTCCCCTCGCCGGGCAGGAGGAACGGCTTCAGTACAGCACATTCACGCCTTTGGGAACGGTTCGGTTGAATCCGAAAGATTTTACCGGCGTGGATTTGGAACAGATCAGGCAAATAGAGCTGGCGTTTGAACAGCCGTCCGGCAGTATCATGCTGCGCGAGATACAATCGGTGAAATGATGCTGCGCTGGGTTTCTGATAGGGGCCGGAAGGAGGTGGGGGTGTTAGTCATCGAATGCAGCCAGATGAACGACATTATCAAGACTGCTTTTGTGCGTAATACGGCCATGATCTGTGGCATAATCGTGACGACTTTCTATTGCTGAATTCTTTCAAGTGCTTCCAGTAAATAATATCTCCGTAATACGCACTTTCGTCAACATTCTCATCGGAACATCCCAAATTTTTAACGCTCTATTTGTACGAACCAATTATAAATGGGCATGCTAATTGAAAGGTTTGCTCTCAATGATTCGATCACCATAGGCAGATAGTAGAGATTCTGCATAGTGATGTTAATACAAAGACTATGGCGTAAACAAGCCCGCTAAGTTGGACAGATACGAGGGCGGCATAGAGGTCTCGTGATATAGCGGGTAAATGTGGAAGACCTTGTTACAATAAAAACTCGGTAACGTTTGTATATAGGCGTAGCACAACTCGCGCGGAAGATTCTCTATATTCTGATATGCTTCTGCGAGCACAATAAAATATAGTTTACCTCATAAAAATCCCCCTAAAGGGCATGCTCCTTTAGGGGGATTTTGTTAAAACTGTTTATAACTGGGGTTGGAAACTGGGTGTTTGGTTAATTGGAGATATCTTCATTTGCAATACTGATATTAATGTTTGGAAATTGCTGTAAAATTTCTGGTGTGATCTGGTCATCTGTGATAATGTGATCGACAGAAGACAAATCTGCATAGCTAATGAATGCCATTTTCCCGAATTTGGTATAATCAGCCAAGCAGATTACATTAGAGGAGCAGGAAATAATTGTTCGCTTGATTTCGGCTTGCTCGCGAGAAAAGGTCATCAATCCTGCGGTCGGGCTGACTGCGCTAGCCCCCAGAAAACACTTTGTTGTTTTATATTGGAGGATGCTGTCAAGAGTGCTAGGCCCACCAAATAAAAGACTGTTTTCCTCACGTAACAACCGGCCGCCAATCATATAGAGAGAAACGGAATGCTTAGGCAGAAGTTCATTCATGATGTATGGGTCGTTGGTTAGGGCAATGATTTGTTGATTTTCAATGAGACGCACAAGTTCAAGGCAGGTGCTGCCTGCATCAAAAAAGATAATATCACCGTCCTGAATGAGTGAGAGTGCATGCAGAGCGATTTTGCGTTTTTCGGTAAGCTGGCTGTGCTTGCGCGGGGCAATAGGGAAGATTAGGTCTTCTTTTTTTTGCACTGCGCCGCCATGCACGCGGTCGAGAATACCCATTTGCTCCATGCGGATTAAATCTTGTCGTATGGTTTTCTCTGTTACGCCAATTTTTTTTGCAATGTCGCGTACATATACACAACCATTCTTTTCGAGCTCTTGAGTGATAATTTCCATTCGCTGTGGCAGTAACATGTATACATGACCTCCTTTATTATTTTATATGGTTTGTTCTTGGAGGGAGGTGTTTTCAAAAATAACTCCAAAACAAACAAAAATGAACTTTTACAAACTTAATTATAGTAAAAGAATGGAAAAAAAGCAAGCCTTATTTTAGAAAGATAGGGAATACTGTGCGATTGCATATAAATTGCAGTAAAAATTGTGCAACTATAAATTGTACATGTGGGAGTGCATAAAATTCTTAGAAGCTTTTTGAGAAAAGTGCTGAAATTTCCGAATTCGGAAAAATAGGTTTGAATTGGTTCGTAATATGTGATATTATAACGGCATAAGGGAAAAGAGAACTGAAATAAACCTATTCAGAAAAGCATTCAAACCGTTTGGGAAGGGATGTGCATAGAGTGTCCATAGTATGTTTTGGAGAGCTGATGATTGATATGGTTGCCGAAGAAAGGGGTTCTTTGGAAACGGTTCAATCGTTTACTCGTTTTGCAGGCGGTGCGGCTGCCAATGTTGCTGCACAGATCCAGCGGCTGGGTGGAAAGCCTGTTTTTATGGGGAAATTAGGCAGAGATGGATTCGGAAAATATCTGCTGCGCTATTTGGAACAAAATGGAGTGGACACGCATGCCGTGGTATTTGATGATGAGCGCCGCACAACGGTGGCGTATGTCACATTAGATGAGGATGGCATACCATCGTACTTATTTTACCGCAAAGGCGGAGCGTGCGTAAATTTACGGCCGGAAGAAATGGACCAACAGGCCATTGTGCAGGCGGATATATTCTATTTCAGCACTTTGACGCTGACGGAAGAGCCGCTTCGCAGCACGGCGCTTTATGCAATCAAGGCTGCACGGCGAACCGGCGCCTTGGTGGCGCTGGACCTCAACTACCGTGCAAGCGCATGGCCAAGTGAGAAAGAGGCCCGTAATGAAATCGATCGGGTATTGGAATATGTAGATATTCTTAAAGTGAATCGGGAAGAGTTGACATTTATTACAGACGGCTGCGCGGACAATGAAGCGTGTGTGCAGTTTGTGCAGGCAAGCAAGACGCTGAAGATGCTGGTTTTAACAGATGGTGCGGCCGGCTCGGTGATTTTCTTGAAGGATCAACTGCCGCTGCACATTCCTGCCTGCCATGACCGTCCGGTGGTAGATACTACTGGCGCAGGCGATTCTTACATGGGCGCCTTTTTGTATGCATTAGAACAGAACGGTTTGGAGTTGGACCGAGACAGTGTATGCCATGCAGGCATGCTGGCTGCAAAGGCGTCGGCATATACCGTATCCGGTAAGGGGGCAATTGCAGCCATGCCGGATGCACAGGCGCTTGAAGGATAAGGGGGCGGAGCAGAATGGCGGAGGTTTATGGATGGGTATCTAATATTCAGCGATTTTGCGTGCATGATGGCGACGGTATTCGGACGACGGTCTTTATGCAGGGATGTGCCCTGCGATGCCTGTGGTGCTGCAATCCGGAAAATATGTCACAGGGTCCAAAAATAAAGTATAATGACCAGCTATGCAGCGCCTGCGGACGATGTGTGGCGGCGTGTCCCAATGGCGCGCTGGAAGTGCGGGATGGAAAACTGTATATGGATCGGACCGTGTGTACAGGTTGTGGTAAATGCGTTTCAGCCTGTCCGAACGGAGCGCGCAGCCTGTGCGGCGCATATATGTCTGCAAGCGAAGTGCTTGCCCAGGTGAAACGAGATGTTGCATTCTATCGCAAGTCGGGCGGTGGTGTAACCCTCAGCGGCGGAGAATGCTTATTACAGCCTGATTTTTCTTATGCGCTGCTGACAGGCGCAAAGGAACACTTTATTCACACAGCGATTGAGACTTGCGGACAGGTCGATTGGCAGGCATTTGACCTGCTGCGGAAATATATCGATCAGTTTATGTTTGATATCAAACATACGGATCCGGTAAAACATCAGGAATTGACTGGCCAAAGCAATGCGCGGATCTTGGATAATATTAGCCGCCTTGCGTCGCATGGCGCGCGGATTATTCTTCGCACGCCTGTGATTGTAGGCTGCAATGACGATCTGGACACGCTGTTGGAAATTGCACGGATCGCCAAGGAAAATAAGGTAGAGCGGCTGGAGCTGCTTCCGTATCATAAACTGGGCATACGGAAATATGAAATGTTGGGATTGCAGTATGGAGGCGCCGCGTTTGAGACGCCGACGGACGATGCGCTGGAAGCGCGTACATCGGAAATGAGAAAGATCTTCCCACATACCATAATTAAGAAAATGTAATAGAAAATGCAGAAAGAGGAGGGAATTGGATTAGAAAATAAAAAATATATAAAATAAAAGGGATTGAGAAAGAACTGGGAAAAAGCACGAAAAGGAGATGACATCATGAAAAAAACTACAATGAAGAAGTTATTAGCGATGTTTACGGCAGCTACTATGGTGCTGACCATGGCCGCGTGCGGTGGAGGTAAGGATGAAAAGCCGGACGATCAGCAGACGCCGGATGCAGGGACGAGTGATGGGGGCGATGCAGCGTCCGAAATCGTTCTGAAGTATGCAGATATCAACTCGGTTGAGCATCCGAAAAATGTTGTTGCAGAGCATTTTATGGATGCGGTTGAGGAACGGACGGAGGGCCGCATCAAGTTTGAACGTTTTTATGATTCTTCCATTGGCTCGGCGCGTGAGATTGCTGAGGCGATGATGCAGGGCGCCGTGGATATGATGGCCGGCGGCTCGGGCGACGCTTCGGTATATGCTCCGGTTATGGAGATCCTGACAAACGGTCCATACCTGTATGACAGCCCGGAACACGGCGAAGCTGTTCTGCGTGAAGTTTGGGATGATGTTACCACGATGCTGCGTGATGCAGAGATGCAGCCGCTTTTCCCGTATTATATGGGCACCCGTCAGCTGGTTTCCAAAAAGCCGATTCGTACTTTTGAAGATTTCCAGGGCCTGCGCAAGCGCACGCTGGAAACGCCGTTCTTTATTGATATGTTCCGCGCGATGGGCGGTTCTCCCTCCCCGACCGCATTCAGCGAGGTTTATACTGCACTGCAGACCGGCGTTGTAGACGCTGCGGGCGGCGATGCGCAGAGCATCAACCTGCAGAAGTGGTACGAGCAG
This sequence comes from Agathobaculum sp., assembly GCF_050946325.1. GTDB lineage: Bacteria > Bacillota > Clostridia > Oscillospirales > Butyricicoccaceae > Agathobaculum. The sequence goes on along the minus strand of NZ_JBMNUP010000012.1, from coordinate 20,721 downwards.
GCCAAGTATCTGACCAAGTATGATCTGATCCGCGTACAGACCATCATGGTAATGTCCAAGACTGCGTTTGATAAGCTGCCGGACGACCTGAAGGAAATCGTAAATGAGGTTGCTTGGGAACAGGTAGCCTGGGCCAACGAAATGGCTGCTGCTTCTGAGGAAGAGGTGCTGGACCAGCTGGCAGAGCAGGGCGTAGAGATCATTGAGCTGCCTGATGAGGAAAAGCAGAAGTTTAAGGATTCTCTGTCAACGTACACTGCGGATTACGCACAGTCTCTTGGCGACGATGTTAAGGCTCTGTATGACAAGATGATCGCGGTGGAAGTAGATAAGTAAGGCATAGGCATCGTAGATAAAGACAAAAAGGATCCCCGAAGAAAAAACGGAGGCCGGCGCGAAATACGCTTCGCGCCGGCTCCCGATGGGCTTTCGAAAGGAGGAGGGTGCATGAAAGTAGTACTTAACGGTATGCGAAAGTGCGTAGAGATCATCATTATGCTGCTTTATGCAATACTTTGTATTTCAACTTTGATTGGTGTTGCATCGCGTTTGATCCCTGGCTTTGAGGCGGTTTCGTGGAGCATGGAAGTCAGCCGCTATTCCATGATTTATATGGTTATGTTGACGAATTCGATTGCAATTAGAGAGCGCGACGAGATTATTTTTGAATATGTATATAAGCGTCTGCCAGTTAAACTGCAGTACTTTGCATCCGTAATTGGCGACTTGATTATTCTGATGTTCTTAGTGGTAATGTTCCGGTTTGGTCTGGAAGTTGCCGTGGATAATATGGTACAGATATCTCCGGCGCTGGGCCTGCCGATCACCTACGCATATGCTGCAATGCCTGTTGGCGCTGTGGTTATGATTATTGAAAAGCTGATTGTATTGGCAGTTGACCTGAAAACATCAATTAGGGCGTTCGCCGGCAAAGAGCTGATTCAGAAGGAGGGAGAAGCATGAACATACTGTTGATGTTTGGTATCTTCATTGTGCTGCTGCTGATTGGCGTTCCGATCTCGTTCTCTATCGGCGTATCCTCTCTTGTGATGATGTTTATTGAGGATATCCCTATGACGATGCTGATTACCAAAATGTTCGGCGGTCTGGACTCCTTCACAATTCTTGCAATTCCTTTTTACATCCTGACTGGCGCGATTATGAACAGCGGCAATCTAACAGAGCGTCTGGTTGGCTTTGCAGACAGCCTGGTTGGACACATTAAAGGCGGTCTGGCCCATGTAAACGTTCTTGCAAGTATGTTCTTTGCAGGCATTTCGGGCAGCTCAACCGCTGACTCCGCTTCCATTGGCGCGATGCTGGTTCCTGCGATGGAAAAGGAAGGATATGATAAGAAGTTTACCGCGGCGATTACGGCGGCTTCGTCGTCGATCGGCCCGATCATTCCGCCGAGCATCATGTTCATTCTGTACAGCTCGCTGACCGGCGTATCTGTTGCGGGTATGTTCTTCGGCGGCATGCTTCCTGGCATCATTCTTGGCGTATTCCAGATGATTTATGCATACGTCATGTATGACAAAGTGTTTACCCATAAGCGGGATGCGCAGGGCAATATCGAAAAGAAGCGTTTTTCGATCGGCAATGTGTGGCGCAACTTCAAAAAGGCTATCCTCGTTCTGGTTGTTCCGCTGATTATCATGGTTGGTATTACCACTGGTAAGTTTACTGCAACTGAGGCTGGCGTTGTTGCAGCGGCGTACAGCATGATTATGAGCCTGTTCGTATTTAAGACCCTCCGCGTAGGCGAGATTGGCAAAGTATTGCTGGATGCGGCCAAGAGCTGCGGCATGGTACTGTTCCTGCTTGCAACGGCAACGACTTTCGGCAACATGCTCACGATGATGAACTTCCCCAAGCTGGTTCTGGGTGCACTCACCTCGCTGACGGATAACGGACGGATTCTGTTCCTGATCATGATTCTGTTCTACTTTGTTATGGGCTTCTTCATGGACGGCACACCGATTCTGGTTATGTTCGCTCCGGCGTTCCATAACATCGCGGTCAGCCTTGGTTTTGATCCGATTTGGTTTGGTGTTACGATGGTTATCGCGGTTCTGGTTGGCGGCATTACTCCCCCTGTTGGCGTTCTGCTTTTTGTTAATGCAAAAATTGCAAAGATTTCGTTTGATGAAATTGTCAGCGCGATATGGCCGTTTGTTGCCATTATGATGCTTGTTGTTCTTCTGTGTTGGCTGGTGCCGCCGCTTGTTACCTTCTTGCCCAAGGTGCTGTTATAGAAAAAGGGAGCGTGAATGCGTATGGTAAAACGATATGATAGACCAGGCGAAGGCCATCCGTTATATGCAGAAGCTGTGCAGCATGGAGATACGCTGTATCTTGCAGGCGTGGCTCCGCTGGATGAAGCCCATCAGGTTGTTGGCGGGCAGGATGCAGGAAAACAGGCGGATGCCGTATTTGCAATTATTAAAGAAATCTTATCAGCCCATGGTGCAGATTTCGCAGACGTTCTGAAGATGACGGTTTATTTGCAGAATATTGAAGACAGGGCAGCGGTTGCTCGATCGCGAGAAAGATGGTTTGCAGGTGCGCGGCCTGCAAGTACATTAGTTGAGGTCAGCCGCCTTGGCTTGCCGGATATGCTGCTTGAAGTGGATGTTATCGCTGCATTGGATACATCGGGAAAGGGATGAAGGAATGAACCAGATCAAAGCCGGCGCGATGCGTACTGTTATTACGGGTCCAATTGGACTTCCTTTAGCGGGCTGCAGAACAGATCGCTATACCACCGGAAAAAAGGAAGAGCTATATGCCCGTGCGGTCGTGATCGAAGCAGATGAAACGGTTGCGCTTGTAACCTGCGATGTGCTTGCTGTGGATGAAGCGACAGTTGCGCGAATCCGCCAGTTTGCGTATGAAGGCTGCGGAATCCAGCCGGAAAACATTTTGATTTGTGCGACACACACGCATACTGCAATGGCAACTGTGCCGATTTTCAACACGGTGCCGGATCCCGCGTATATGGAATTTTTTGTACGCGCGGTTGCAGGCGCAATTGTTGGAGCGCACGCCGCAATGAAACCGGCGAAGCTCACTTACGGAATGGCGCGGGAGGACAGCATTTCGTTCAACCGCCGCGTGATTTTGAAGGACGGCACGGTTATTATTGGCGGTCTGGAGGACGAAACGCCTGTTGATACGATTCGGGAAATCGAAGGTGAGATCGATCCGGATATCGGTGTGATCGGCGTGAAGGATGAGAGCGATCAGTATATCGCGGTAATCAGCAATTTCTCTTGCCATTGCGACATTGTAACGGGTAAGGAGTACTCGTCAGACTATCCGACTTATGTGGAGAGAGAACTGAACAGCATGTTCCAGGGAGATTTCCCTGTGCTGGTATTGACAGGTGCAGCGGGTGATATCAACCATCTCAATGTAATGGACCCGGAGGCTGTTGCGTCTCGTTCGCGCTATTTCGATCCACTGGGTCAGGAGCATTGTGCAAAGTTTAGTAAGGTGCTTGCAGCGCAGATGGCGCTGGGCCTGTGCAAGGCTACGCCCATGTCTGCGCCGCGTATAGCGGTTTCGTGCGATGGCTTTGACGCAGATCTTCGTGCGCCGAGAGAATCTGAACTGTCATGGGCAGAAGAGATCCTGAAGCAGGACGATGTGCCGCTTAAGGAGCAGATCACAGCCAAGGAAATTTTCCGCCTGCAGCAGATGCAGAAGGAGGAGAAGATCGCGCGGCTGGAGATCCAGCTGATGCGGATTGGACCGGTTGACATTGTTGCGGTACCGTGCGAAGTGTTCTGCGAGATTGGTGTAGCGCTTAAGAAAATGTGCCCGGGTGAGATTACGCTGGTTTCTACGCTGACAAATGGCTATGATGGTTATATGATCACAGAAAAAGCGTATCATAACGGCGGATATGAGGCGCAAGCCGCATTTTCCAGCAAGTTGAGCGAGCATGCCGGAGAAGAACTGATCAAGCATGTGCATGCGCGCCTGACTGCGGGATAATAACGTGGAGGTGAAACAGAATGGAAATTCAGTCTTTACGATGTGATGCAACACCGCGCGTACAAAAGCTGCGAACGGAGGTATTCCAGTCTTCGCCGAAGGTATGCGCTGAGCGAGCGTTGCTGATTACGGAGTCTTATCAGGAAACCGTTGGTCAGCCGGTTATGCTGCGGCGCGCTATGGCGATGGACAAAATCCTGCGTGGCGTGAGCACTCCCATTTTGGAAGGCGAACTGACGGTTGGCCACTTGGGAAGCATGCGGCGCAGCGCGCCGGTCTATCCGGAAATGGATATTACATGGCTGGAACGCGAGCTGGATGACCTGTCGACGCGCGCATATGACCGGTTCGATATTACGGATGAGGTCAAGGAGTCGATTAGAGGGATTCTTCCGTACTGGCGTACCCAGAGCCTGCGCGATAACATTTTCGCTGCGATGCCGGAAGAAACGCGCAAGGCGCGCTTGGAGAGCGGTGTGTTTTCGATCACCGCGCACGAGGAGACCGGTTTTGGACATGTGCTGCTGCCGCATGAGCGGATTCTGCACGAAGGCCTCAGCGCGGTAATTGAGCGAATTGAAAAAGCGCGGGCTGCCCTTGATTTGACTGCAACAGCAAACCTGGATAAAGACATTTTCTATCGGGCGCAGCTGATTACGCTGCGTGCGGTGATTGCATGGGCAAACCGGTATGCAGATGAAGCGGAACGGCAGGCTCAGGAGCAAAAGGATGAGAAACGACGTCAGGAGCTGCTGAGAATTGCGAAGACCTGCCGCCGCGTTCCGGAGCATCCGGCGCGCAATTTCCAGGAAGCGCTACAGTGCATCTGGTTCCTGCATCTGGCGCCGCAGCTTGAGACGGATGGCGTTGCCATTACGATCGGCCGTCTGGACCAGTTTGCGTATCCGTTTGTTCGAGAAGAACTTGCGCAGGGACGTGCATGGGAAGATCTGCAGGAAGAGCTGGATTGCTTCTGGCTGAAGTTCGCAGAAATGGTAAAGCTGTATAATCTGGCCTCGGCGCAGGTTACTTCGGGCTTCCCGATGGGACAGAATATCATTGTAGGCGGTACGGATGAATATGGACAGGATGCATCAAACGATCTGACGTATATGTGCTTTGAAGCGCATCGCCATTGCCGCCTGTATGAGCCGAACTTCTCTGTGCGCATCAATACCAATACAGATGAGAAGTTTTTGCGTACACTGTGCGAAAATCTGCGTATGGGCACGGGACATCCGGTTGTATTTAATGAAGATATTGGCATTGCGTCGCTGGTGTCTTATGGGATTCCGCTGAAAGAAGCGCGTAATTATGCGCCGATTGGCTGCGTAGAAAATACGGTTGTGGAAATGTGGATGCGTTCCAACGGCGGTTATTTCTGTCTGGCCAAGGTGCTTGAACTGGCTATTCACAACGGCGAATGCCAGATGACCCATAAACAGGTTGGTCCCAAGACTGGTTATTTGGAAGACTTTGCGACATTTGAAGAATTCTTTGAAGCGCTGCGTAAGCAGATGGAATTCTTCACACGCCATTTGGTCACTGAGAATAATGTGATTGATTTGGTGCATAGCCGCATGATTCCGATCCCCTTTGTATCCTCGCTGTTTAACAGCTGCATTGAGGCTGGCAAGTGCGTCACACAGGGCGGTGCAAAATATAACTTTACCTGTCCTGGCGGCGTAGGCGTAGCCAATCTGGCAGACGGCTTGTCGGCAATTCGCTATCTGGTGTATGACAAGAAACGTGTGGATGCCAAGCGGCTGCGTTTAGCGCTGGCCAATGATTTTGCTGGCGAAGAGGAGCTGCAGCATATGCTGCAGGAAGAGCCTCCGCGCTATGGCAATGATGATCCGTATGCAGACCATTTGGCCCGAATTGGCGTGGATCTCTTCCTTGATGAGCTGGCAAAACATAAGAATTCACGAGGCGGACATTTTGTCGCCGGCTTGACGGCGATTACAGCGAATATTTCTTTCGGTAAAAATGTAGCTGCTACACCGGACGGCCGCAATGCAGGAACGCCGCTTGCTGAGGGTATTTCGCCAGCGCCGGGACGAGACGTTAAGGGACCGACAGCGGCCATGCGCTCTGTAGCGGCACTGGATCATACCCGCATTATGAAGGGTGTAATCTACAACCAGAAGTTCAACCCGACCGTTTTGGAGACGCCTGAAGGTGTTGCAAAGTTTACCGCCCTGCTGCGTGGTTACTGTGAGATCAAGGGTGCGCAGGTGCAGTTCAATGTAATTGACCGGCAGACTTTGATTGATGCGCAGGAGCATCCGGAGCAGTATCGTGACTTGGTTGTGCGCGTTGCAGGTTATAGCGCGTTCTATACCGAGTTGAGCAGGGAAGTACAAAATCAGATTATCGTCCGAACTGAATTTGGCGATGTATAAGGAGTGTGGAAGTATGGAAATGACAAGAGAAAAGCTGCTGCACCTGTTTGAGAAGATGGTCCAGACTCGATATTTTGAGGAAACGACCGAGCGCTTGAATAAGGAAAAGAAAATCAGCGGTAGTATTCATACCAGCGTAGGTGAAGAAGCGACTGCGGTTGGCGTTGCGGCAGCGCTGGGTGAAGGCGATTACATCTCGGCCTCATATCGAGATCTGGGCTGCCTGTTTGAGCGCGGCTTTGAGCCGATTGATATTGCAGGCATGCTGTATGCAAAGGCCTGCGGCGCTACCAATGGCAGAACTCGTGTGCTGCATGTAGGCAGCCTGGAGAAGCATATCCTGCCGGCAAACCCGATTCTTGGCGCATCCACTGCAATTGCGATTGGCGCAGCACTGGCAAACAAGAAGGACGGAAACGGCCTGGTTACGCTGAATATGTTTGGCGATGGCGCGAGCAATGAGGGCGCAGTACATGAAGCAATGAACTTTGCGGCTGTATTTAATCTTCCGATCGTATTCGTTGTCAAAAACAATCGTTACGCATGGTCCACGCCGACTGCGAACATTATCCCGACCACCATTCTGGCGGACCGCGCGAAGGCCTATGGCTTCCCAGGATATGTTGCAAACGGCAACGACGTATTGGATGTGTATGAGACCGTTAGCCGTGCGGTTGAGGATACCCGCGCTGGCAAGGGTCCGGCTCTGGTAGAGTGCCGCACCTATCGTCTGTCCGGCCACTCGGGTAACGATAAGAATGTATATCGTACCAAGAACGAAGTGATTCGCTGGCTGCAGGATTGTCCGATTCGCAAGCTGGAAGGGTACATTACCGCTGCGGGCTTTGCTTCGCAGGAAGAGGTGGATGCACTGAGACAGCGTGTACTGGATAAGGTGGATGCAGCGTTTGCTGAAGCGTGCTGCGCGCCGGATCCTGATGTTGAGACGCTGCTGAGTGAACGGCAGATGATTTGCTGATAAGCGGAACGGAGGTTTATTATGGCTGAAATGACCTATCTTGAGGCAATTAAGGATGGACTTCGTCAGGCGCTGTGCGCGGACGATCAAGTTTATCTGATCGGTGAGGATATTGGAGCATATGGCGGCTGCTACGGCGTAACGCAGGGGCTGCTGGAGGAATTTGGTCCGGAACGCGTTATGGATACGCCGATTTCGGAGATTGCGATTCTTGGTTCTTCTGTGGGCGCATCGCTGCTGGGCAAGCGTCCGGTTGCAGAAATCATGTATGCAGACTTTCTGCCGGTAGCGGCTGACCAGCTGATTAACCAGGCAGCGAAACTGCGCTATGTACTGGGTGAAGATGCGCGTATGCCGCTTACGGTACGCTCCCCCTATGGCGGCGGCGGCGGCTACTCGTTTAATCACTCGCAGAGCCCCGAGAGCTGGTTCCTGAATGCGCCGGGCCTGTCGATCGTTATGCCGTCCACGCCGGCAGATGCGAAGGGCTTGCTGCTCTCGTCCATTCAGAGCGACAACACGGTTCTTTACCTGGAGCAGAAGCACCTTTATAAGACTCTGAAGGGTGAGGTACCGGAAGGCTCTTACACCATTCCGCTTGGCAAGGGCGATATCAAGCGCGAAGGCAGCGATTTGACGATTGTGGCGACAGGCTGGATGGTACACCGCGCTCTGCGTGCAGCGGAAAAACTGCATGAGCAGGGAATTGAAGCGGAGGTTGTTGACCCGCGTACAATCAAGCCGCTGGATGAGGAACTGATCCTGACGTCCGTTCACAAGACCGGCCGTCTGATGACGGTATGTGAATCGCCGCTGACTGGCGGATTTGGCAGCGAAATTTGTGCAATCGTCAGCGAGAAGGGCTTCTCTTCTCTCAAGGCTGCACCGGTGCGCCTGGCATCTCCGGATCTGCCGGTTCCGTTTGCGCCGGCAGCAGAAGCGCGTTACTATCCTGATGTGGATCGCATTGCGCAGGCGGCTGCTACGCTGGTTCGGGAATAAAAACGAATAAGGAGCATAGGGTCTTGTGCTCCGTTGCAGAACCCACCCATATGAGGGTGGGTTTTCTGTTCAATAAAGAGAAAAACACGAATAAATGTAAATCGGAGTATTTGACAGTAAATAAAGGCAGTGCAATACACATTACGTTAGAAAACGATAATGACAAAAAGCATAAAATATGCTATTCTAATATATAAAGGGAAGTTTTGCAGGATTGATGCAAAACTTCTTGCATTTTTTTGCAAAACCGCTTAGAATAGAGACGGAAAATGCATGAGGAAATGCAGGAGTGTATCATGAATGATTTGATTAGCAAGATTCAAAGTGAACTGCCCAGATTTTCGAAGGGGCAGAAGCAAATTGCACGCTATATTTTGGAACACTACGATAAGGCGGCGTTCCTGACGGCAAGCCGTTTGGGTGCGACGGTGGGAGTGAGCGAATCAACGGTAGTTCGCTTTGCATCTGAACTCGGCTATGAGGGGTATCCACATTTGCAGCGCGCTTTGCAGGAGATGATTCGCAATAAACTGACCTCTGTACAGCGGATTGAGGTATCAAAGGACCGCATGGGTGGGCGCGATGTGCTGCAAACCGTATTGCATGCGGATATGGATATGATACGCATGACACTGGATAGCATAGATCGTGATGCATTTCAAGGCGCGGTAGATGCACTGACAGGCGCGCGGCGTATTTATATTCTTGGTGTGCGCTCCTCCAGTGCGCTGGCGAACTTTTTGGGATTTTATTTTAATCTGCTGTTCGATAATGTGATACTGCTTCATACCAACAGTGTCAGCGAAATTTTTGAACAGATTTTGCGTATTGGTGAAGAGGATGTGTTTTTTGGCATCAGTTTTCCGCGTTATTCCAAACGCACGCTGAGTGCTATGAAATATGCGGGAGACAGAGGGGCGCGCGTTATTGCGCTGACCGACTCACAGCTTTCTCCGCTGGCGCGTGCGGCAGACCATGTGCTTCTGGCACATAGCGATATGGCCAGCTTTGTGGACTCGCTGGTTGCGCCGTTGTCCGTTGCCAACGCTTTGATTGTTGCGATTGGCATGAGCCGAAGGGGTGAGATCGAGCAGACCTTCAATTCGCTTGAGCGCATCTGGGAAGAGTATGATGTGTATGAAAAGGCGGAGGATGAAGGAACGTGAATATCATTGTAGTCGGCGGTGGCGCGGCAGGATTGATGGCAGCGGGAACGGCGGCGGAAAACGGCGCGCATGTGACCCTGTTTGAAACAAACGAAAAGGTGGGGCGAAAGCTGTTTATCACAGGCAAGGGCCGGTGCAATGTGTGCAATAACTGCGATATACCGACGGTTCTTCAGAACGTACCGGTCAATCCGCGTTTTTTGTATTCCGCGCTGGGCTGCTTTGCTCCGGCCGATGTGATGGCGTTTTTTGAGAGCCACGGCGTGCCTCTCAAAACCGAGCGCGGCAACCGCGTATTTCCGGTATCGGATCACGCTGCGGATATCATTGACGCACTTTTTACATGGATCAAACGCAGCGGTGTTATCATAAAACGGGAGACCGTGCAGGAGCTGGTGATACGGGACGGCCGCGTATGCGGCGTGCAGGCAGGCGGAGCGGTTTCTTATGCGGATCGCGTGATTGTAGCAACGGGCGGCGCCTCCTATCCGCAGACCGGTTCCACCGGGGACGGCTACCGCTTTGCCAAAACAGCGGGGCATACGGTCGTACCGCCCAATCCATCGCTTGTGCCGCTGGTCACGCCCGGCGGCTGTGAAGAGCTGATGGGACTGAGCCTGCGCAATGTGCAGGTTACCGTGTTTGAGGATAATAAAAAGCTGTGGTCGGATTTTGGTGAAATGCTGTTTACGCATTTCGGTGTGTCCGGACCGCTGATTCTGTCCGCATCTGCGCACATGCGGCACTTCGGAAGCAGGGCATATCATCTGGAAATCGATCTCAAGCCTGCGCTGGACGAAAAAACGCTGGATAAGCGGTTGCTGTCGGATTTTGACAAGCACAAAAACAGCGATTTTATCAATGCGCTGGGCGATCTGCTGCCGCGCAAGCTCATCCCGGTGGTGGTGCGGTATTCCGAGATTGACCCGCACGCCAAGGTCAACGGGATCACCAAGGCGCAGCGGGCGGCGCTGCTGCACACGCTCAAGCACTTTTTGGTGGTTGTTTCAGGCAAGCGTCCCATCGCAGAGGCAATCGTAACCACCGGGGGAGTCAATGTGCGTGAAGTCAGCCCCAAAACGATGGAGTCGAAAAAATGCACGGGCCTGTATTTTGCAGGCGAGGTGCTGGACGTGGATGCCTACACGGGCGGCTTTAATTTACAGATCGCGTGGGCGACCGGCCGATTGGCCGGCTTGTCGGCAGCGCAGCGGGAGGAAAAGTAATGGGCTATATTGCAGTAGCGATAGACGGGCCTTCGGGCGCGGGAAAATCCACGGTAGCGCGCGCGGCGGCAGCACGGCTGGGCTATGTATATGTGGATACCGGCGCGATGTATCGGGCAATCGGGCTGGCCGTTTGCCGCCGCGGCATTGAGGAGGGGGATACGGCGGGAATCCTTGCAGTTTTGCCGGAGATCCGCCTTGCAATCACCTATCAAAATGGCGCGCAGCATGTTCTGCTGAACGGTGAGGATGTATCGGAAGCGATCCGCACCCCGGAAATTGCGCGATATGCGTCTAAGGTGTCGGCGGTGCCGGCGGTGCGGCAGTTTCTGCTCGATGTGCAGCGCGGCATGGCGGAAAACGGCAATATCCTGATGGATGGCCGCGATATCGGCACGGTGATTCTGCCGCAGGCACAGGTCAAGATTTTTTTGACCGCCTCGGTGGAGGCGCGTGCGGAGCGGCGCTATCTGGAGCTGCGTGAAAAAGGACAGGACGTGACGCGGGAGCAGGTGGCGGCTGATATCGCGGAGCGGGACCGGCAGGATATGACCCGTGCGATCGCTCCGCTGCGGCAAGCGGAGGACGCGGTGCTGCTGGACACGAGTGCGCTGACGCTGGAGGAGAGCATCCAGGCCGTGCTGCGCATCATACAGGAAAAAACAGAGGAGTAAACAAATGAAGTTCAAATATCACCGCTGGTTTCAGTGGATTGCCGTGCCGTTTGTGGCGCTGGCCTTTCATATTTATTTCGGCTATAAGGTCATCGGACGGGAAAATATTCCGGAGGGCGGCTGTGTGGTCTGCCCGAACCATGTGCAGCTTTCCGATCCGCCGTTTGCGGCAGTCGCTCTGACCCACCGCACGCCGCTGCGCCTGATGGCGAAAAAAGAGCTGTTCCGCAAAAAAGCTTTTGCCTGGCTGATCGCGGCGCTGGGCGCGTTTCCGATCGACCGGGAAGGGGCGGATATCACAGCGATCAAAACCGCGCTGGGCAGCGTAAAGGCGGGGCAGAAGCTGATTATTTTCCCGCAGGGTACGCGCGGCGCAGCCGAAGGAGAGACCAAAAAGGGTGCAGCGATGCTGGCGGTTAAGTCCCGTGCGCCCATCCTGCCGATGTACATCACGGAAAACAAGGGCTTCCGCTGCAAGGCGACGGTCGTGATCGGTGAGCCGTTCCGGCCGGATCCGGCGGAAAAGGATTATGCGGTGATAGCGGATGACATCCTGCGCCGTATTTACGCCCTGAAGGAGCAGGTATGAGCGTTACTGTAGCGGATACAGCCGGATTTTGCTTCGGTGTGCGCCGTGCAGTCGATCTGGCGGAGCAGCAGGCTGAAAAACATGGGAAGATTTATGCATATGGGGAAATCATCCATAACGCCCATGAGATTGCGCGCCTGGAAAAACAGGGCGTATGTACCGCAAACACCTTGGATGAGATACCGGACGGGGCCAGGGTGCTGATTCGTGCGCATGGTGTGCCGCGCGCTGTCTATCGTACGCTGGAGAGTAAGGGCTGCGAGGTGTTTGATGCGACCTGTCCCTTTGTCCATAAAATACACAGTATTGTGAATGAGCAAAGTGAGGCTGGGCGGCTGATTGTTATTTTTGGCAGTCAAAACCATCCCGAAGTGCTCGGCATACAGGGCTGGTGCGGTGAATCTGTTGTTTTGGAGAATGAAGAGCAGGCCAGAATCTTTGCAGAGCAACTGGAACCGGCAGATAAACCGGTCTCTGTGGTGGCGCAGACGACAGTCAACAGAGCAGTTTGGAATATTTCCGTCGGTTTGATAAAAAAAAGGTGTACAAACCTCAAAATTTTTGATACAATATGTAAAGCGACGGATGAGCGCCAGTCGGAGGCTCGTCTGCTTGCCGGAAAGTCGGATCAAATGATCGTGATCGGCGACAAAAAGAGTTCCAACACAAAACGGCTGTATGAAATCAGTCGTTCGCTGTGTAACAATGTGCTTTATATCGAGGATGTCGCTGAGCTTACTACGCAGGAGCTCAGACGGAATGGGCGCGTCGGGATCACGGCAGGAGCATCGACACCGGCATGGATAATTAAGGAGGTCAGTAACATGATGAGCGAAGAAACCAAGATTGAAAATGGCGAGGACTTTGCAGCAATGCTGGAAGAGTCCTTCAAGACTTTAAATACAGGAGAGAAAGTCACCGGCACCGTAGTAGCAGTTTCCACGACCGATGTACAGGTCGACCTCGGCGTTAAGCACACTGCGTATATCCCGCTGAGCGAGCTGTCTGACGACCCCAACTTTGATGTTGCCGCCAATGTACATCCTGGCGATGAAATCGAAGCGGTTGTTGTCCGCGTAAACGACGGTGAGGGTACGGTTACCCTGTCCAAGAAGCGCGTAGATCAGCTCAAGGGCTGGGAGACGGTTGAGAAGGCTTACGAGGAGCACACCGCTGTGGAAGGCGTTATCATTGAAGAGAACCGCGGCGGCGTGGTTGCAACTGCGTTCGGCGTACGCGTCTTCATTCCGGCCAGCCAGACCGGCGTGCCGAAGGATCAGCCGATGAACCAGCTGGTCAAGACCAAGCAGTCCTTCTATATCACGGAGATCAACCGTCAGCGCAAGCGCGTAGTCGGTTCTATCCGCCAGATTCAGCAGGAAGCCCGCAAGGCTGCCGCAGAGCAGATTTGGGGCACCATCGAGATTGGCAACGAGTACGAGGGCACGGTCAAGTCGCTGACCTCCTATGGCGCGTTTGTTGACATCGGCGGCGTGGACGGCATGGTTCACATCTCTGAGCTGAGCTGGGGCCGCATCAAGCACCCGTCCGAGGTTGTTGCTGTTGGCGACAAGGTCAAGGTGTTTGTAATCGGACTGGACAAGGAAAACAAGAAGATCTCCCTCGGCTACAAGCGCGAGGAGGACAATCCGTGGAACGTGTTCAAGTCCAAGTACGACATCGGCTCTGTGGCTGAGGTTAAGATCCTCAAGTTCATGCCGTTCGGCGCGTTCGCAGAGATCGTTCCGGGCGTGGACGGCCTGATTCATATTTCTCAGATTGCGGATCACCGCATCGCCAAGCCCGAGGATGTACTTGAGGTTGGTCAGCAGGTTGAGGCCAAGATCATCGACATCAACGATGAAAAGAAGAAGGTTTCCCTGTCGATCCGTGCGCTGCTCCTCGGCGACGACGAGTACGACGAGGAATAATTCCTGCATAACGAAGAAGCACCTTGATGGGTGCTTCTTTTTTGTGGTAAAATGCCATCTGCTATGATATAATAAGGCATCAAATACAGTGATAGGGGATAGAAAGAAGGATGCACTATGAAAAAGCAACTGCAAGGTATCGGAATGATATTGTTTGGCATGCTGCTGCTCTGGTTTTCTGAAATTGACCCATGGGTGCCGATCGTTGAAGGTTTGGGTACCGTGTCACTGTGGGGCGGACTGGTGGCCGGCATCATCGGCGTGGTGCTGCTGTTTCGGAAAGATAACTGACCGCGCGGCAGGGATATCAAAGTCATTGGCCGGTATGATAAATGCACAGTGGTCAGAAGGAGTGGAATATGAAAAAACTGGTAATTTATATACATGGCAGGGGCGGCAGTGCGGCTGAGGCAGCGCGGTATCAGCCGCTTTTTCCGGATGCAGATGTGATCGGCTTTGCGTATCAGGCACAAAATCCGTGGCAGGCCGCGGAAGAGTTCCCGCGTTTTGTGGATACATACCGTAAGATCTATGATGTGGTTTGGATGATCGCCAACAGCATCGGGGCATTTTTTGCGTTATCCGCACTGGATCAAAAGCGTATAGACAGAGCGTTTTTGATTTCGCCGGTGGTGGATATGGAGCGGCTGATCGGGGATATGATGGACTGGGCTGGCGTCAGTGAAGAACAACTGGAAAAACAGCGGGAAATCACGACCGATTTCGGAGAAATACTCTCGTGGGATTATTTGCGCTATGTGCGCTCGCATCCAATCCGCTGGGATGTGCCGACCAGCATTCTGCATGGGGAGCGGGATCACCTGACTTCCCAGGAGACGATTTTCGCTTTTGCTGAAAAATTTTCTGCCAAGCTGACAGTTATGCAGGGCGGGGAACATTGGTTCCATACAGAAAAACAGCTGCAGTTTTTGGATGATTGGCTGGGAAAATCCGCAGAGTGATATATGACAAATGCAGAGAAGCGCCGGACAGGGCGCTTCTTTTTTCTCTTGATTCGGCGTATACTGACCCCGGAAAGGAGGTGTGCAGATGCGGCGGCGCAGGTATCGCAAACAAGGAAGGGTTGTGTTGCTGCTGTTTGCTATGGCGGCCGCGGCAATTGCGGGGCTGATGCTCACCGCGCGGATGCAGCGGATCTTTCTGGAATATGCCGCCAATGTGTGCGAGGACAGTGCCCTGCAGGAAATCAACAACCTGATGCAGGAGCTGGTGTTTTCCGACCCCGGCACCTACGCCGACATGGTTATACTGGAGCGGGATAGCGAGAATCATGTGACCGCGCTGCGCACCGATGTGCTGGCAATCGGACGGATTAAGGCGCAGCTTGTCAACGGACTGTTCGAGCGGCTGGAGGATCTCGAACATACCACGGTCGAAGTGCCGCTTGGTACGGTGTTCGCACCGCATTACTTCAGCGGCATGGGGCCGAGCGTGGATATCGGCATGGCAGGTTTGACGCAGATGGAGGCGGAATTCATCAGCGCATTTTCTGCCGCCGGCATCAACCAGACCCGCCACAACATTATCATCGAGATACATGCGGGCTTCCGCATTTTAACGCCGCTCGGCGCGGAGGACCGCGAGATCGTGACCCGTTTTCCGGTAACGGATACGGTGATCGTCGGCACAGTGCCGGAACGCTATATGCAAATCGATGAGCTGAGCGGGGACTTGCTGGGCGAGATCAGCGATTATGATAATTCCTCGGAAAACGGAAAATAATACTTCCGAACAGGGAAAAAATTTGGTATACTATATTCTGTATTGGAATGTGAAGGGGTGCTTGCATGGATGCCTTCGGGCAGATCACCGCATTGCGTGAAAAGCTGCGGTATCACAATGAAAAATATTATAATGAAGATGCACCGGAAATTTCGGATTACGAATACGACATGATGCAGCGCGAACTGCGTGCGCTGGAGGCTGAACATCCCGAGCTGGCGGATGAGAATTCCCCAACACAGCGGGTTGGCGGCAGCGCTTCCGGCCGGTTTGCCAAGGTGCAGCATGCGTATCCGCTGGAAAGCCTG
The DNA here is from genome assembly GCF_050946325.1 of Agathobaculum sp. Classification (GTDB taxonomy): domain Bacteria; phylum Bacillota; class Clostridia; order Oscillospirales; family Butyricicoccaceae; genus Agathobaculum. Next base: position 4,696 of record NZ_JBMNUP010000012.1, on the reverse strand, counting down.
CAGGATGTGTTTTCCTTTGACGAGCTGACAGAGTTTTATACCCGTGTAGAGGGTGCGGTCGGGCAGGCAGAATATGTAGTTGAGTATAAGATCGACGGCCTTTCGGTTGCGCTGGAATATGTGGACGGCGTATTTGTGCGCGGCGCCACGCGCGGCGACGGTCAGGTGGGCGAGGATGTGACCGCCAACCTGAAAACCATCAGGGAAATCCCGCAAAGGCTCGAAAACGCACCGCCGCACCTGATCGTGCGCGGTGAAGTTTATATGAAACGATCCGTATTTGAGGCGCTCAACCGGGAACTCGAGCTGCATGAAAAGCCGCTGCTCGCCAATCCGCGCAATGCGGCGGCGGGTTCGCTGCGGCAAAAGGACAGCCGAATCACCAAGGCGCGCAAGCTTTCGATTTTCTGTTTTAATATTCAGAATACGGATGAGCTGACGTTGGAAAGCCATACGGCGGCGCTGGACTATCTCAAACGGCTGGGTTTTCCGGTCAGTCCGCGGTATCCGGTTTATGCTGCGCCGATGGAGGTGCAGCGTGAGATTGAGCAAATGGGTGAAACGCGCGGTGAGCTGGATTTTGATATCGACGGCGCAGTCGTCAAGGTCAATTCCTTTGCGCAGCGCAGCGTGCTCGGCTCAACGGCTAAGTTTCCGCGGTGGGCGGCGGCATATAAATACCCGCCCGAGGTTAAGCAGACCCTGCTTCGGGATATTGTGATCTCGGTCGGACGGACGGGCGTGCTGACGCCGAACGCCGTACTCGAACCGGTGCGGCTGGCGGGCACAACGGTTTCCCGCGCAACACTGCATAACCGCGATTTTATCCGCCAGCTGGATGTGCGCATCGGCGATACGGTATCCGTCCGCAAGGCGGGCGAGATCATCCCCGAAATCATCGGGGTTGTGGAAGACAAGCGTCCCGCGCAGACGCAGCCCTATGAAATGCCGGCGTTTTGTCCGGTGTGCGGCGCGCCGGTGTTTAACGATGAAGAGGAAGCGGCGATCCGCTGCACCGGTGCGGCCTGCCCTGCACAGCTGCTGCGCAACCTGATGCATTTTGCTTCGCGCGACGCCATGGATATCGACGGCTGCGGCGAAGGCAACCTGCAAAAGCTGATTGATGCGGGACTGGTGAAATCCGCCGCCGACCTGTATGACCTGACGGTTGAGCAGTTGTTACCGCTCGGCAAAAAGGTGGATACATGGGCGAACAACCTGCTGCGCGGCATCGAGGCAAGCAAAACGCGTGACCTGTCTCGGCTGCTGTTCGCCTTCGGGATCCGGCACGTCGGTCAAAAAGCGGGCAGGGTGCTGAGCGACCATTTCGGCAGTCTGGATGCGCTGTTGGCCGCGCCGGTGGAGGAGATGACCGCCATCCGCGATATCGGGCAGACCACTGCGGAAAGTATCGCCGCGTGGCGTGCGCTTGAGCAGTCGCAGGTGCTCATTGAAAAACTGCGTGCGGCAGGCGTTAATTTTATCGGAGAAAAAACCGCGAAAAGCGATCTGCTGGCAGGCAAGACCATTGTGGCTACGGGCAGCCTGACGCTTTATACCCGCAAGGAGATCAACGATCTGATCGAATCGCTTGGCGGCAAGGCGTCCGGCTCGGTTTCCAAAAAAACGAGCTATGTCGTAGCCGGAGAAAACGCAGGCAGCAAGCTGCAAAAAGCGGCGGAACTGGGCATTCCGGTTTTAACAGAAGAAGAATTCAAAAAAATGATAGAGCAGGAGGAATCTTGACATGGCAATTTCGAGAAAAGAAATTGAACACATCGCATCCCTTGCGCGTCTGGACTCGACAGGCGGTATCTTTGACCGTCTGGCGGACGACATGCAGGGTATCGTCGGCATGGTGGACAAGCTGGCCGAACTGGACTTGGGCGACATCACCGACGTGATTAACACCGAGCGCAAGAACGCGTTCCACGAGGATGAGGTCATTCAGGAATATACCCCGGATGAGCTGATCGAGCCGAACGCACCGGATTTTCAGGCGGGCGGCGTTGCCGTTCCGCGCGTGGTCGAATAAGAGGAGGGACAGAATATGGCACTTTACGAAAAAACAGCGGCCGAGCTGTCCGCTCTGCTGGCAAGCAAGGAAATTTCAGCGGTCGAGCTGGCGAAGGACGTTTTCGCCCGCACCGCAGCAGTGGAAGACAAGGTGCAGGGTTATGTAACCGTCACTGAAGAAGCTGCGCTGGCGCAGGCGGAAGCGGTGGACCGGAAGCGCGCCGCCGGGGAGGAACTGTCCGCACTGGCCGGTATTCCGGTTGCAATTAAGGACAACATTTGCACCAAGGGTACGCTGACCACTTGCGCTTCCAAGATCCTGCATAATTTCAAGCCGCCGTATAACGCCACAGTGATGGACAAGCTGGCAGCGCATGATATCGTTATGACCGGCAAGGCGAATATGGATGAGTTTGCAATGGGTTCTTCCTGTGAAAACTCCGCTGTTCATCCGACACACAACCCGCACGGCCTGAACCGTGTTCCGGGCGGCTCGTCCGGCGGCTCGGCGGCGGTCGTGGCATCGGGCGAAGTCCCGCTGTCGCTTGGCTCGGATACCGGCGGATCGATCCGCCAGCCGGCATCGTTCTGCGGCGTGGTCGGCCTTAAGCCGACGTACGGCGCGGTATCCCGCTACGGCCTGATCGCCTTTGCGTCGTCGCTTGACCAGATCGGTCCGTTTGGCCGTTCGGTCGAGGATACGGCGATGCTGTTTGACGCGATCACCGGCCATGACCCGCTGCATGATTCGACCTCGGTGCAGGCACCGTTTGCAGGCTCGACTCGCGCTAACCTGAACGCCGACATCAAGGGCATGAAGATCGGTCTGCCGAAGGAGTATTTCGGCGCCGGTATTTCGGATGAGGTGCGCGAGCATGTGCTTGCTGCTGCGGAAACCTACAAAAATCTCGGCGCTGAGGTATTTGAAATCTCGCTGCCGCTGGTTGAATATGCACTGCCGGTGTATTACATCCTGTCCTCTGCTGAGGCATCGTCCAATCTGGCGCGGTTTGACGGTGTAAAATACGGCTACCGTACGCCGAATGCAGGCGATGATCTGATCGCACTGTATACCAAATCCCGCTCGGAAGGCTTCGGTGCAGAGGTGCAGCGCCGCATCATGCTGGGCACCTATGTGCTGTCTTCCGGCTATTATGATGCCTATTATAAAAAAGCGCGTGCGGCACAGCGCAAGATCCGTGAAGAGTTTGCCGCTGCCTTTGAAAAGTGCGATGTAATCCTCACCCCGGTCGCGCCGACCACCGCGTATGAGATCGGCGCCAAAACGACCAACCCGCTTGAAATGTATGCCGGCGATATCTGCACGGTATCGGTCAACATCGCGGGTCTGCCGGGTCTGGTGCAGCCCTGCGGCTTCGATCAGAACAAAATGCCGATCGGTATGCAGCTCATCGGCCCGCGCTTCGGCGAGCAGACCCTGCTGAACGCCGGTTTGGCCTTTGAGCAGGCATCCGGTCTGAAAAATATCATCGCGGCACTGTAAAGGAGGAAACGACAAATGAAATACGAAGCTGTCATCGGCCTTGAGGTGCACGCGGAGCTTTCTACCAAAAGCAAAATTTACTGCTCGTGCTCGACCTCGTTCGGCGCGCCGATCAATACCCATACCTGCCCGGTCTGCACCGGTATGCCGGGCGCACTACCCGTGCTGAATAAGCAGGTCGTCCACTATGCAGCCAAGATGGGCAAGGCGACCGGCTGCACGGTCAACCAGCTCTGCAAGGCGGACCGCAAAAACTACTTTTATCCGGATCTGCCCAAGGCGTACCAGATTTCGCAGTTTGATGTGCCGATCTGCGAAAACGGCGAAGTGTTCTTCTATGTTGACGGCGAAAAGAAGTCCTGCCGTTTGGAACGCATCCACTTTGAAGAGGATGCGGGCAAGCTGCTGCACGACGAGATCGACGGCACGGTTGTGGACTTTAACCGCTGCGGCGTACCGCTGATTGAAATGGTCACCAAGCCTGATCTGCATTCCTCGGCGGAAGCGAAGGAATTCCTCGAAATGATCAAGACCACGCTGTCCTATCTGGATATCTGCGACTGCAAGATGGAGGAAGGTTCGATCCGGTGCGACGTCAACGTATCCATCCGCCCGGAGGGTTCGGAAGAGCTGGGTACCCGTGTGGAGATGAAGAACATCAACACCTTCTCGGGTGCGGTGCGTGCGATCGATTACGAGATCAACCGCCAGATCGAGGTGGTCGAGGCCGGCGGTGAGATCCAGCAGGAGACCCGCCGCTGGGATGATGTGAAGCTCAAGAACACGGTCATGCGCACCAAGGAGGATGCGCAGGATTACCGGTATTTCCCCGATCCGGACCTGATCGCGGTCGAAATTTCGGATGAGTGGATGCAGCAGATCGAAAGTGAAATTCCGGAGCTGCCAATCTCGCGTTATGAGCGGTATCTGAACGAATATGGCATGACGGCGATGGAAGCACGCCTGATTTCGGACAGCTTTGCCAAGGCCGAGCTGCTGGATGCGGCGGCCAAGCAGGTCAAGCCCAAGGCGGCAGCGAACTGGATTCTGTCGGATATTTCCAAGTATCTGAACGACAAGGCAGTAGAACTGCCGGACACTAAGCTGACAGCGGATAAGCTGGTCGATCTGATCCGTTTGATCGAGGCCGGTACGATTTCGGGCGCAGCAGGCAAA
>NZ_JBMNUP010000011.1:0-27019 GCF_050946325.1 Agathobaculum sp. | reverse complement strand
GCCCTTGGAGCCTGTAAACACATTGACATGCTGGTACGCGCGGTTAATCCAGAGCAGGTACTGGGAGCGGCTGGAATATCCCTTGGCGTTGACCCAGACTTCCTTTTCATACGGCTTATAGTCGTTTTGAACGGCGTAAGCGGTGGTATAGTTGCCGCGGTAAGTAGAGGATACCAGATTGAGCACACGGTTGACGTCGCGCTGGTAATACCACTCGTCCGAATGGTTTTCGATCGGCACAGTGACCTCTTCGTAAACCTCCTCGGTCTCGCCGGTCGAGGGATTTTCATAGGTCAGCTTAAAGCCCATGGTCACGCTCAGCTTCATATCCTTGGTAAAGGTAAAGTAGCTCGTGTGCTTGGATACGCGGTCGGCCGTGAGCGAAAACTGCGCGTTGGCGCAGCCCGGAATCGGCTTGCCGTCCTGGTACCATTCGGCGCGGACGATCTTCTCCTCCTCCACGCCCGTAAAGGTGACCTGCGTGTTGAGCGAGCCGCCGGGCAGCACACGGTCGGGCACGCCAAAGCGGATGCCCACGCCCGCAAGGCCGGCGTCGATATTTTCCAGCTTGGAAGCCGCCGGCACGGTCACTTTGCAGTCCAGCGCGCGGATGTCCACCTGTTCGGCTCTGCCGCGGCCCTTAACGGTGCTGCCGATGCCGGCAACCACCAGCGTTTCCGTCTGGCGGTTGAGCGTCAGCGTTGTATTGCGGGCGCCGCCCGCAATCTGTACGGTGTTCGCCTTGCCGTTCATCACAATGGTGTTGCCGCTGCCCGTAATGGTCAGCGTTTCGGCTTCCATGCCGGTCAGGTCGATTTCGCGGCCGGTAGAGGTGATTTCAATCTGCCCTGCCTTGCCGGAAAAGGAAACCTTGCCACCCGTTCCGGCAATCAGCAGCGTTTCCGCCTGCGAACCGCTTTGCAGCGCGATTTCCGCGTCGCCCGCAGGGTCGGCAGCCAGTACGCCCATGCTTGTTTCGTTCTTCGCGGTGAACGTTATATCCTCCATGCCCTTGAGCACAACGCGGCCGGTCTGGGTCACGCCGTCCAGAACGGCATTTTCCGCCGGACAGGCGAAAATCAGGTCGCCCTCCGGCGCTGCTTCTTTGATGGTGTTTTTGGGCGCGCGCAGCAGCGTACCGCCGGCCGTTTCCGGCGTATATTCGCCCTCGTCCAGCGTGTTGCAGGCAATGCGCGTCAACATGGTGACGAACTGCGCGCGCGTCAGCGGCGCGGCGGGGGCAAGTTTGGTCGCCGTATCGCCCTTGACGATGCCGGCCGCCACCAGCTCGGAAGCTGCGCGGCGCTGCTCGGCCGTCATCGCGGCCGTATCGGTGAACACGCTGAAGGAATCCCGCTCCACGGGCGCGCGGTCATAGCCGAAGGCGCGGGCAAACAGCACAAACGCCTCCGCACGGGTGGCCGGCGCGTCAAAATTGCGGCCGTCCTCCGCTTGCATCAGGCCGATGTGCAGGCCCTTGGCCAGCTCGGTGCGGTACCACGCCTTTTCGGGCACGGCCGTAAGGCCGGAAAGGTCCTCTGCCTCTGCCGCAGTGCCCAGCGCACGGTTGAGCATGGTGATCGCTTCCGAGCGCTTGACAGGGCTGTCCGGCATGATTTTGCCGTTAATTCCCTTAATCAGTCCCATCTGCACGCCCATTTTGAGCTGCTGCTCGGCCCAGTGGCCGGCCATATCGGGAAAGACAGGCTCGGCAGGCTCGGTCGGCTCGGCGGGGTCCGTGGGTTCGGCCGGCTCGGCGGGGTCCGTGGGTTCGGTCGGTTCGGTCGGGTCGGTGGGTTCGGTCGGCTCCGGCTGCTGCGGGGTCAGCGCGGCGGGCAGCTCCCCTGCCATGACGCGGGCAGAGAGCAGCTTGGCGCCGTCCAGATCAAAGCCGCCGGACAGGGTCAGCAGTCCGTCGTCCGCGTGATATACCGCCTTTTTGCCGACGGCTTCGCCGTCCAGCGTTACCGTCAGCACCGCGTCCGCCTCAAGCGCGGCAAGCGCCTTCCGCGCGTCGTCGGACAGGGTCAGCTGCAAATACGCGGCTTCGTTTTCCAGTCCGGCCTCGGCGGCCGTTACATCGGCGCCCGTCAGCGCGGGCGCATCGTCCGATGCCGTGATAGACAGCGCGTTCGTCATCGCCAGAAATTCCGCGACGCCCTCGGTCTCCGCGCCTTCCGGCAGGGTAACGGTCACGGTTTTCCGGTCGCCGTCGACGGCAACTGCGGCCCCTTCCAGACCGAGCTGGGCCAGGCGGCCTTCCAGTACGGCCTGCAAATCCGCCGCGGTCTGCTCCCACTTGCTCTGGTCAAAATCCTCCGGCAGAGAGACGGCAAACGCCAGCACGGGCGCGGCGCTCTGCTGCCCGTCCGGCGCGGCGGTATCGTTCGCAGCAAATGCCGTGGTATACAGCATAAACACGGCCAGCAGGCCGCTCAGCATTCGTTTCATCAAGGTTGTGCTCCCCCTGTTCTTGTAATACATATCTATTGTAAGGGGCTGCATGCATGCTGTCAAGCGCAAGGCGGCGGCTTTTGGAACGATTGTCCGCGCTTTCCCGTCAAACTTCCGCAAAGGTTTACAACCCGCTTTGCTTGTGCTATACTCAATACTGGATTGATATATTGTATATTCGTACCATCTGTGTACATTCAGAGGAGGAAACCATCCATGCTTTGCAAAAACTGCGGCAAGGAGCTGCCCATTGCCGGCAAGTTCTGTCCGTTTTGCGGCGCAGTCGTCGAGCAGACGGGCGTCAACGACGAAACCACCGTTTTCACCACCCTGCCCGACGATTTGAACGTTCCCATCGACCTGTCCGCCTTTGACGCCGCGCGGCGGGACAGCGGACACGGCGCCGCCCCTGCCGATGAGCCGGCCGCGCCGTCCCCCGCGCAGACGCCTGCGGACGAGATGCCCCCTGTCCGTCCGGCCGCCCCGCGCGGGCAGCAGGGCGGGCAATACCAGACCCCGCCCCGCACCACCTATTTTGACGCGCCCGAACCCGAGCGCGACGAGCCGTACCGCCGTCCCTCGCAGGGCAAGCGCGCAGCGGTGATCGTGCTGGTCATCGTGCTGATTGCCGCGCTGATCGGCGGGGGAATCTGGTTCTTCAAATCCCGCCAGCCCGATGAAAACCTGACCCTTGCCGAAAAATATCTGGAGCGCGGCAAGTTTGAAGACGCGCTTGCCGCTTTTGAAGCCGCGCTGGGCGAAGCCAAGGACCCCGCCGCCATCCAGCTCCAGATCGACCAGCTCAAGAGCTATCAGCAGGCGCTTTCCCTGGTGGAAAGCGGGGACTATGCCGCCGCTCTGGCAACGCTGAACGACCTGCGCGGCCGCATTGCCGATAAAACCTCGCCGCTGGGCGAAGCGGTGGACGCGCTCATCGAGCAGGCCAACACCGCCCATGCGGACAGCGAGTTCGCCGCCGACCTGCAGGAAGCGCAGGGCTATCTGGACGAGCAGAAGCTGGACGCCGCCGCCGGCAAGCTGGACGCCCTTGCGGGAGACAGCACGCTGACCGACGAACAGCAGAAGCAGGTGGACGAACTGCGCAAAAAGCTGGAAGAAGCGCAGGCCGCCGCCGACCGCAAGGAAGAAAACGAGCAGGCGCACCAGGCCAAAAAGGAAGCCTTCCGCCACCAGATGGACGCGCTGGAAGCGAACGACCAGAAAATCTCCTCCGCTTCCACCACGGAGGAAGCGTTTGACCTGACTTCGTCCTCGTTCGAGGCGTGGGACCAGCTTTTGAGCGATATGTACGACCAGCTTGCCACCGTACTCAACGCCGACCAGTATGCGGCCGAGGAGGACAGCTACAAGCAGTGGATTCAGGAGCGCGACAAGGGCGCGGAAAACGCTGCGGCTTCGGCCTCCGGCGGGCAGGACGATGAGGACGATGAGGACGGCGAAGAAGCCGACCCGCTCGCAGGCCAGCTTGCCGCGGCCAGCTTCAAGCAGAGCTATACCAAGACCCGCTGCTACAAGCTGATGGACATGATGTAACTGTTGAAAGGTGCGGTTTGTGCCGCGCGCCGCTACTCCGTTTCCATACAAAGCAAAAAGTCAGGCTTTACGCCTGACTTTTTTTGCTTGCAGAGAGAAACGGTTTCCGTATGGAAGATTTTTCGGCCATCTCAGCCGGTCACCTCGGTCACGTCCAGTTCGAGCAGCCAGGTGTGCTGTCCGCCGTTCCGGTCCGTCGCTGTCAGCGAAAAGCAGAGGCTGTTCTGCCAGTCCTCCGGCAGCGGATTGGGGAACACGTCGCCCGCAATGGAGCCGATCTCCTCATTGAGCGCCACCGTGCCGCCCGAGGCATTTTCCGCGCTGTTTGACAGCAGAACCGTCTTTTCCCCGCCTTGCTCCAGGAAAAATTCCACCGTATACGCGCGCACATCGCCCAGCTCCTGCGGCATCTGCTCCAGCGTGCCGCCGCGCAGAACCTCTTTTTCTTCCTTGAGCACGATCTCGCCGTTGGAAAGTTTCAGCTGCTCATTTTCCCCACAAAACGAGTAGACCTGCACATCGGTCTCCTTTTCGCCGCCGCAGCCGGTCAGCGCGGCAAAGCAGGCCAGCGCGCCCAGCAGCGCGCAGACGGTTTTTTTCATGCTGTTCCCACCTTTCTCTGTTTTTTCAGTATAGCATGCGCCCTGCTCCGCCGGCAAGATAAAAAAGCGCCCTTCCGTTTGGAAGGGCGCTTGCATCTGCCGGAAAACCTGCGCAGCAGCTTTTCCGCTTACTTTTTCATGATATCCTCGCCGCGCGCCGCCTTGGCCACAATACCGGAAAGGGCCAGCAGCGCGATCAGGTTGGGGAATACCATCAGCGCGTTGAACAGGTCGGACAGGTTCCACACCAGCTGCACCTTGAGCGCGGAGCCGGCAATGATGCACAGCACAACGATTGCCGCGTAAATCTTGACCGCCTTTTTGCCGAACAGCGCCCTGACGTTGGTTTCACCGAAGAAATACCAGCCGATGATGGTCGAGAACGCGAAGAACAGCATGCAGATTGCAACAAAGATGTTGCCGAAGTTGCCGAACGCGGAGTTGAACGCCGCCTGCGCCAGATCGGTACCCTGCAATGCGCCGGGCACGCCCGCCTGCAGCTGGCCCGAGGTCAGGATAACCAGCGCGGTCAGCGTCAGCACGATAAAGGTATCCACAAACACGCCGATCATGGCGATGACGCCCTGATCCTGCGGCTTTTCCACCTTGGCAAGCGCATGCGCGTGCGGGGTGGAGCCCATGCCGGCCTCGTTGGAGAACAGGCCGCGGGCAACGCCAAAGCGCATGGCCTCACGCACGGTGATGCCCACCGCGCCGCCGAGAATCGCGCGGGGATCGAACGCCGCCACAAAAATGGACTTGATGGCCGGAATCAGCATCTGATGGTTGATAATCAGAATAATCACGCAGCCAACCATGTAGAAAATCGCCATCACAGGCACGACCTTCTCCGTAAAGGAGGCGATACGGCTGACGCCGCCGATGAAAATAAACGCCGCAATGATTGCGCAGATCACGCCGATAACGCGGGGGTCGACGCCGAACGCCGTCTTGAACGCCGCGCTGATCGAGTTGGCCTGCACCATGTTGCCGGTAAAGCCCAGCGCAAAAATGATCGCCAGAGAGAAGAAACCGGCCAGGAACTTGCCGAAGTTGCCCTGGAAACGCGCCTTGATGTAGTAAATCGGGCCGCCGGTGACCTGACCGTCCTTGCCCACGGTTTTATACTTCTGCGCAAGCACGGCCTCGCCGTAGATGGTGGACATGCCGAAGAATGCGGACAGCCACATCCAGAAAATCGCGCCCGGGCCGCCGGAGTACAGCGCGGTTGCGCAGCCGGTGATGTTGCCCGTGCCGACCTGCGCGGCGATCGCGGTGGTCAGTGCCTGGAAAGAGCTCATGCCCTCCTTGCCGGCCTTATCGCCCTTGAGCGAGAAGTTGCCGAACAGGCGGCGCCAGCCCTCACCAAACTTGCGCACCTGCACAAACCGTGTGCGGATGGTGAAAATGATGCCCGTGCCGACCAGCAAATACAGCAGAATGCTGTTCCACACGATGCCGCTGATTTTGTCTACCACAGCAGCCAGTTGATCCATTGACATTTGTTACATTCCCCTTTTTTCTGTTTTGCGGCAAACAAAAAAAGCCAAACCTGCGCGTATTCCGCGCGATTTGGCCCTGAAAAAAGCAGCACAGCAGATAAACGGGCGCTTGCCGCCCGACTGCCGCCGTTTTCCGTCACTCTGTCCTTTTGCCTGAGAGATTCGCGCGGCGTTGCTGTCCGCCGCGTCTTGCACCTTCGGCATCCTCCATAAGAGAAGGACTTCTCCAGAGCCACATCCATTTACAGTCCTCATCCGGCAAACCGGACGCCTGAGAGTTTTGCTCCTTCGGCAAGCCTTGCGGCTTTTTCCTGCAAACTTCGTTTGTCGCTGATATGATCTTAGGAATTCAGTGTACCATCGGTTTTGTATTCTGTCAAGCCCTGCGCGGGAAAGATGGGGCGGTTTTTCGCCTGTTTTTGCCCAAAAAGGGAAAAAGGGAGGACAGGCGCGCCGCTGCGCTCCATTTTTCCATTTCCATACCAAAACTGCTTTATGGCTTGACAAATATGCTATAATATAAAGGTTATAGACAAACTGTGTCTGTATCGTACATTTTCGATTCGGTTCTCCGGAAGGGAGGAAAACAAATGATCGACGCTTTACAGCGCCTGCTCGATACGGTGACCGCATTCCTTGCGGAAAATCCGCTGGTGGGCGCCTGGTACACCACGGTTGTGCGGTTCATTTTCCCCGTGCTGGCGCTGATGATTCTGGTCGGCGCGATCCGCTCGCTGTGGAAGGTCAAACACCCGGACGAGGTCTGGGGCTATCTGGGCATGGCAAACGGCGTGCGCCTGCCGCTGACCCACTGGGAAAATATCATCGGCCGCGCGCCGTCCTGCGATGTGCAGCTTGAATATCCTTCGGTATCCCGCCAGCACGCGGCGCTCATCCGCGAGGATGACGGCTCGTGGACGGTATACGATCTCGGCTCCAAGGGCGGCGTGACCGTAAACGACCTGCCTGTGGACGAATATGCCGTGGTGGAGGACGGCGACACCGTCGCCTTCGGCGGCATCCCGACCATGCTGGTGCCCATCTCGGCCGAGGAAAAGCGCCGCCAGATGGCGGAGCGCCGCATGGAAGGCCGTCCCGCAGGTATGTGGGGTTCGCTTGTTCTGCTGACGCTGTTTCAGGTGCTGACCGCGCTGCAGCTCATCGTGGCGGCGGGGCCGGAAGCCACCGTCACCATCCCGCTGACCTATCTGGTGCTGACCCTGGTCTGCTGGGGCTACTTTATTGTGATGCGCTCGTTCCGCCGCATCGGTTTTGAGATGGAGACCATCGCGTTTTTCCTGTGTACGCTGTCGCTTGCCGTGACCGGCTCGACCGTACCGCATGAAATGCCCAAGCAGCTGGTTGCCATTTTGATGGGACTGGCGCTCTTCCTCCTCCTCGGCTTTTTCCTGCGCGACCTGAGGCGCGCGCAGAAGGTGCGCTGGTTCATGGGGGCGGCGGCAGTCGGCCTGCTTGCCATCACGCTGCTGATCGGCTCGTCGGAAGGCGGCGCCAAGGCCTGGCTGCGGCTCGGCCCGCTGTCGCTGCAAACCTCGGAGATCGCCAAGATCTGCTATATCTTCGCGGGCGCGGCCACGCTTGACCGCCTGTTCAACAAGCGCAACCTGTGGATGTTTATCGGCCTGACCGGCATCTGCGGCGGCTGTCTGGCATTACAAAACGACTTTGGCACCGCACTGGTGTTTTTCGTCACCTTCCTCGTCATCGCCTATCTGCGTTCGGGTGATTTTGCCACCCTCGGCCTGATCTGCGCGGGCTGCTTCGGCGGCGGCATGGTCATGCTGACGGTCAAGCCGCACGTTGCCGCGCGCTTTGCCTCGTGGGGCCATGTGTGGGAGGATGTGTACGACACCGGCTTCCAGCAGACCCACACGCTGACCGCCGCCGCTTCGGGCGGCATGATCGGCGTGGGCGCGGGCAAGGGCTGGCTTTCCGGCCTGCCGGCAGCGGATACCGATATCGTATTCGGCATGCTGTGCGAGGAATGGGGCCTGATCATCGCGGTGCTCACCATTCTGTGCATCATCACGCTGGCCGTGTTCGCCGTGCGGGCGTGCCGCGCGGGACGGTCAAGCTTTTACACCATTGCGGCCTGCGCTGCGACGAGCCTTCTGGTGTTCCAGACCTGCCTTAACGTATTCGGCGCGGTCGATATCCTGCCGTTTACGGGCGTTACCCTGCCGTTTGTATCCAACGGCGGCTCGTCCATGCTGTCGGCCTGGGGCATGCTGGCCTTCCTCAAGGCGACGGATACGCGGCAGAACGCTTCGTTTGCCGTCCGGCTGCCTTCGAGGCGTGAGCTGCGCGGGGAGGTGGAATAAATGCGGAAAATTGAAAAACGCGGCGTGTTCTGCCTGATTCTGGCCGCGCTGCTCGGCCTTGGTCTGGCGCTGTTCTGCTTCCGCTTTGTGGTGGACGGCGGCGACTGGGCCTCCTATCCCTATAACCGCCACCTGTATTCGAACAGCGGCGCGCTCAAGGGCGGCACCATCCTCGACCGGGACGGCGACGTGCTCTCCTCGCTCGATGAAAACGGCAACCGCACCTACTATCCGGACGGCGACGTTCGCCGGGCGACCCTGCACGCGGTCGGCGATCCGGCGGGCAACATCGGCGCGGGCGCACTGACCGCCTTTGCCGACAAGCTTTCCGGCTACAACCTGCTGACCGGCGTGTATTCCCCGCTGGGCACGGGCAACCAGCTTTACCTGACCATCGACGCTTATCTCAACAACATCGCCTATCAGGCGCTCGGCGGCATGCGCGGCACGGTAGGCGTATACAATTACAAGACGGGCGAAATCCTCTGCATGGTCTCCACGCCGACGTTTGACCCCGCCGATCCCCCGTCCATCGATCCGGACGACCCTTCGTGGGAGGGCGTGTATGTCAACCGTCTGCTGTCCGCCAACTCCATCCCCGGCTCGATTTTCAAGGTTGTCACCCTCAACGCCGCAATTGAAAATATTCCTGATCTGTTTTCGCGCACCTGGAACTGCACCGGCTCGACGGAGATCGGCGGCGACGCCGTGACCTGCCCCTACGCCCACGGCGAACTGGATATTGAGGACGCGCTGGCGGTTTCGTGCAACGGCGTGTTCGGCCGGCTCGCGGTTGAGCTGGGCGGGGACACCATGCAGCAATACACCGACGCCGCAGGGCTGACCAGATCCATCAAGGTGGACGGCATCAGCACCTCGCAGGGACGGTTTGATTTTACCGGCAGCGACAACCAGCTTGCCTGGTCGGGCGTCGGCCAGGGACAGGATACCATGTGCCCCATCAACATGATGCTGTATATGGGCGCGATTGTAAACGGCGGCAAGGCCGCCATGCCGCGTCTTATTGCCAAATCCACCACGGCTTACGGCCTGCCGACCGGCATATACATGCCGCGCAAATCGGGCGAGCTGATCGACGGCACGACCGCCCGCACCATTGCGGACATGATGCACAACAACGTCATCGAAACCTACGGACAGGACCGCTTCCCCGGCATGGACATCTGCGCCAAATCGGGTACGGCCGAGGTCGGACCGGACAAGACCCCGAACGCATGGTTCACCGGCTTCCTGCGGGACAGTGCCACGCCTTACGCCTTTATCGTATTGGTGGAAAACGGCGGCGGCGGCTCGTCGGTTGCGGGCACGGTGGCCTCGCGCGTGCTGACCGCGGCAGTGGAAAAGGCGTATTAAACCCAAAACCATATGCCGCAATGCAAAAAAAGTCAGGCGTATCGCCTGACTTTTTTCAGTCTGTCGAAAAATCCTGCGCGCGAGCCGCGCGTATCAAACAGAAAATTGCAGCAAGCTGCAATTTTCATAAAAACCCGCGACACGCGCGTGGGTTTTCATACAAAACGACGGAGAATTGTGCCCAGGGGGCGCGATTCGCAGTCGCAAATTCGATCGAAAGCGTGGTTTCGATCGAGAGACCGCTCATCGCAGCAGCCGCACCGCCCGGAACCGTCTTTCCAGCGGCGGGAAAGCGCGGCCTGCCGTCAGGTGCCCGATCCGGTCTGCGCCCGCCCGCAGCCGCACGACGCGGGCCGGTTTTCCCCTGCGCAGCACGCTGCCTGCCGCATACAGCAAAACAACCCAGACCGCATTGTACAGCAGCCCCTCTGCCGAAATGGTCCCCATATCGGACGCACCGGCCGCCAAAAACGCCAGCAGGCCGCCCGCCGCCTGCATGGCCAGTCCAAAATTTTTCCGCATCGGAAAACCCCTCCGTTTCGTCTTTCGTTACTTGGATAATACCCGATGCTTTGTCCCTTAAACCGGACTTTTATTTTGCTTCCCCTGCGCGCGCCCCTGCTTGACAACACGGCGTCCTTTCCTTTATGATAGAAACGGTGAAGTATGATGCTGAAAACAATTATTATGGATTTTGACGGCCTGATCGTCGATACCGAGGTCGTCTGGTACCAGATCTTTGCAGACTGGTTCCGCCGGAACAAAAATTACGCGCTTTCTGTGCAGGAATTTCTGACCTGCGTCGGCTCCGAGGCCGAGGCGCTGTTCCGCCGGCTGGATGAAAAAGGCGTGCATGTGGACCGCGCGGCTTTTGAACAGCAGACCTTTCCCCTGTTCGTCGAGCGAAGCGGCCGTCTGCCGGCAAAGCCGGGGGTGCGCGCGTTTCTGCAAAACGCCCGGCAGCGCGGGCTTTCGGTTGCGCTTGCGTCCTCGTCCGTCCGCAAAAAACCGGCCAGCCACCTGGAGCGGCTGGATCTGATGCAGTATTTTGACGTGCTCGTTACCGCAGAGGACGTTGCGCGCGTCAAACCCTTTCCCGATTTGTTCTGCAAAGCGGCCGCGGCCTGCGGCAGCAGCGCGGACGAATGCCTGGTGGTGGAAGATTCGCTCAACGGTTTGCAGGCCGGCCGGAACGCGGGCATGCGCGTGCTGGTCGTGCCCAACGACGTGACCCGATACTGCGATTTTTCCGGACAATACCGCATGTGCGCCTCGCTTACGGAGGCCGACCTGTCCGCCATCGCCGCAGACTTCTGCACATGAAAAAAGCTTCCATCGTCTTGATGGAAGCTTTTTTTATTCCGCCGGACGGAACCAGCGCGGCACCGCTTCATCCAGCAGCGGCAGATCCCGAAAAACGGCGGCCGCCGCAGCTTCGTATTCCTGCGGGGTGCGCGATTTGCGCAGCTGTTTGCCGTGTTTTTCGTTCTCTCCAAACAGATGCAGGTGATAAAACCAGATCTCCTTCATGCGCAGCATGGCGATGCGCCGGTCGCCAAAGCGTTCGGACAGACGGCTGTACAGTGCGTCGTGGAAGGCGCAGAGCGTTTTCCGGTCGGCCCGCGGGCCGCCCCGCAGGCGCGTCACCAGCGAAGGGTCGGCAATCAGCCCGCGGCCCAGCATGATGGCCGAAAGCGACGGATACCGCGCCGCCACGGCCTGCGCGTCCCCCTCGCAGACCACATCTCCGTTATAGCACACGGGCATGGCGCTTTGCGGCAGCGCGGCGGCAAAGCAAGCTTCCCGCACGCGGCCTTTGTAAAAATCCTCCCGCACCCGCGGATGGATGGTAAGCTCAAAAACCGGATACCGGTTGTATATCTGCAAAATACGCGCAAATTCGGCCTCATCGCGCAGCCCCAGCCGCGTTTTGATGGAAATTTTGACCGAACAGCCTGCAAACACCGCGTCCAGAAAGCGGTCCAGCCCGTCCGGATCGGCCAGAAAGCCCGCGCCCTTGCCCTTTGCCGTCACCGTGCCCGAAGGGCAGCCGAGGTTTAAGTTGACCTCCTCATACCCCAGTTCGGCCAGCGCGTTCGCCGCCCAGACGCAGTCTGCGGCGTTCCGGCTCAAAAGCTGCGGCACGGCCGGTACGCCCGCGTTTTCCTCGGGCAATACGTCCCGCTTCTGGCGCGGGGTCAGCCGGGGCTGCGCGGTCGGCGTGATAAAGGGCATAAAGTATTTATCCGCACCCGGGAAATATTCATGATGTGTGCGGCGGTATACCGCGCCTGTCACGCCCTCCATCGGGGCAAAATAATACCGCATCTGTCTCGTCCTCCCTGCTGCCCTTTATTATACCCGCGCGCGGCCGGCGGCGCAACAGAAAGAATTTATCCCTTGGATTTTGGCTTTGCCAGCAACGCAAACAGGCAGCCGAACACAATGGCGGCTGCAATGCCGCCGGCAGCGCCTGTCACCCCGCCGGTGAACACGCCGAGCAGGCCGTCCTCCGCCACCGCCTTTGCCACGCCCCTGGCAAGCGAATAGCCAAACCCCAGCAGCGGCACGGTCGCCCCCGCGCCTGCATAGTCCACCACGGGCTGATACACCCCAATGCCCTGCAAAAATACGCCGATGACCACCAGACTGACCAGAATACGCGCCGGTGTCAGCTTGGTTTTATCAATGAACACCTGGCAGACCGCGCAGATCGCGCCGCCCACCCAGAAGGCGTTTAAATATTCCATCCCGTTCATGCTTCGCTCCTTTCCAGCACAACTGCGTGGCACACCCCGGCAATCGGCTGCTTCTGCTGCACGGAGACCGGACTCATCATCGCGCCCGTTCCGGCAAAGACCAGCCGGCGGAGCTTTCCCTCCCGCATATCGCGCAGCAGCGGGCCGCACAGCACGGCCGCCGAACAGCCGCAGCCCGAGCCGCCCGCGTGGGCGTCCTGCTCGTCGCCGTAAAGCAGGCTGCCGCAGTCGGAATAGACGGGCGAAAGGTCGACGCCCTGTCCCCGCAGCAGCGTCAGCAGAATATCCGCGCCGACGTGCCCCAGGTCGCCCGTCACGATGCAGTCAAAATCAGTGGGGGCGGCGTGCAGGTCGTCCAGCAGGGCCGTGATGGTGTCAAAGGCCGCCGGAGCCATGGCCGCGCCCATGTTGCCCGCGTCCGTCACGCCCATTTCGACCATTTTGCCGAATACCGCATGCGTCACGCGGATGGAAGGCTGCCGCTCTTTGCCCGCGCCGCCTTGCAGCACAGCCGCGCCTGCCGCCGTGGCCGTCCACTGGGCGGTCGGCGTGCGCTGCCCGCCGTAAGCCAGCGGAAAACGGTACTGCCGCTCGGCCGAGCAGAAATGGGAGGACGCCGCAGCCAGCGCCCTGCGCGCCGCGCCGCCCTCTACCAGGCACGCGCCCAGCGCAAGCCCCTGCGCCATGGTCGAGCAGGCGCCGTACTGGCCAAGATACGGCACGTCCGAATCGACCGAAGCCAGAAAAGAGCTGATGCACTGGTTGAGCAGGTCGCCCGCCAGAATTACATCCAGGTCTTCCTTTTTCAGCCCGCCCTTTTCCAGCGCCATGCGGATGGCGGCGCGCTGCAGCCGGCTTTCCGCCAGCTCCCACGATTTTTCATCCATGCGGTCGTTTTCGGCTACAAAATCAAACCGCCCGCCAAGCGGGCCTTCGCCCTCCTTTTTGCCGACGGCCGCCGCGTGCGACAGCAGCACGGGCCGGCCGGCAAAGCGCAGGGTACGCCGTCCGATGCGTTCGATCATGCCGCGCCGCCTCCTCCCAGCATCCACAGCAGCAGGCCGTACACCACGCTGGCCGAAATGCCGTATACCAGCACCGGTCCGGCAATGACGAACAGCTTTGCGCCAAGACCCAGCACCAGGCCCTCGCTTTTGAACTCCATCGCGGGCGATACAATTGCGTTGGCAAAGCCCGTAATCGGCACGATCGTGCCCGCGCCCGCGTGTTTTGCCAGCTTTTCATACAGATGCAGGCAGGTCAGCAGCGCGCCCAGAAACACCATGGTGATTGAAGTTGCCGCGGCGGCGTCCGCCGTTTCCAGTCCGCGCGCCTGCCAGAAGTTGCTGACGCCTTCGCCCACGGTGCAGATCGCACCGCCGAATACAAAGGCTTTCAGACAATCTTTCCACAGGGGCGAATTCGGGCTTTTCTGCTCCAACAGCTTCTGATACTGCTGTTTATCCAGCTTCATGCGCATCCTTCCCTTCTTCTTTTGGGGTATTTTGCGCAGAGGAACGTATTTTATCCACAGAGACGGAGGGAAATGTGGAAAAGTCCGCTCTTCATATAGCGGGCGGGGATTTTTCTGTGCCGTCTGACCCTATAAAATAAACGCAAATTGACTATTTTCATCAGGTCATAAGCGGCGTATCATAGTTGTCAGATACCATCGGCAGGAGGAATTTCTGATGCAAACCGGAACGCATAAAATCACACTGTATGACATTGTCTCGACCGGCCTGATGGCCGCGGTTGTTTTTGTTGTGACAATGTTTCTCTCCATCCGCATTCCCACGCCCACCGGCACCACCATGATTAAGCTGGCCAACGCATTCGTTTTGCTGTGCGGTCTGCTGCTTGGGCCCGTGCGCGGCGGACTGGCCGCCGGTCTGGGCTCCATGTTCTTTGACCTGATGACGCCCGAATATGTGCCCGAGGCCTGGATCACCTTTATCCGCTTTTTCCTGATGGCCTGGCTGTGCGGCGTAATCGCCCACTGGGCCGGCGCACGCGCCAAACGCTTCGGCCGCAATGCTGCCGCGGCGCTGATTGCCGCCGTATTTTCCACCGTCTTTTACATGTTCCAGAACATCGCCGCGCTGATGATCGGCGGCAGCGCCTTTGCGCCCGCCTTTGCCGCAAATATCCCCAAGCTGCTTGCCTCGGGGCCGAATACCGTCATCGCCGTTGTGGTTTCGCTGGCGCTGCTGCCGGCGCTGCAAAAGGCCATGCAGGCCACTTCCTTCGGCCGCCATTTGCAGGAAGCGCAGCATAAAAATTAAAAAAACAGCCCCCTGCTCTGTGGGGACTACATACATTTTGACAGCAAAACACCCTGCAAGATTTTGAAGTCTTGCAGGGTGTCTGTTATCATTGTCTGAAGCCATTAGATGATATTGGTGATTCAACAGTAGATTCTACTCGTTCATCATACAAGAACATAAAGTAGCCATAGCTTTCATTTGCAATAAACTCTGTCAATTCATCATAAGTGGCGTGCAGAGTCAAGTAATAATGATAAGATTCTCCATCGGAAACAGTTTCATAGGCAACAACATATCCAATATTCGAAAGTCGTTTACACTCGTCTTGTACTTGGTTGCTATCTGATGATAATTGTTCATTGTTGTTGAACACATCAACGACTACACGATACAAAACACTATCTCCATATTCATTCATAGCTTCACTCAACGGTATCGAAAAATAAAATTTGCCATTTTCGGGTGTTTCATACGAAGCAGATGGTGTTCCGTTTATACTAAACGAAGAAATCATAGTCTTTTCGCTTCCGTTAGGACTGTAGCTATTAGGATGATTCCCAGCATTATCATTTGCAGCAGAAGAATTGTTGCTCAAATCCGCATCGTTTTTAGATGTCTGAGTGTCTGCGTTAGCATTCAATTCATCTGGGTTAATATAATCTTTTTCGCCGATATTGATTGAATCATTTAATGTTGCAGGTGGTGTTGTGCCGAACATTCCTCCTTGCCACATACCGAAGCCCAACCAGACAACAAGGCACACACAGCACATCGAGGTTACTGTACGGGTAATGATTGTCCTTTTCCTTTTTTTCTCGGCAGCATACTTATCTCTGCGTTCAAGCAGGCTATTTACCATTTCTTCAGAATTCTTCATAAATAAATCCCTCCTTTTCAAGTTTTGATTTCAAAGACTGCTTTGCCCGGTAAAGAAGATCTTTTATTTGTCGGTCATTCTTTTTCAACACAATTGCCGCCTCTTTATTGGAAAAACCTTCAAAGAAAACAAGCCAGAGGATTGTTCTGTAATCGGTTGAAAGTTCAGAAACAGCCTTATGGACTATGATTTTTCTCTCTTCTTTTAGGTAGGATTGTTCAAGGCTCTGCTCCTCGCTCAAATAGTTTTCCATATCTTCGATGGGAGTATGGAGCATTTTTGAATGATGCCTTATATAATCAATCGCCACATTTCGTCCGATTGCATATAACCAACACTTGAATGTGCTTTTACCGGAATATCTCGGCTTTTTGGTGATCAGCCGAAAGAAGGTATCTTCCGTCAGTTCCTCGGCAATGAAAATATTATTGACGTAACCGTTCAAATAAAGAATAAGACCATCTTTATAATCTTCAACGATTTCAGCTATCCCGTTGTCATCACCATCAAGGAAACGGCGGTAGCTGCTTGCACCGTTGTCCATTGACTTTCTCCTTTCCGAAGGGGGTGTGTTTTTGTCCCTTTCACTTATTAGTCGTATGAGAATCGAAATAGTCGCGCCTTTATTATAACATTTTTCGCAAAAGATCAGCGGCAGGGATTTTAACCCCTGCCGCCGTGTTCTTATTTTGCGAATTTTATCATAACCTCGTTGGCGGCATCGGTATATCTGCCTTGTGCCATCAGTTTGCCGCTTGTCAGCAGATTAGTGTAGAACACCTTTTTATGCTCTCGAATATACCGCAAATGCCGCTGTCCCCACACGCCGATATACCTTTTCTTCTTTTTCGGCGGGTCATTCCAAACAAGGAATGTAATAATCGCCCTGCTTTGTTGTTATTGTACATCATTTTATTTCATAGCACGGATACCATACCAAAGTTATACCATAACACTTGCGGACAGTTCTACCGCAACTTTTGTGAGATATGAGAAAAGTCCGAACAGTTTTCTGCCCGGACTTCCTCGCTCAATCATAAATCAATTCTGTTTTCACAACTTCCTCTGCCTGTACCCTGCAAGCGTTCATCTGCCACTCTATCTGATTTTCGGCTTCCTGTGCAATACTGTCATACGAACACCCGTCTATATGGCAGGGGATTTTGTTTTATTCCGTTGCGCGGCGCTCATACGCGCCCTTGATATGCAGCTCCTGCCGGTATTTCGCTACCGTGCGCCGCGAAATCTGCACGCCGCAAAGCTCGTTGAGCCGCTCGGCCAGCGCAGCGTCGCTATAGGGTTTGGAGGCATCCTCCTGTTCAATCAGCTGGCGGAGCTGATGGAGCAGCTCACCCCGCCCAACGGCCGGACCGTCCTGCATGCCGGCCGGCGCCGCTGTCTCCAGCAGACCGGAAAGCGGAATCACCCCGCGCGGGCACTGCACATATTTGCTCCGCACCGTGCGGCTGACCGTTGAAATATGAATATGCAGCGCTTCTGCGACCTCCTGCATGGAAAGCGGATGCAGCGGCATGCAGCGCAGCACAAAATCCTCCTGCCGTTCCAGCATAAGGCGTGTCATATCAATAATGGTCCGGCGGCGCTGCTCAATCGCATGCACCACCGCGCGCGCACGGCGTATTTTTTCGGTAAAATACGCGCGCTCTTCCTCGGTTTCGGCATGTTCGGCCATCAGCAGATAGGTACGGTTGACATGAACCGTACCGCACCAGGAATCGTTGATTTCAATTTCCCAGCCGTCCGCCGTGTGCGATGCCAGAATATCCGGCACCAGATATTCGGTGGGCTGCGCCGTCATACCGGCCACAGGACGCGGGTCCAGCAGGCGGAGCACCTCCAGCGCCTGCGTCACCTCTGCCCGGGAAACGCCCAGCTCACGGGACAGGCGCTTGACCTGCCCTGACGCAATATCGGCAAAATGCCAGCGCAGAATTTCCTCCAGCAGCGGGGTTTTGCGGCCGTACCGCTCCAGCTGCAGCAGCAGGCAGTGCGGCAGATCGCGCGCACCCACGCCGGCCGGCTCCAGCGTGCGCAGCAGCGCCAGCGCCTTTTCACAGTCCGCCGGCACAGCCTGTATCATTGCCGGCAGCTCGGCCTCATCCATGCCCAGAAACCCGTTGTCATCCAGCAGGCAGACCAGACGACGCAGCGCGCGATATACCCCCGGCGGGCAGGTGCGCTCGTTCACCTGCTGCAAAAGCTGATCCTGTATGGAGGGGCTTTCAAACTGCGCCACGTTGAACAGCAGCTTTTCCGGACTTTCCGCCCGTCCGCTGCCGATATGTACGCTGTTGCGCTCCACCCACTCCTGCTGCTCCACCGGAGACAGCGGCTGATCGGAAAACGAGCCGATTTCCAGCAGCGGGTTCTCGGTCTGTTCCTGCAGGCAGTATTTTTGCAGTTCTTCCGTATTCATTTCCAGAATCCGCAGCGACTGGATCTGCATCAGCGACAGGGTCTGTTTTTGCGTCAGAGACAGTGTAACTCCCAAATCCATTTCTAAATCCCTCTTTGCAATATCTCTGTTCGCTCTCTCTCTTCCTGTATATTATCTCAAAAAAGCCGGAGAAAGGCAAGTCCGGATTCAGGCAGATTGCCGCATAAACGAAAAAGGGGCCGCTCCCGAAGAGCGGTCCCTCTCTTTTTCCGCATTTTCAGGCCGTTTCGCCCTCGCGCACGAACAAAAGCAGCACCGAGCTGGCAAACATGCCGATCACCGCCGCAATAATGCTCATCATACCGGCGTGAATGCCAAAAGCCGAGGCAATGGCCCCCACGATATACGGCATGGCGATGGCGCCCAGACCGGCCACCGGCAGCATCACGCCCACGCCCGTGCTGGAAAGCGACTTGCCCGCGCTGGCAACGGCCGTCGGGTTGACGCCTGCAATGGCCACGCCGAACAGAAACAGCGATACCATCGCCGAAACCGGCGAACCGGCCCGCAGCAGCAGCAGATAGGCTGCGATGCAGCCCAGCGTCATACCGGTCAGCGCGCGGAAGCTGTTTTTGATGGGCATGACCAGCGCAATAAACAGACGGGCCGCCAGCATCGCGCCCCAGATGACCGAAACGGTGAGCTGCCCGATCGTGCCGGACAGAATGCCCGTATCCTTAAAATAGGTCACCATCCAGCCCGTTACGGCAATTTCCGTGCAGTTCTGGAAAAACAGCACCGCGGTCAGCAGCCAGAACCGGCGGGAGTGAAAAAAGTCCCACTGTCCCCCCTGCTGTTCGGCGCGGCTGGCACGGCGCGGCAGCCTTCCGGCATAGGCCGCCGCCCAGAGCAGCACGCCGCAGACGGTCAGGCCGAACATCGGCGCGCGCCAGTGCAGCAGGCCAAGCGCCGCAATCAGCAGCGGGCACAGCAGCGAGCCCAGCGCAAACCGCGCGTGCGCCAGGTTCATGCTCCGCGTGCGGTTTTCGGCTGCAAGGGCAACCAGCACGCTGTCCGTATTGAGCACGCACCCCTTGGCCGCGCCCACAAAAATATACGCCGCCAGCAGCAGCCAGGGATTGCCCGTCAGCGCCATCATCAGATAACCCAGCGCGCCGCCCGATAAAAACAGCAGCGCAGTGCTGCGCATGCCGTGCCGCACGGTCAGCATGCCGGTTGCAAAACCGGCCAGCAGGTTGCCGATACTCAGCGCGGCCAGCAGCACCCCGCCCCACTGGTAGCCCAGCGCATACCGGTCCTGCAAAAGGGACATGACCACGCCGCCGCTTGTACTGAGCAGGCCGCCCAGCAGCATGGTTTGAAACGCGCAGCGCAGCAGGCGCCGGCGGATATGAATCTGCATGACATCTGTTCCCCCGTCCGTCAAAAATTCCTTATACAGTGTACACCCGAAACCGCTCCCGCGCAAGAATAAACTGCGCGCATTGGGCAAAAAAAGGACGGGCGCCTTGCCCGTCCCTCGTTCGTCCATGCGGTTTTATCCCAGCCGCTCCTTGCGCTCGCGGCCGTCCCGCAGCAGCGCGGTCAGCGTTTCACGGTCACCGGCGCGGATGGCGCGGCGGTATTCGTCCAGATGCGCGA
The DNA here is from genome assembly GCF_050946325.1 of Agathobaculum sp. Lineage (GTDB taxonomy): Bacteria > Bacillota > Clostridia > Oscillospirales > Butyricicoccaceae > Agathobaculum. The sequence goes on along the minus strand of NZ_JBMNUP010000011.1, from coordinate 7,228 downwards.
TGATCTCGTCAATTTCCTGCGCCAGCGGCGCGGCGTTGCACAAAAACAGCTCGCTCCACATATGCTCGTTGAGCTTGGCCACGCGCGTCAAATCCTTATAGCTGCCGGCGGAATAGCCGTTGTGCTGATCGGCTTCCGGACTTTTGATATAAGCCGAAGAGACCACATGCGCCAGCTGCGAGGTGAACGCAATCATCCGGTCGTGCTGGTCGGCGGTGCAGCGCACGGTCTGCCCAAAGCCCAGACCCATGAAAAACGCTTCCAGCGCCTGCAAAACCGCTTCATTGCTCGACCGGTTGGGCACAAAGATCATGCTCGCCCCGTCAAACAGCGTGGGCTGCGCGTAATCAAAACCGGAAAATTCCCGTCCGGCCATCGGGTGCCCGCCCACAAAGTGGACCCCCGCCTGCAGCGCGGCCTGCTCCAGCCGGTCAATCATAAAGCGCTTGACGCCCACCATATCCACCACAACGCAGCCCTTTTTCATTTTGGGCATGGCTTGCAGCAGCCAGTCCACCGTGGCCTGCGGATACAGACCGATCAGCACCAGATCGGCCTGGCCGAACAGCGCTTCGGTCGCAACGGCGTCAATCGCGCCGTCTGCGCGGGCTTTTTCCGCGGTCTCCCGCGTGCGGTTCCAGCCGAGTACGCGGCAGTCTGTGTGGCGCTTGATGGTCTGCGCCATCGAGCCGCCCATCAGGCCGAGGCCGGCCACCAAAACGGTATCAAACATGCGTAACAGTCCCCCCTGTTGTTTTTTGCCCGATCAGGCAAACAATTGAAGAATGGAGAATTTTTTTATCCGCCGCCGGTTTTTTCACGCGGGGTGACGGCGCACACCCGCTTCCACAGCGGCGTGATGCGGCAGACGGCAAAAACCAGCAGCGCGCCGGCCAGATTGAGAATCAAATCGTCCACATCGCACGAGCCCGCGCCCGAGTACACCTGCAATACTTCCACTGCGGTGATGCCCTGCACAAGCGTTGCGGTAAAGAAAAAAATGCTGCGCTGCCAGCGGAACAGCGCGGGCAGGAAAAAGCCCATCGGCGCGAACGCCGCCAGATTGCCCGCCAGGTTTAGCACGACCAGATAAAGCGAAATATTGCCGTATCCATAGGCGCTGATGTAGTTGCGGATGGTGCGCAGCGGCTCCAGATTGACCGCATCCAGCGCCAGATGGCCGGTAAAGCCGCGGCCGAAGGCATTATCAAAAAACAAAACGTTTGCCAGCACCCACAGATAATACCAGAACAGCAGCATCACATAATCCCGCCGCCGTTTGGCGCGCGCGCCCTTTGGCAGGCCGAAAAAAAACGCCAGCCACAGCAAACCTGCAAAAACCGCCGCAAACACCAGCTTAACCGGCGGATGCACCACATACTGCGGGGCCAGCTCAATATATAAATTCAGACAGAACACCGCGGCGGCCAGCACCGCCACGGCATTGCGAAACAGGGTTTTCAAATGCTTTGCTCCTTTGAAAAGGATGAGCGGCAGAGCCGTATCCTGCGAAAAATTTTCCGTTACAGGGCTTCGGCTTCCGCCAGCCACAGGTCTGCGCAGGCGTCCGACGGCATGCGCCAGTCTCCGCGCGGGGAAAGCGCCACCGTGCCGACCTTGGGGCCGTCCGGCAGGCAGGAGCGCTTGAACTGCTGGGTGAAAAAGCGGCGGATAAAGGTAATCAGCCATTTTTTGATGACCGCAGCGTCATACACGCCGGCAAAGGCGCGGCAGGCCACGCGGTACACTTTGCGCGGCGGATAGCCAAAGCGCAGCATATAAAACAGGAAAAAGTCATGCAGCTCATACGGGCCGACGAGGTCTTCGGTTTTCTGGCTGATTTCGCCGTCCGTGGGCGGCAGCAGCTCGGGCGATACCGGCGTATCCAGAATATCGCGCAAAACGGCTTCGAGCGCGCCGCCCGCGCGGCCCGCCTCGTAATCGACCAGATGGCGCACCAGCGTTTTGGGGATGGAGGCGTTGACGCCGTACATGCTCATATGGTCGCCGTTATAGGTCGCCCAGCCAAGCGCCAGCTCGGACAGATCGCCCGTGCCGACCACCATGCCGCCCTGCTTGTTCGCCAGATCCATCAGCACCAGCGTGCGCATACGCGCCTGCGCGTTTTCAAAGGTCACGCTGTGGTCGTTCCAGTCGTGCCCGATATCGGCAAAGTGCTGATCGACCGCCGCCTTGATATCCACGGTCTGCAAGGTCACGCCGTAGGCTTCCGCCAGCTTTTCCGCGTTGCCGCGGGTGCGGGCGGTCGTGCCGAAGCACGGCATGGTAACGGCAAGGATACCCTTTCGGTCCAGACCGAGACGGTCAAACGCATGCGCCGTCACAATCAGCGCCAGCGTGGAATCCAGCCCGCCGGACAGGCCGACCACCACGGTTTTCGCGCGGGTGTGCGCAATACGGCGCGCCAGACCGGCCGCCTGAATGGTCAGGATCTCCTCGCAGCGTTCGACGCGCTTTTCGCTGTTTTCCGGCACAAAGGGCAGCCGGGGAAAACGCCGGTCGGCAAGGTCGCAGTCCGCCGCAGGCAGGGAAAAGGAAAATACGCCGGTTTCCGCCGCGCCGAAGGTATTCATGCGCCGGCGCTCATAGGCAAGGCGCTCCAAATCAATATCTGCGTAAACGATACCCTCTGTAAAGCGGCGGCTTTCTGCTAAAAGCGTTCCGTTTTCCGCGATGAGGTCATGCCCCGCGAACACCAGATCCTGTGTGGATTCGCCGGTGCCGGCGTCCGCATACACATAGGCGCAGGCCAGCCGCGCGGACTGCTGCCGCACCAGATCGCGGCGGTAAGCCGCCTTGCCGACCAGCTCATCCGAAGCGGACAGGTTGGCGATGATATGTGCGCCGCCCTGCGCAAGCTCAATGGACGGCGGCGCGGCGACCCACAAATCCTCGCACAGCTCCACGCCGAAGGTAAACAGCGGCTGCTCCTCGCAGGCGAACACCTGACCGGTCACCACCGGCACGCGAACCGTCTCGCCCGCGCCGTTTTTCACGCAGACGCCTTCCATGCAGTCCAGCGCGTCGCCCGAGACAAAGTGGCGCTGTTCGTAAAATTCGGAATAATTGGGCAGGTGGCGCTTGGGCACAAAGGCCATCACCTCGCCCCGGCAGAGCACCGCGGCGCAGTTATACAGCTTGCCGCGCACGCGCAGCGGCAGACCAACCAGCACCACGGCTTCAAGCGCCGCAGTTTGCCGGCACACGGTCTCGAGCGCGGCGAGCGCGCCGTCCAGCAGGGTCTGCTGCAAAAACAGGTCGCCGCAGGTGTAGCCGGTCAGGCACAGCTCGGGAAATACGATCAGTTTCGCGCCTTTTTCCGCCGCTTCACGCGCCAGCCGCGCTGTTTCCGCCGCGTTATACGCGCAGTCCGCCACGCGCAGCCCGGGCGTTGCCGCCGCAACCTTGATAAATCCGTCCTTCATCGGGTTCTCTCCTTCTTCATGCAGGCATTCCAGATAGAGTCAGTATACCCCTTTTTTGCCGCCCGCGCAAGGCGCATGTGGATTTTCTGCTCCGGCAAAGCGCTTTCCCCGCAAAAAAACGGACGCACAAAGCGTCCGTTTTGCTGTTATTCCTGCTCGGCATTTTCTTCTTCTGCGGTATCCGGTTCTTCCTTATCCGTGCGGGCGATGGAAATGACCTTGACGTCCTCTCCCGTCCGCATGACGATAACGCCCTGGCTGCCTCTGCCGCATTCGCGGATTTCTTCCACACCCGTGCGGATAATGACGCCGTCATCGGTGATAATCATCACGTCGTTCTCATTATCCACAACCGCAATGCCGGCCACCAGACCGGTCTTTTCGGTCAGGTTGTGCAGCGTCATGCCGCCGCCGCCGCGGTGGTGAACGGTAAATTCCTCCACCGGCGTGCGTTTGCCGTAGCCGTTCTCTGTGATGGAGAGCACATACGCGCCCTTGCGCGCCCGCGCCGCGCCCACAACATAGTCGCCCTCACTCAGCCGGATGCCCCGCACACCGGTCGCCGTGCGGCCCATTGCGCGGACTTCGTTTTCGTCAAAGCAGATGGCGCGGCCCTCATGCGTGGCGATCAGGATGTTCTGCTCGCCGTCGGTCAGGCGCACGTCAATCAGCGCGTCATCCTCATTGAGGTTCAGTGCGCGCAGACCCGCCCTGCGGATATTTTGCAGATCGGAAAGCACCACGCGCTTGGCAACGCCCTGTTTTGTGACAAAGAACAGGAATTTATCATCCGCAAACTGCTGGATCGGGAACATGGCGGTGATTTTTTCATCGTTTTCCAGTTCCAGCAGGTTAATGATATTCATGCCCTTGGCCGAGCGGCCGGTCTCCGGTATCTGGTAGCCCTTGAGCTTGTATACCTTGCCGCGGTCGGAGAAAAACAGGATGGTATCATGCGTGGAGGCGGTGAAAATGCTCTTGGCAAAGTCCTCCTCACGGGTGGACATGGCCGAAATGCCGCGTCCGCCGCGCCGCTGCGCGCGGTAAACCGAAGTCGGCTGGCGTTTGATATAGCCAAAGTGCGTCAGCGTATACGCGCAGTCCTGCTGCTCGATCAGGTCTTCAATGTCGATCTCATCGGCAACGTTGGCAATTTCGGTGTGGCGCGCGTCGCCGTATTTGGCCTTGATCTGCTGCAATTCTTCCTTTACAACGGCAAGAATATTCTCATCGGCGGACAGAATATGCTCAAACCCGCGGATTTTTTCTTCCAGTTCGGCATATTCTTCATTGAGCTTCTGCTGCTCCAGACCGGACAGGCGGCCCAGACGCATATCCACAATGGCCTGTGCCTGCGCGTCATCCAGGTGGAACTCAAAATGCGCCGAACCGTCCACAATGCCGAGCAGCGCAATCTGGTCAATCCAGAACGGCTCTTTGCACAGGTTTTCCTTGGCCTCCGCCTCATTTTTGGAGGCGCGGATGATGGCGATGATGCGGTCGATATTGTCCCCGTCGGTCGCAACCTTCAGACCTTCGAGGATATGCGCGCGGTCCTGCGCCTTTTTCAAATCAAAGCGGGTACGCCGCGCAACCACGTCTTTCTGGAAGGCGATATACTGGTCGATGATCTGGCGCAGCGTCAGCACGCGCGGCTGCAATTTGCCCTGCGCGCCCGAAGGCACCAGCGCAATGTGAATCATCGAAACAGTATCCTCAAGCTGTGTATAAGTGAAAAGCTGGTTTAAGATAACCTGCGCGTTGGCGTCGCGGCGGATGTCAATGACGATCTGCATGCCTTCGCGCGAGGAGTGGTCCTGAATATTGGTGATGCCGTCCACGCGCTTGTCCTTAACCAGACCCGCCATGGCCTCCACCAGACGGGCCTTGTTGACCATATAGGGAATCTCGGTCACAAGAATCTGGCTTTTGCCGTTCGGCAGGTCGACGATCTCGGTCTTGGCGCGCAGCTTGATTTTGCCGCGGCCGGTGGCATAGGCGGCGCGGATGCCCGAGCGGCCCATGATGATGCCGCCCGTTGGAAAATCCGGTCCCTTGATGAACTGGCAGATCTCGTCCAGGCCGGCCTCCGGATGGTCGATGACGTAGCAGACGCCGTCGATCACTTCGGTCATGTTGTGCGGAGGAATATTGGTCGCCATGCCGACCGCGATGCCCGACGAGCCGTTGACCAGCAGGTTGGGATAACGCGAGGGCAGAACCAGCGGCTCTTTCAGGTTTTCATCAAAGTTGGGCTGAAAATCCACCGTATCTTTTTTGATATCGGCCAGCATGTAGTTTGCCACGCGGGCCATGCGGGCCTCGGTATAACGATAGGCCGCCGGGGGGTCGCCGTCCACCGAACCGAAGTTGCCGTGGCCGTCAATCAGCGGATAGTGCAGCGAAAAGGGCTGCGCCATGCGCACCATGGCGTCATACACCGATGCGTCGCCATGGGGGTGATACCGGCCGAGCACGTTACCGACGGTCGTGGCCGACTTGCGGTAAGGCTTGTCCGAAGTCAGTCCGTCCTCAAACATCGCGTACAGAATACGGCGATGCACGGGCTTGAGGCCGTCGCGCACATCGGGCAGCGCGCGGCTGACGATGACGCTCATCGCGTAATCGATGTAGCTTTTGCGCATCTCCTTTTCCAGATCGACCTGTATGATTTTCTGTTCTTCGTAGCTTACGTTCATTGATTGCCTCCAAAATGTTGGCTGTTATTGCAAAAACGGAAATTTTTCCGCTTAAAACAGGGTCAGCAGTTCGTCCACCTGCTGTTCGGTGGTTGCCCAGCTTGTTGCCAGGCGGATGATGCTGTGCCCCTCGTCATACCGCTCCCAATAGCTGAAAGCGACCTGCTGCCGCCGCAGCTCGTCCAGCATGGCGTCTTCCAGAATGACGAACTGCTGGTTGGTCGGCGAGGGGAACGCGATGCGGTATCCCTTTTCCCGCAGGCCCTTTTGCAGGCGCATGGCAAGCTCCACCGCCGGACGGCAGATTTTTTCATACAGTCCGTCGGTAAACATCGCGTCAAACTGCACGCCGCTCAGGCGGCCCTTGGCAAGCAGCGCGCCGTGCTGCTTGGTCATGGTGACAAACTGTTTGGGCGCGGCCCCGCGCGGGAACACAACGGCTTCGCCGCACAGCGTGCCGCATTTGGTGCCACCGATGTAAAACGCATCGCAGCAGGCGGCAATTTCGCGCAGCGTCACGTCTTCCGAAGCGGCCAGGCCGTAGCCCATGCGCGCGCCGTCCATATAAAGCGGAATCTCATATCTCCGGCAGACGGCGGAAAGCTCCTCCAGCTCCTGCCGGCTGTACAGCGTTCCGAATTCCGTCGGGTGGGAGATATATACCATGCCGGGGAATACCATATGATCGTGATTGGGGTCGTTCCAGAACGTGGAAAGGCATTTTTCCAGCGCCTCGGCCGACATTTTGCCGTCCTTTTCGGGCACGGTCAGCACCTTGTGGCCGGTAAATTCAATCGCGCCGGCCTCATGCACGCTCACATGGCCGGTCTCCGCCGCAACCACGCCTTCATATTTGCGCAGCATCGCGTCAATCACCAGCATATTGGTCTGCGTGCCGCCCGTGATGAAAAACACCTGTCCCTCCGGACAGCCGCAGGCCGCTTTGATCTTTTCCACCGCCGAAGCTGTGAACGGGTCGGTTCCGTAGCCGGAAACCGGCTCCATATTGGTCTGCACCAGACGCTCCAGCACCGCCGGATGCGCGCCGAAGCCATAGTCATTCTCAAAATAAAGCATATCGCA
>NZ_JBMNUP010000010.1:0-29304 GCF_050946325.1 Agathobaculum sp. | reverse complement strand
AAACTTTTTGGAATACCGCCCCCCGCCGTTGTACGGCAAAGGCGGTTCGGGACGCGCGTCCCGAAGCAGCGGTGCACAACCGAGGCAAAGCCCCGGTTTTGCGGGGGATTTTGATGCGGGCGCTGCGGCGCACCGCGCAAACGGCACCCGCCGTTTGTTCAAGATGGGAATATTGCGCGGAAGATGGAGGAAGAACAATACATGCTCCATCTTCCATTCTCCATTTTCAATTTGTACCCTGTCCTCAGAAAAGGAGGAAGTTTTTATGTCTACAAGAATCGACCGTATTTCGGAAGAAGTGATGAAGGCGCTGGCCGAGGCGATCCGCTCGGTCAAGGACCCGCGCGTGCAGGGCGCGATGGTTTCCGTCGTTCGCTGCGAGGTGACGAACGACCTGCGCTATGCCAAGTGCTATGTTTCCGTACTGGGCAGCGAGCAGCAGACAAAAGAGGTCATGAAGGGCCTGAAGTCTGCGGCCGGATGGCTGCGGCGCGAGGTTGGCCATAAGGTGCAGCTGCGTTATGCGCCCGAGCTGGTGTTTGAGCTGGATACTTCGATTACGCACGGCGCGCATATTTCGGCGCTTCTGCATGATTTGAAGCAGGAGGGCCGGCTTGGAGGGGAGGACGCGGAATGACGGTTGACGTACAGGGCGCCGCGTCTGCGCTGCTGCGGGAGAACGATATTCTGATTCTGACCCACCGCCGTCCGGACGGCGACACCACGGGCTGCGCAGGCGCGCTCTGCCGGGGACTGCGCCAGCTGGGCAAGCGGGCCTTTATTCTGGAGAATCCTGAAATTACCCGGCGGTACGCACCGATGATTGTGCCGTGCTATCCGGAGAGCGGTTTTGTGCCGCAGTTTATCGTTTCCACCGATATTGCGGAACAGAAGCTGTTTACAGATAATGCAAAGCAGTACGAGGATAAAATTGACCTTGTGATCGACCATCACCGCTCTAACGAGCTGTTTGGAAAGGAAAATCTGGTGCGGCCGGATGCAGGCGGCTGCGCGGAAGTGATTTATGATGTGCTGATGGCGATGGGCGTGCGCCTGACGCAGGATATTGCGGAGTGCGTGTATGTCGGCGTTTCGACCGACACGGGATGCTTCAAATTCTCCAATACGACCGCGCACAGCCATGCGGTTGCGGCGGCCTGCCTGTCGGCGGGGATTGACGGCGGCGAAATCAACCGCGCGCTGTTTGAAACCAAATCGCGCCCGCGGTTTGATATGGAGCGCATCATTTTTGAGACGATGGAGTTTCTGCACGAAGGGAAAATTGCGCTTGCCGTTCTGCGCCGCGCGGATATTACGCGCACGGGAGCGGATATGGACGATCTGGACTCCATCGCATCCCTGACCCGCCAGATCGAAGGCGTGCAGGTCGGCATTACGCTGACGGAAAACAGCGACGGCACCACCAAGGTCTCCGTGCGCACAACCAAAGAAGTGGACGCTTCGGCAATCTGCAAAAAATGCGGCGGCGGCGGTCACCTGCGCGCGGCAGGCGCGTCTTTTGGCGCGGAGCTGTCCACCGAAGAGGCGCGCGCGGCCATCCTGAAGGCGGCAGAGGAAGTATATGAACAGAGCGACGTCTGAGATAAACGGCATTCTGCTGATGAATAAGCCGCAGGGCTTTACCTCGCACGATGTGGTGGCCAAGCTGCGCGGCATTCTGCACACCCGCAAAATCGGCCACGGCGGCACGCTGGACCCGCTTGCAACAGGCGTGCTGCCTGTGTTCGTCGGCGGGGCGACCAAGGCGGCGGATTTTGCCGCGGCACAGGATAAGGAATATGTGGCAGGCTTTACGCTGGGCCTGTGTACGGACACGCAGGACGTGACCGGTCGAACGCTGCGCACCAGCGAAAAGAAGGTCTGCCGCGCAGAGGCAGAGCGGGTTTTGGCCGGATTCCTCGGCCCGCAGAAGCAGGTGCCGCCCATGTATTCGGCGGTCAAGGTGAACGGCCGGAAGCTGTACGACCTTGCCCGCAAGGGGAAAGAAGTCGAGCGGCCGGCGCGCGATATCAACGTGTGCGCGCTGGAGCTGCTGGCATTTGACGAGACTGCGCGCAGGGGTAGCCTGCGGTGCGTGGTCAGCAAGGGTACTTATGTGCGCACGCTGGTCAGCGATTTTGGCGAAGCGCTGGGTTCGCTGGCCGTTATGCACAGTTTGGTGCGGACGCGCGCGGGCGCATATGCGCTGGAAAACTGCCGCACGTTTGACGAGGTGGAGCGCGCGATGGACGACGGCTCCATACAGGACCTTCTGCTGCCGACGGACAGCCTGTTTCCCGATTTTCCGGCGGTTATCCTGACGGATGAGGGCGCAGAGCGGATCGTGCGCGGCGCGGTCGTATTTCCGCGGCAGGCGCAGGGGCTGCCGGAACAGGAAAATGCACTGTGCAGGGTATATCATGGCGGCCGCTTTCTGATGCTCGGTCAGGTGCGCCGGCTGGATAAGGGCGGACTTGGCCTGTTTGTGTATAAAAATTTCCGATAAAGGCGGCGGAAAGCCGCGGCGCAGGGCGCTGCGCCGTGTGTTTGAGACCCGCTTTGCATTACAGTAGATTCAGGGGGAGACCACAATGCAGGGAATGCAAAAACCGCGCGTGATTGCGCTTGGATATTTTGACGGCGTGCATCTTGGCCACCGTGCGCTGATGGAAAAAGCGGTCGAGCGGGCGCGTCAAATTGGTGGAACCAGCGCGGTGTTTACCTTTGACGTGCATCCGGATTCGGTCGTTCTGGGGCGGCAGGTGCCGCTGATTACGGCAAACGCCTACCGGCGGGAGGAAATTCGGCTGCTCGGCGGCGTGGACGAGGTCATCTTCGGCCATTTTGACGAGCGCATGCAGCACATGGACTGGCGCGATTTTATCCACAAGATGCTGATCGGCCAGTTTGGCGCAGGATGGATTATCTCCGGCCGAAACAACCGCTTTGGCTACAAGGGCCTGGGCAATGCCGAGGGCATGGCGGCCGAGTGCAAAAAGGCAGGCATTGGCTATGACTGCATTGAAGACGTCAAGGTGGACGGTATTGTTGTTTCTTCCACCTATATTCGCCAGCTCATTTCGCAGGGGGATATGGAGGGCGCGGCGCGCTTTCTCGGTCATCCCTATACGGTAACCGGCGTGGTGGAACACGGCCGCAGAGTGGGCACCAGCGTTTTGCAGGTGCCGACGGTGAACCTGGCGCTGCCGCCGGAGATGGCGCTGCCGCCCTACGGGGTTTACGCTACCCGCGTGCTGGTGGACGGAAGAAGCCACATTGCGGCGACCAACATCGGCGTCAAGCCCACCTTCAGGGACGGCGGCGCGCCGACGATTGAGCCGCACCTGCTGGACTTTGCGGGAGATTTGTACGGCAAGATGATTCATGTGGAGCTGCACAAGTTCCTGCGTCCGGAAATGCGCTTTGATTCGACCGACGCGCTCAAGGCTGCGATTGCGCAGAATGTCCGGCAGACAAGGGAATATTTCGCAAAGTGAAAAAGGCGCGCGCAGTTTGTTGAAAATGTGTTTTACAAACGCTTATCAGCCATACGCGCGGCAGCGCGCATGCAATAGCATTTGCAGCGCAAATGTATAAAAAGTCAGGACATGCGCCTGACTTTTTATACTTCGAGAGAGAAAAAGGTTCCGTCTGGGAACTTTTTCTCGTCTGTGTTTGGCGAAGCCAAAACACAGATTGTCGGAAAAACGCAAGTTTTTCGACAGTCTCCGCGCGCCCGCAGGCGCGCGCTTTTTTTCATCCGAATACGCGCAGGGCAGCAACGGCCCTGCATAAAAATTTTTTCGTAAAATCAGAACATTTCAGATCTCTCTGTCGTGTTGCTTACAGAAAGGAGGAGAGAGCACCGTGCAAACAAACCTGCGATCCGACGCATTCCTGTGCGAGGCGATGGATACCTGCGGTGACGCGGTATACCGTCTGGCGCTGTGCCGGCTGGGCAGCCGGACGGATGCGGAGGACGTATATCAGGAGGTGTTTCTCCGTCTGCTGCGGGATACGACGGATTTCCGCGATGCGGAGCACCTGAAAGCGTGGCTGCTGCGGGTAACGATCAGCCGCTGCACCGACCTGCGCCGTTCGGCGTGGTTCCGGCGCACTGCGCCGCTGGAGGCCGCACCCGATGCCGCCGCACCCGAACCGGACGACCACAGCGCGCTGTGGCAGGCGGTGTATGCACTGCCGCCGGATCTGCGCACCGTCGTTCATCTGCACTATGTGGAGGGGTACGATACCGCAGAGATCGCCGCAATGGCCGGCTGCCGGCCGGCGACCGTGCGCACACGGCTGCACCGTGCGCGTAAGCAACTGAAACTGGACTTGGAGGGATCTGACGATGAACAAAAAGACAATGGACGAACTGAACCGGATGCAGAACGAAAAAGCGCCCGAGGAACTCAAGCAGCGCACCTTGGCGGCGGCGCGTGAAGTACGCCGCGCCGCACAGCAGGACGCGCCGCAGCATTTGCAGGCGAAGCCGCGCCGCCGTCTCGGCATGGCGCAGCGGATTTTGGCAGCGGCGTGCGCGTTCGGCGTGATCGTCGGCGGCACGGCGGTATGGCAGGCGCGCGGCAGCGGACAGCCGGCGGCGGATGTGCTGGCCGGTGCGGTGGCGAATTCGTTCGGCATCGTGGCGTATGCTGCGGATACGGGCGAGACCATGCAGCCCAAAGGCAGCAAGATCGTGTTCGATAACGGGTCGGGCGTGAATGATCTGGAAAAGGGCTTTTTCTCCGGCTGCCTGTTTAAGGTGACGGGCGACAACATCGCGGAGGTCAGCGCGTCGATCGACAAGGGCGGCCTGTACCGCGCAAAGCAGATTGAGGTAGCGCACGACGATGTGGCGGGGCTGCATCAGGGCACCGACCCGCGGCTGAACGGCGCGGATATGGTCGGCGTAAGCGGCCTGCCGGAGCGCAACCAGTGGTGGGCAGACCTGGGCTGGAAGCTGGGCGCCAGCTTTGAAGAGGCCTACGACGCGGACGCCAGCTACGGCTTCTGGGACGCGCCTGCGCAGAACGAGGAGGACGAAGATCTGCAGGCAGCATGGCACAGCCGTGTGGATGCGTTCGAGGGCGCGAAGCTGACCGTTACCGTTACCTTTACGGACGGCACGACCGACACCCAGACCCTTACCCTGCACACCGGAAAGCTTGCGGTCGAATATCCGGACGATCCGGATGACCTGAGCGGCCCGCGCTACACCGGCGAGGTGCTCACCGACGAGCAGGCCGCAACCCGCGGTTATCTGTACGGCGTTTACGCGGAAATTGCATAACAGGATGTTATTATCCCCTGATTTTTTGCAGTCAGGGGATAATTTTTTGTGAAAAAAGGCACAAACGCTTGAAAAAAAAGCGGAAATCGCATAAAATAGAAAAGTACTTTTGCAAAAATGGGGAAGATTTATGCTGCATATTGTTCTGGTCGAGCCGGAGATCCCGCAGAACACAGGTAACATCGCCCGCACCTGCGCGGCGACGGGCTGTGTGCTGCATCTGGTCGAGCCGCTCGGCTTTGCGATTGACGATAAGCGGATGAAACGCGCAGGGCTGGATTACTGGCACCTGCTCGATGTCCGCATGTATAAGAGCCTGGACGAATTTTTTGAAAAAAATCCGGACGGGCGGTATTTTTATGCCACCACCAAAGCGCCGCATGCCTATCACGAGGCCGAATATCGCGATGGGGACTATCTCATGTTCGGCAAGGAGACAAAGGGACTGCCGGAAAGCCTGCTGGTCGCGCATCCGGAGCGCTGTGTGCGCATCCCGATGCGCGAGGGGGCGCGGAGCCTCAATCTGTCCAATTCGGTGGCGGTTCTTGTGTTTGAAGCGCTGCGGCAGACCGGATTTGAAAACCTGAAGCTCGCGGGCCCGTTCCCACAACCATAAAAGGAGAAGATGATGGAAAAAATTCATATTTTAACCGATTCCTCGGCGGATATTCCGGAGGCGCAGATTCAGGCGCACGGAATCGAAGTGGTTCCGATTACGCTGACCCATCAGGGGCGCACGTTCCGTGAATACTATGACGTGACGGCGGAAGAATACTGGAAGCTGCTCGAGACGAGCAGCGAAGTGCCTGCGACCTCCATGGTTACGCCGGCGCAGTTTCTGGATTCCTACCGCCGCGCGTTTGAGCGCGGCTGCACCCACCTGCTTGCCGTGCTGATCAACGGCAAGGGGTCGGGCACCTGTCAGGCGGCCTGCCTGGCGCGCGGCATGTTTGAGGAAGAGTACGGCAGCGTGATGCGCATCGAAGTCGTCGATTCGGAAACCTATACTTACATCTATGGGCATGTTGTGGTGCTGGCTGCGGAACTGCGCGATGCGGGGGACAGCTTTGAGGCGATTTTGAGCGTCGTCAGGAGCCGCTTGAATCGGGTGGAGGCGTTTCTGGGCGTGTACAGCCTGAAACATCTGAAGAAATCCGGCCGTATTTCGGGCGGTGCGGCCTTTGTGGGGGAGGCGCTCGGCCTCAAGCCCATCAGCCATGTGTATGACGGCGGCGTGCAGGTATGCGATAAGGTGCGCGGAGAAAAAGCGCTGGTATCCGGTCTGATCAAAAAAGCCTCTGCCCGCGTGGTGCAGCCGGAAAAACAGACGGCGATTCTGCTCTACGGCGACGTGCCCGCCGCGCGGATTGAGGAGCTGGAAAAGCGGCTTTTGACCGAAATCGGCTTCCGCGGGGTTGTCCGCTGTCCCATCGGTGCGTCGGTCATCACCAACACCGGTCCGCAGGCGCTGGCGGTAGCATATTACGGCGCGCCGCGCAAATGATTCCTATTGGGCATTGTGTTTAATTTTTCACAAGTATTTCCGCTAAAACGCAAATAATCTATAAAAGATTCCGGAAAAGGGAGCTTTTTTGTAAATTTGCTTGCGTAATATCGGAAAAACGAGTATAATTTTGTCTTGGAAGCGGAATTCTTGAAGGGAAGGCCGCGATCCTCTGTATCGTTAATTTTATATCTTGAAGGAGAGGTATATTATGCAGTACAACAAGAAGAGCGTCGAAGATATTGACGTAAACGGCAAGAAGGTCATTGTCCGCTGCGATTTTAATGTTCCGCAGGACGAAAACGGCCAGATTACAGACGATAAGCGCATCCGCGCATCGCTGGAGACGATTAAATACCTGCTCGGCCACAATGCGGCCGTTATTCTGTGTTCTCACCTCGGCCGTCCGAAGGGCGAGTTCAACATGAAGTATTCGCTGGCTCCTGTTGCAGAGCGTCTTTCTGAGCTGCTCGGCCAGCAGGTAAAGCTTGCCAAGGATGTTGTGGGCGAAGATGCCAAGCGTCTGGCCGCTGAGGTAAAGCCGGGCGAGGCTATTCTGCTGGAAAATGTTCGCTTTGAAAAGGGCGAGGAAAAGAACAACCCCGAACTGGCCAAGGAAATGGCATCCCTGGCAGAAATCTATGTCAACGATGCCTTCGGCACGGCGCACCGTGCGCACGCTTCGACCGCCGGTATTGCGGATTACCTGCCGGCTGTCTGCGGCTTCCTGATCAACAAGGAAATTTCCATCATGGGCAAGGCGCTGTCCGATCCCGCCCGTCCGTTTGTTGCCATTCTGGGCGGCGCGAAGGTTTCGGATAAGATCAACGTCATCAACAACCTGATCGACAAGTGCGATACCGTTATCATCGGCGGCGGCATGGCGTACACCTTCTCCAAGGCGCAGGGCGGCGAAATCGGCACCTCGCTGTGCGAGGAGGATAAGCTGGAGCTGGCGCTCGGCCTGATCAAAAAGGCGGAAGACAAGGGCGTGAAGCTGCTGCTGCCGGTTGATACCGTTTGCGGCGACCACTTCGGCGCGGACGCGGAACCCGTTGTATATGAAGCGGGCAAGCTGCCGGAGAACATGATGGGTCTGGATATCGGTCCGAAGACGGTGGAGAAGTTCTCTGAGGCCGTCAAGGACGCCGGCACGGTTGTCTGGAATGGCCCGATGGGCGTGTTTGAGTTTGACGCTTTCGCAGTTGGCACCAAGGCGGTTGCCAAGGCGATTGCAGGCAGCAAGGCAGTTTCCATCATTGGCGGCGGCGACTCTGCCGCAGCGGTTGAGAAGCTGGGCTTTGCTGATAAGATGACCCATATCTCCACCGGCGGCGGCGCGTCGCTGGAGTTCCTGGAGGGTCTGGAACTGCCGGGCATTGCCTGCCTGGAGGATAAGTAAGCTTCCGCTTGCGGCCGCAGGGCGCAGCGGAAGAACAGTTCGGACTTTTCGGTCCGGACATGGGCGGGCAAAATGCCGGATAAGCGGCATTTTGCCTGCGCTTATGACTTATACCGGAGCGAGGACCGTTCCGCTATAATACATAAACCGTCAGGACGGAAAAGCCGTCTGAAAGCTTGAAAGGGGAAACCAACATGAATCGCAGATATCGTAAGACCATCATCGCCGGCAACTGGAAGATGAACAAGACGCCGGCGGAAGCCAAGGCCCTCATTGAAGAGATGAAGCCGCTGCTTTCCAAGACCAAGTGGTGCGAGATGGTGCTTTGCGTGCCGTTTACCGATATTCAGACCGCTGTCAAGGCAGCCAAGGGCTCCAAGATTGCCATCGGTGCGGAGAATATGCATTATGAGAAGTCCGGCGCGTTTACCGGTGAGATTTCTGCCGATATGCTCAAGGAGCTGGGCGTGAAGTATGTCATCATCGGCCACTCTGAGCGCCGCCAGTACTTCAATGAGACCGACGAGGCCTGCAACAAGAAGGTGCTCGTTGCGCTGGAGAACGGTCTGCGTCCCATCCTGTGCGTGGGTGAGAGCCTGACCGAGCGTGAGCAGGATGTGACCATGGAGGTCATCCGCAAGCAGATCAAGATTGCGCTGAAGGACGTAGCGCTTGAGGACATTAAGAAGGTCGTCATCGCTTACGAGCCGATCTGGGCCATTGGCACCGGCAAGACCGCCACTGCCGAGCAGGCGGGCGAGGTTTGCTCTGCCATCCGTGACTGCCTGCGTGAGAAGTACGGCGCGCGCGCTGCCCGCGGCATCACCATCCAGTACGGCGGCTCGATGAACGCCAAGAACGCAGCCGAGCTGCTGGCCCAGCCTGATGTTGACGGCGGCCTGATCGGCGGCGCCTCCCTGAAGAGCGCTGACTTCGCGACCATCGTGGAAGCAGCCAACCAATAAGATACTGATGCGGTGAAGGGACCATCCTGCACCGTGTGTGCGGGAGGGGACATCGGGAAGCATCGTTGTCCCCTTTCGTCCGCTTCCCAAAGGAGTTAACTGTTTTATGAAGAAAAAAATCGTGCCGGAGGCTGCGGCTGCTGAGACCGCTGCCGCGGCCAAGCAGGCCGAGGAAACGAAAACGCCGGCCAAGAAACCTGCCGCCAGAAAAACGGCTGCAAAAACCACGGCCGCCAAGAAAACCACAACCCGCAGAACTTCGTCCAGCAAAAAGGCGGCCGGCCCCAAAAAGCCGACTGCGCTGATCATCATGGATGGTTTCGGCCACCGTGAGGAAAAGAAGGGCAACGCGATTGAAGCGGCAAAAACCCCGAATCTGGACAAGATCTTTGCGGAAAATCCGATGACTTATATCGGCGCTTCCGGTCTGGATGTCGGCCTGCCGGACGGCCAGATGGGCAACTCTGAGGTTGGCCACACCAACATCGGCGCGGGCCGTATCGTTTATCAGGAACTGACCCGTATCACCAAGTCCATTCAGGACGGCGACTTTTTCGGCAATGAGGCGCTGATGAGCGCAATTCACCAGTGCCGCTGGTTTGGTTCAACGCTGCACATCTTTGGCCTGCTGTCTGACGGCGGCGTGCATTCGCATATCGACCATATGTTTGCGCTGCTTGAAATGGCGCGCCGGAATGGTCTGCGTAAAGTCTGCTTCCATTGCTTTATGGACGGCCGCGATACG
Source organism: Agathobaculum sp. (assembly GCF_050946325.1). Taxonomy (GTDB): domain Bacteria; phylum Bacillota; class Clostridia; order Oscillospirales; family Butyricicoccaceae; genus Agathobaculum. Next base: position 19,392 of record NZ_JBMNUP010000010.1, on the reverse strand, counting down.
CCGCCGCAGTCGGGTATTGATTTTATTGATCGCCTGCAGGCCAAGATTGACGCGGTTAACGTAGGCTGCATCGCCACGGTTTCCGGCCGCTATTATGCGATGGACCGCGACAATCGCTGGGACCGTGTGGAAAAGGCCTATCAGGCTATTGCGGAAGGCGTAGGCGAACATGCGCCCTCTGCGCATGAGGCCATGCAGCGCTCCTATGATGCCGGCGTGACCGATGAGTTCATCGTGCCGACCATCATTACCGAGGGCGCGATTGTACGCGACGACGACGCGATCATTTTTGCAAACTTCCGTCCGGACCGCGCACGCCAGATTACCCGTGCGTTGGTGGACCATGAGTTTGACGGCTTCAAGCGCCATAAGCGCAACATCCACTATGTCTGCATGACGCAGTATGATATTTCCATTGCAGGCGTGGAGGTTGCGTTCCGTCCGCAGAGCCTGCGCAACACTTTCGGTGAATATATCTCTGAACTGGGCATGACCCAGCTCCGCATTGCTGAGACGGAGAAGTACGCGCATGTTACGTTCTTCTTCAACGGCGGCGTTGAGCGGGAATACAAGGGAGAGGACCGCGCGCTGATTCCTTCGCCCCGCGTAGCGACCTATGACCTCCAGCCGGAGATGAGCGAACCGGCCGTGACCGAGGAGTGCGTCAAGCGCATTCTGTCCGGCAAGTATGACGTCATCATCCTGAACTTTGCCAACTGCGATATGGTCGGTCATACCGGCGTGTTTGAGGCGGCTGTCAAGGCCATTGAGGCGACCGACGACGGCGTGGGCAAGGTGGTTGCCGCCATCCAGCAGATGGGCGGCCAGTGCCTCATCACCGCTGACCACGGCAACGTGGACCAGATGCTCGACGCGGACGGCGTAACGCCGTTTACCGCGCACTCCACCAATCCGGTGCCGCTTGTGATGATCGGTCACGAAGGCAAGCTGAAGGACGGCGGCGTGCTGGCCGACCTTGCGCCCACCATGCTGGAAATGATGGGCCTCAAGCAGCCGGAAGAGATGACGGGGCATTCGCTTCTGGAGAAGCGCTAAGGAGGGACTCTGTCTCCCTTGGATACCGAAAAAGTTCCCAGGGAACCTTTTCGGATACCCCCCTCGCCCCTGCACGGCAGGGACGGTCGCGCTGCTATGGCGCGGGTATTGGTATAAAAGTCCGGCGGAGCCGGACTTTTATGGGGAATTTCATCGCCGCGTGCGCGCGGCGCAGCAAAAATGCGGCTTCCGGCATTTTGCTGTCTGAATGACAACCATTTTATTTTAATACAAAGGAGAAGAATTTATGAAGGGCTACATTGAAATTGTTGATGTACTTGGCCGTGAAGTCATGGACTCCCGCGGCAACCCGACCGTAGAGGTTGAAGTTTATGTTGAGGGCGACACCGGCGCTTACATGGGCCGCGCGGCTGTTCCGTCCGGCGCTTCCACCGGCATTTTTGAGGCTTGCGAGCTGCGCGACGGCGACAAGTCCCGCTACAACGGCAAGGGCGTTCTCAAGGCGGTTGACGCTGTCAACGGCGAGATCGCTGAGACCATCATCGGCATGAACGCGCTCGACCAGCAGGCTATCGACAAGGCGATGATCGAGGCGGACGGCACCCCGAACAAGACCAAGTTCGGCGCAAACGCCATCCTCGGCGTATCGCTGGCAGTTGCCAAGGCTGCGGCTGAGGCGCTTTCCCTGCCGCTGTACAACTACATCGGCGGCTGCAATGCCAAGACCCTGCCGATGCCCATGATGAACATTCTCAACGGCGGCGCGCATGCGACCAACAACGTTGAGATTCAGGAATTCATGGTTATGCCGGTTTCCGCTCCGTCCTTCCGCGAGGCGCTGCGCCGCTGCGCTGAGGTATTCCATCAGCTCAAGACCACCCTTAAGGAGAACGGCACCCCGGCTGCGGGCGTTGGCGACGAGGGCGGCTACGCGCCCAACCTGAAGAAGGATGAGGACGCGCTCAAGGTAATCGTAAAGGCGATCGAAGAGGCTGGCTACAAGCCCGGCGAGGACTTCATGATCGCGATCGACGCTGCTTCCTCCGAGTGGTGGAACGACGAAGAGAAGTGCTATATCCAGCCCAAGTCCGGCAAGAAGATGACCCAGCAGCAGCTCGTTAAGATGTGGAAGGGCTTTGCAGAGAAGTACCCGATCATCTCCCTCGAGGACGGCATGGCTGAAGAGGACTGGGAAGGCTGGGCAATGCTCACCAAGGCGCTGGGCGACAAGATCCAGCTCGTGGGCGACGACCTGTTTGTTACCAACACCGCCCGTCTGAAGAAGGGCATTGAGCTGGGCGTTGGCAACTCCATCCTGATCAAGGTCAACCAGATCGGTTCTCTGACCGAGACGCTCGACGCCATCCAGATGGCCAACCGCGCGGGCTACACCGCGGTTGTTTCCCACCGTTCGGGCGAGACCGAGGACGCTACCATTGCGGACATCGCGGTTGCGCTCAACGCTGGCCAGATCAAGACCGGTGCGCCGAGCCGTACCGACCGTGTTGCCAAGTACAACCAGCTGCTCCGCATCGAGGAAGAGCTGGGCGAGGACGTTGCACAGTACCTCGGCAAGGACGCTTTCTTCAACCTGAAGAACAAGTAAAAATTGCATGAGAAAAGGCCGCTTCCCGTGAGGGGAGCGGCCTTTATTCAGGAGCATACAGCGATGATTCCGGTATACGATTACACCCACTTTAGCTTAAGCTGCTTCCCAGAAATTTACAACAACTCCGGGGAATTTCGCAGGGTCGTCCGTATACGGACTATCATTTACTCGATGCGTAAATAGAGCAAGCATGCCCCATTTAGAAGTTACGATAGTTGGGCCGGTAGATGTGGATTTAATAATTCCAGAGTGGATAGGGACGCTGGAGATACTACTGGTATATGTTACTTTTTTACCGACAGCTGCAGAGGCTCCTTTATAACTTCCATCAGAGATGTAAGCGCTGGGATCATTCATCCAATAAGTGTTAGATGTAGATGCCTTGTACCATGCGTAAGAGTGACAATTATAGGCAGGCGTAGGGTTGCCAATAATTAGTGCAGACGAATAAAGCTTTTGCATATTTTCGCTTTCCTTTTGTGCAACACTAGCACTCATACCGGCTTCACTCCAAGTGCGATCGGCAAAGACAGAAACATTAGTGCCTTTTGGGGTTTTTACAACAGTTTGGAAAGATAAAGGTACATAGAAGACTTCGGAGGAATCTATGTATGTCATCAAATCTTGTGCACGATGGATAGAGAGAGGCTCATCCGAATCTAAACGGTAAAGCTGAATTTGAGCATCCTTGTAGCGTTGCAAAGCGCTCTGCGCATCCGCTCTGGCAAGCAGCACGGAGAGTGCGGGAAATCTGCCAGAAACGACCTCAATACCCATCGAAATCGTGTTAAATGCATATATATCGCCTAAATAGGGGTAATTCATTACGGTCTCCACAAGCACGTCGGTTGTCATCGCTTCTGCTTCCTCAGCACTGACATAGCAGGCCGCGCGGCGCTCGTATAATGTCATTGCATTCCATTCGGGCGAGTCAGGGAGAATGTCGTAAACATGAGGTTCGGACGACAGGAGAGCATCGGTATCGTTTTCAGCCGCAAAGGCGCTTGAAACGAACAGTAGCGATGTCGAAAGCGTGATGCATAGTAGTTTTTTCCACAGTTTCATTATAACAATTCTCCTTTCATTGGTTTGGTAGATAGTTCCTACAAAATAGATGTATGCTTCCATGCGCATAAAGCATAATATATAATCAAGTTCCTGTCTATTCGCAGATTACCCAATTAAAGGTATGATTTTCGTGCAGACACACCGAAGGGGCCGACCGCATTTGCGGTCGGCCCCTCAACTTATTGGTAAGTCCTGCCCTCTTTTCAGTACCCCGCTTTCCACCGCTGCAAAGCAAGGGAAGCGTTTTTGTAGCTGGCGTCCGCGGTCGGGGTGCCGGCTGGCACACCCAGCACGGCGGCGTCTGCCGCCTGCACATAGCCCGCGGCCTTCCAGCGGGCGAGCGCCTGCTCATAGCTTGAGGCGGCGGCAGAGGATTGGTGCTGCCGCCAGCCAAGCGTGGGCGCGCCGTTTAAAAAGCCGGTCAGGCCGGCAACGGACAGGCTGTAATCCCTGTCGGCGTTGAACTGGGCAAGCTGGGCCTGCGCCTGCTGCAGCGCGGCATTTTCTGCGGCTGCAAGCTGTTCGCTTTCCAGCGCGGCCTGCTGGTCCGCGGCGTTTGCCTGCGCGGCGGCGCGGGCGGTCAGCCTGGCCTGGCCAAGCGCGTCCAGATCGCTGCGGTAGCGGTTATCAATAGCGATGCGGCTGGTTTCGGCCGCACCCGAGGTGGCGGCGGCATGCCGCGCGCCCATATTGAGGCCGAGCGCGGCCAGCTTTTCCTCGTTGGAGATAACGGAGCGATGGGCGTTGATTTCCGCCTGCGTCATGCCGGCGGTATAGTCGCTGTCAATGGAGGAAAGGTTTTCCAGCAGCCGCGCGGCGATGCGGGCGCGGGCCGCTTCAAAGCGGCGCAGGCGGGCGGTTTCGGCCGCGTCATACAGTTTCCCCACGGCGCTGCCGCCGGATTTGCTGCTGGAAACCGAATAAGGGCGGTAGTTCCCTGTCCAGGTGGAGACGGCCTCGTTGGAAGCTACCTTGCCCGCAAGGCCCTCCGCTTCTATTTTCTCCTGCCGCTCGGCGAGGAGCTGCTGGCGTTCGCCTTCATCCTGCGTTCCCGCAATGGCTTCCGCGTAGTCAAAATCTTTTCTGTAACCTGCCATATGTCACTTCCTTTCTCCGTTGGTATGAATGAGATGGGAGCCGATGTAGCCGCCGATTGCGCCAATGGCGGCGGCGCACAGGCTTTCCTGTCCCATGAACACACCGCAGATACAGGTCAGGCCAAGGGCAAGCAGGGCGACGGTATCGTTGTCAAAAAAATCAGGCATTGTGTAAACTCCTTTCCGGTTCAAATCACAGTTCGGCCGAGCGTCCAGCGAATGGTCAGCGCAAGCAGGCCGAACGGCTCGTCCGGCCGGTTGTTGCCGATGCGCACGGCGAACAGCGGAATGCGGTGCTGCCGCCAGCGCGTCCGATAACTGACCGCCCCGGGCACACAGCGGAAAGAAAACCGTGAAAAATCAAGCGTTTTAAAGGAAAATAAATCCATATTGCGCGAAAGTGCAAGCAAACGGCCGTTCTCGTTTTCATACTGCACGGTTGCGCCCGAGCGGGAGTAAGGCATGAGCGTTGGAATCACGTCGCGCACGGTTTTCACTTTGCCCCACTGGCTGAGCGGCAGCGACGGCGTGCGCCAGTAGGCGTCAATGGCTGCGCCGTCGTCGCTGTAGGCGTGGTCCTCATCCGGTTTGGCAAAACGGCACAGACGCCCGTCCGGCGTGCCGAACCATAGCCGGCCGTCCATCACAGCGAGGCATTGGGCGGGAACATTGGTCCACAGGAACCACGCGGGCTGGCCGTCTTCCTCGGTCAGCGTGCCGTCCGCGATGTACATGCGCCCGTTGAGCGCAAGATAATATTTGCCGCCGAACACAATCGCGCAGGCGTTTTCCAGATTGGCTTCGGCCTCCAGCCGCGGAACAATCGCATCGGAAACCGAGCGAATGGTGCGCTGCTCGGCCACAGCGGTGCCAAAAACGCCCTGTACGCCGTGCGGGGAAAGAAAAAGCGGCAGATCATGCAGCGCGGCAAAGCTGCGCGGAGCAATGGCGCCTGCGCCCTGCGCGCCCTGTTTGAGCGGATAAAGCGCCGTGCCGTCATCGGCCATCAGGTAGGAGCGCAGGTAGCTGGCGGATTCCTGCGCATCGCCTGTTTTGATGACAAGCTGGCTTTCATATTGCTTCAGATAGCCCATTACGGCCGAAGAATCGGTACCCATGCGGGTGTAGCCGGTGTCAGGAAAATAGGTAGGGTCGTAAAGGCCGCTCTGCCAGTCGCAGGCCGGTTCGTCCGGATTGCCGGAGAGAAAAACGCGCGTATCGTTTTTGCCGCCGTACAGTCCGGCAAAACGGCATTTGTTGATTTTGTCCTGGCTGCCCTCTGCCGTTTTGGAAAAAGCAATGGAAACATTGGCCAGTCCGTTGCCGTTGGCAGGTGCGGAAGCCAGGGTCACCAAACCGGTCGCGCGGTTGACAGAGGATACCGTGACGGCTTTGCCGTCCACCTCGGCCGTTACAGGGGTGTCATCCAGCTCTTTGGCGTCCACCTGGAACTGTGTTGCCGAACCGTTGCCGATAAACGTGTTGATGCGTTTGGGCGTCAGAAGATTGACGGCCTCATGGCTCGTGCCGCCGCCCGTTGGCGCGGCAGAAATGGTTGTGGTGGGGATATAGGCGATATCCTGCACCTTGACCGCTGCCCAGGCGGTGTTCTCCTTGTTGCGCTGCACTGCACGGAAGGTTTTGCCGTCCATCAGATACAGCACGCCGTTCATGCAGAAGCATTGGGAAAAAGCGGTGTGCATATCAGAACAGAGTTCGCTTTGCCCGCCTGCGGCGGGGCGGAAAAACAGCCGGCTTCCGGCGTGGACGGCAAACCCCGAACCGTCCGGCATGGGAAACAGCCCGTAAACAGGCGCATCGTATTGCTGCTGTGTTTTCCACCCCGTGCGCTTGACGAGAAAATCGTTCTGCTCGCAGATCAGGTTCTGCATATCAGGCGAGCGGGAAAGAGAAGCTTTGGTTTCATGTGTGCGGCAGTCCAGTCCGCCGAAACGCCGCACCACGGTTTGCCGTATGGTTTCCGCGGCGGGAAATTGATAGGCGCGCATTAAACCATCTCCTGCACTGCCGTAAACTGCGCCGGACAGTGGCGCAGCAGGCGGACGGCATATTCGTTGGCCGCCCAGTTGAATTTTTCCTTGTCATCATCTGCAACCAGCAGCGCGGCCAGCCCGTAGGGGAAACACTCGGATGCCAGCCAGTCTCCCGCGGGAATCTGATCGGCCAGCGCGGCCATGCGCGGCGGCGCGGCAAAAGGCTGCTCGGCGCAGAAAACGCGCTCTGCATTGATTTCACGCAGGCTGTTGCTGATGAGCTGATTTAAAGCGCCCAGCGCGAACTGCTCATAATATGCGCCGCTGTCCGGCGTTTCGGAGAGCAGATTGAGCGCGGCGCGGAAGCATTCGGTTCCGGTCAAGGTCATTCCTCCTTTAAAAAAGTGATGGCTCGGAGCCTGTGTCAAGCCGCCCCGCGGGGCGGCTTTTCCGTTATCCTTCTGCCACAGCAGAGGGATATTTGTTGTTCTCCGCAGCAAACGCGCGGATTTTGCAGCCCGGCTCTGCCGTCAGCGTGGTTTCGGCAACATAGTCACGGGCCGAATCCGAATAGCGCGGGTCCGAGCCGTCCAGCGTGTAGCGGATGGTGCCGGCGCCGGTGATTTTATTGCCGGCAACCGTCGGCGCAGCCGAAATCAGGCCGGTGTTCACCAGCGCGTATACGCCGCCGCACTTGGCGCCCAGCACATAGGCGTCGTAATAGTGGCGGCCTTCAATCAGCGCGCCCGATACGCCGACAGGGTCTTCATGTACCTTGGCGTCCGCGATTTTGTAGGGCATGAGCACGGCGTCCTTGTGCGTTACCAGGAACCAGACGCCGTCCGGCAGGTAGCTCTGGGGCACGCGCACAACGTTCATGCCGAACACTTCGCCGCATACGCCCTTGGCGATGGACTGGCGTGCCAGTACGTCCACGCCGGAAAATTCGTCCGAGGTGCAGACCAGCTTGTACATTTCGCTCGTCAGATAGAGATAGCGGTTGTCGTCCGGCACCAGCGCGTCGTCCAGCGCCTGCGAAGCGTCTGCAATTTTGGAGATGATGTTGCTCTTGGTCGGCTTTTCGCTTTCCGCAATGGTGCCGGCCATGTTGACAAAGCGGCGGAAGGCGTATTTATCCGCTGCGGGGGTAGACTTTTCGTTTAGCTGGAGCCGCAGCATATCTGCGGCGTTCTTGACAAGGTTCTGGTCCAGATTGTTACCCTTATCAATGGTCAGCGTAAACGCCTTGTCCTGCGTCATGGTCAGTTCCTGCACCACGTCCTGCATTTCGGTCACGTCGCCGTAGCGCTTCAGCCCGCCGTCGCGGTCGTAATCGACCTCTTCCACCGTGATCGGCGTGTATACTTTGAGGGTTTTGACACCTGTCAGATCAAAGGTTTCTGCGGTTTTGCCCTTGATAAAGGATGCGCGGGTGAATACCTCTGCGATCTGGTCGGAATATTTGGTAGCAAGATTGATAGCCATAAAGAAAACCTCCTTTAGAAAATTGAGAATGTAGAATGAGAATTGTCTGGCGGAATGGAGCGCGGGCTCTGTGGATCATCGAGTCCATTCTCCATTTTTCATTGTGCTTATCGGCCGAGCAGAGCCAGTGTCACGGGGTCGGCTCCTGCCGGTTCGCCGTCGCCCTTGGCAGGGCCGACTGCGGCGCGGTGATTTTTCTGATTCATTTCCAGCGCCGCCAGCTCGTCTTTCAGGGTCAGCACCTCCCATTTTCGGTAGGCGGAAACAAGAGACCCCTCCTGCTGCGCCCATTCCCACACCTGCGGCGGAATATCCTCGGGGGATACATCGGGATACTCCTCCACAAAGGCCGCATAAATCTGGCCTTCGCGCATGCCGCTGGCCGCGCGGTTGCGGCGTACATAGGCGTTTTGCTTGGAAAGGCCAAGGCTTGCTGCCTCGATCAGCTCGTCCAGCGTCAGTTCGCGGGTTTCTCCGTCAACAGGGACGGAATAAGTCTCCGGCTGCTGCGCCGCCGGTTCGGCTGCATGGGGAACAAATGGGTTTGCCGGTGCTCCGGCAGACGGATTCGCTTCAATTTTCTGGTTCATGTACGGGTTCCTCCTTTTGCATTTGCTGCTTTTGCATGCGAAGCGCATGCAGCAGGTCGTTTTTTCCGCGCACCTGATAATCAGGTACGTTTTCCAGATAAGTGATGGGGTCGGAAATGATGCCGCTTTCGAGCAGGTGGTCGTTGGTGACGGTCTGCATGGTTTCCGACCAGTAGCTGGCCGCGCCGACATTGACCTGCAGGCGCATGTCCTGTCCGGCCAGGGAAGAAAAGTCAAACTGCTGCCGAACGGGCTCCTGGCCGGCTTCATCCGCAACGGCGAGCGTGCGCACGCCGTAGTGCGCGCCCATCAGGTCAAGGAAGATGCGCGCCCAGTCCTCGGTGAAACGATAGAACTCCATTTTGGTCAGTTCGAGCGGGGCCGCTGTTGCGTTCTGCACCGCCACAATGGCCGAGGTATTATCCGGCCGCACTGTGCCGAGCGCAGCTTCGGACGCGCCCATCAGCTCGGCCGTATCGGTCATCATCTGCTTCAAAAGTCCCAATACCTGCGCGGAGATATCGGGCGCGCGGAACGCCGCTGCGACGGCTTCGTTCGGATTGCCGCGCATGGCGATGGCCTTGCCGACGTCGTTTGACCAGCCGTTGGGGAAGCGGGTCATATCGTAAACAATTTTGGGGAAGGCCACCTGCTTGATGCACTGCACATACATCGAGTACAGCTTGTTAATGGCAATCTGGTTGGGGATGGCCTCGGTGACCGGACTTTCGCCGTGGCAGCAGTTGCGCACTCGGTTCCAGCTCATATAGGCCACCGGATACAGCCGGTAGGGCAGCGTCTTTTCGGGCATGACGGTTGCGGTGCGGGTGGTTTTGCAGAAGGCGATGCCGTCTTTTACCCTGCGCATGTGCAGCAGCACCGTCACGCGGCTGAGGCCGTCCTGCGCGCGGTATTTTTGATACTGGCTGTCATCGTCAGGCACAATGGCGCTGATCTGGTCCGGCCCCATGCCGTTGGCGCGCGCCTCTGCGCGAACGTCGTCCACATCGCGGCGCATGGCGATGATGAGATAAGGCTGCCGCTGCACTTCGTCAGAGGCAGGGTTGCCGAAATAGATGTTGGTGGAGTCAATCAGCTCAACGGAAATATCGCCCTTGACGGCCTGGCCTGTCTCAAGCGAGGGGTCAAAATGTATGTAGAAACAGCCGTCGCCGTCCACACAGGCGTTTTTCAGCAGACTGCGGCCCAGCGTTTTGACGCCGGAGCGCTCGATGGCCGAAGCGAACGCACGGTCGAGCACACGGGCGGTTTTGCGGCCTTCCGCGTCCATATCGAACGGCTGCGCATGTACGGCGATATCGTCCGACACCAGCATGGATACAAACAGATTGACGCAGCGCCGCAGCACATTGAAAATCAGCGGATCGAGCGACTGTACGCGAAGCCCCTCCCACTGGCGGCCGAGATAGAACGCCTCGTTGCGGCGCACTCTGTCATACAGGCCGATGGAGCGTTTATAGTCCTGTCCGCGTTCAAACGCGCGCCAGACCGCGGCAGGAGACAGGTCAAAGTGCATCGCCGTCCTCCTCTCTGCCGTAGGCCATCAGCGCGGCAAGGTCGCGGCTGAGCGCGTCGTTGTCCGCGGTTTGCCCGCAGTCTGCATCGCGCCGGCTGCTGCGGCGCGGCAGATGCAGGCCGCCTGCGGCGAACGCGCCGGTCAGCACCAGCAGCGCCGCGCCAAGGCAGTAACATAAGATTTCCATGAAATCCTCCTTTTCTCATTGTTCTCAGTATCGCAGAAAGGCGCCGATATCCGCATCGTATGCACTGGGCGGCGGCGCAGGCGGCGCCTGGTAAACGGTTGCGGCATAGCCGCGCAGCGCGTCGGGCGCATGGGTCAGCTCGTGCGGCGTACCTGCAACGTCAGACGGATTGCGGCTGTCATGCTGCAAGGCGGGCAGCGTGCGAATCAGATTCCGGCAGGTGTGGAAGATGGTCAGGCGGGGGCGCACCGCGCCTGTTTCATCCTGCCGCGGCGCAAGCAGCTCGTGCAGGGCCAGCCAGCCTGCTACACGCTCGTTGCTGCTCCTGTCAAACAGCAGGCCGCAGTCCGCAAACAGCTCGACGGCGCTTTTCCCTGTTTCCTGCCGGCGGTTCCACAGGTCGGGCGGTGCAAGGCGGCAGTAGATTTGTTCTTTCCCAGATTCCTGCGCCAGAATGGCGGCGGCTGCCTGAGAGATAATCAGATTCGGCTGATATAACTCTCTGTATACCACGCTGTCCCCGTTCGGGCCTTGGGCAATCCAGAGCGCGGCCAGCATGTCCAGGCCGTAGTCAATCGTCAGATAGCGTTTCCAGCCGCTGGGAATGGGGTGGGGCGAAACAACATGCAGCGCTTCGGAAAACTCGCTGAAATACTGTCCTTCGTTCAGTTCCCATACGCCTTCGAGCAGCGCCTTGCGGTCGCGGACGGACAGCAGCTGAAGCCGTTTCTCATAGCCTGCGTCTGCCTGGCATAAATATGGATTGTCTGCCAGACGCGCCGGCAGGAACAGGCGCGTTCCGCCCGCAAATTCGGTCAGCGTATCAGGGGGTGCGGGGTCGATGTAGCGCTTTTTTACCCATTGATGGCCCACGCCGCCCGGATTGGTGGTGCTTTTTACCTGCTTGGGGAAACCGTTTGCGCCGCGCACACGGGAAATGAGGTAGGTAAACTGGCTTTCCGTAAAGTGGGTCAGCTCGTCAAACCGCAGCACGTCGTATTCGGCGGACTGGTAACGGGTCACGTCGCTTTCTGCATCGCAATAGCCGAATTCAAGCGTGGACCCATTGATAAAGTCCCACCGATGTTCGCTCACCTTATAGCTGGCGATGCGCTGCGGATACAGCCGCAGCGCGGCTGGAATGAGCGAGCGTTCCAGCTCCGGCATGGTGCGCCGCAACATGAGCTGCCGTGAGCCGGGGTAGAGGCAGGCGAAACGCAGCGCGTCCAGCAGCTGCCCGTGGCTTTTGCCGCCGCCGGCGGCTCCGCCGAACAGCGTCTCAAAGGCTTCTGAACGGATAAAGGCAGCCTGCCGCGGCGTTACGCCGAACTTGAACGTCCGTCTTCGATGCGGAACAGAATTTCGATCTGTTCCGGCTCCTCGTCCGCTCCGTCCAGCATCGTGCCCTTGCCGACCGTCCGGTCGAGGATCTCCTTGATGGCCGACAACCGGCTGTTGGCAGGCGCTTCCGCGTCGTCTGCGATTTCGTACAGCATCCGGATCAGGTCTTCCGGATGGTTTTTTCTGCGCACAATGGCATCTCCTCCTTTCCGGGAATCTTTCTGCTTACTTCGCTTGCTTTTCCCGTAAGGCATAGAATAGGAGGAGGGACGGAAGAAGTCAAGAACAAATGTTCGATTTTTGCTCAAACTGCAAATAGTTGACCGTGGATTGGGACAATGCGGCGGACGTTTCCTTTTTTGTGTGGTATCGGAGCAAAACCTATGCTATAATAAGTTTGTATATAAATTTTTCCTGATGAGAGGAGAAACGTGATGAGTTTATGGTTTGCAGCTTTGCTGGGGCTGGTGCAGGGACTGACAGAATTCCTGCCGGTCTCTTCGTCCGGCCATCTGGTGCTGGCGCAGGTACTGTTCGGCGGCAACGTGGAGGCGGATTACATGCTGTTCAACGTGCTGCTGCATTTTGGTACGCTGCTCAGCGTTATTGTGGCGTTCTGGAAGGATGTAAAAGAACTGATTCTGGAGTTTTTCGGCTGGGTGAAGGACGGCTTTAAAATCAACGGCCACCCGTATCGCCGGTTTATCATTATGGTGCTGATTACCATTGTGCCGATGTTTGCGGTGCTGCCGGTGAAAAGCCGGCTGGAGGCTGTCTTTTCCTCGTCGCTGGTCGTCGGGCTGATGCTGCTGGTCACAGCGGCAATTCTGTATCTGTCGGAAAAGGCGCCGAAAAAGCGCAAGACGGAGGAAAACGCCACCTGGCTGGACGCGCTGATTGTCGGCGTGGGGCAGTGCTTTGCGGTTCTGCCCGGCCTGTCTCGTTCGGGCACCACCATCTGCACCGGCCTGTTCCGCGGTTTTTCGCGTGAGTTTGCGGTGCGCTTTGCGTTTATCATGTCGCTGCCTGTGGTGTTCGGCGCCAACCTGCTGGAACTGATTGACGTTGTGCGCGCGCCGGCGGCGGCTGCGGCTGCGGTTCCGCTTTCCTGCTATGTGGTCGGCATTCTGGTTGCGATGGTATCCGGACTGCTGGCCATCCGTATGGTGCGTTTTGTATCCAAGCGCGGCAATTTCCGCCCGTTTGTTGTGTACTGCACGTTGATTGGCACGATTACCATCGTTGCCAGCCTGATTAAAATGGTATAAGAGGAGTAAGACACGGTGGCTGTAAAGAAATCCACAACAAAAAAGACTGCCCCCCGCAGCAGAACGGCGCGGCAGCGCGCGCCCGAGCCGGAGGGCATCCTGTCGCGCGCGGCATGGGGCGTGGTATGGGCGGTGGCAGGGCTGCTGCTGCTGCTTTCGCTGCTGCCGGTGGACGGGTTTGTGCTTGCGGTGCTGCATAAGGCGGTTGGCGCGCTGATTGGTACGGGCGGCTATGTGCTGCCCTTTGCGCTGCTTGGCCTGGGCGGTGTGCTGATGGTGCGGCACAAAGGGCCGGTGCGTTTGCGCGGCGTGTGCATTGCCATGCTGCCCGTGCTGGTTGGCAGCATTGTGCATGCGTTCACCTGTGCAAAGGAATTTGACCTTTCGATGAAAACGCTGTCCGCGCTGCTTAAAACCGGCATGGAAATCAAGTCGGGCGGCCTGCTGTCAGGCGGGCTGTATATTGTGCTGGAGTGGGCGCTGTCCTCAATTGGCGCGCTGCTGGCGCTGCTGTTGTTGGCCACGGCGGCGCTGCTGGCGGCTTTCCGCGTTACGCCGCAGGCGCTGATTGAAATGTTCCGTGCGCCGGAATATGACTATGAAGATGAAGACGAGCGCGCGCGCTATGAAGCGCCGCCCAAACTGCCCAATGTACACGAGGTAGCCGCGGCCCGCGCGGAAAAACGCGCCAGAAAGCGCGCCGCGTCGGAGATTGACATTCCGCTGGATACGGAGCCGCCCGGAGAGGACAAGCCGGGAGACGAAACGCCGGCAGAGCCGTATCGCGTACACGGCGGCAAGCCCATGGCGCCTGACGAATATCTGCGCTCGCTCAAGGAGCAGACAACGGGCGAACAGGTGAGCATCCTCGATTTGGTGGAGAACAAACCGGACGAGCCTGAGCCGCCTGCCGCAGAGGAAAAACCGAAAAAGGCAGAGAAAATCAGCGAGCATGAGCAGGCGGCCATCAACGAGCAGATGGATGAGAGCCAGAAGGCGCCTGCGCCGGTCTATGATTATCCGCCGATTGACTTGCTGACGCAGGGCAAGCGCACGTCTGTTGCGGGCGCAGAGCAGGAACTGAAGGAAAATTCCGAATGTCTGCTGGATACACTGCAATCCTTTGGGATTGACGCGCAGATTATCGGCATTGTGCGCGGCCCGTCGGTTACGCGGTTTGAACTGACCATTCCGCGCGGCATCAAGATTTCGCGGATTTCTTCGCTGTCGGAAGATATCGCGCTGTCGCTCGGCGCGGTATCAGTGCGTATTGCGCCGATACCGGATAAAAGCGCCGTCGGCATTGAAGTGCCGAACAAGACGGTCAATACCGTTTATATCCGGGAATGTATTGCCTCGCCTGCGTTTACAGGCGCGCGAAGCCGCCTGTCCTATGCAGTTGGCAAGGATATTACGGGCAAGCCGGTGATTGGAGACATCGCCAAAATGCCGCATATGCTGATCGCCGGTACGACCGGTTCGGGCAAATCGGTGTGCATCAATTCGATGCTGGTGTCGCTTCTGTATAAGTCCACGCCGGAAGAGGTCCGTCTGATTATGGTGGACCCCAAGATGGTGGAACTGGGCAACTATAACGGCATTCCGCATCTGCTCATTCCGGTTGTTACCGACCCGAAGAAGGCGGCGGGCGCGCTCAACTGGGCGGTGGGTGAGATGGAGCGCCGCTACAAGCTGTTTGCCGATCATCAGGTGCGCAACCTGGTGGGATATAACGATTTGATGCGCGCGGAAAAGGCAAAAGCCGAGCAGGAGGAAGGCGGTACGCCCGAAGTGTATCAGGTACTGCCGCAGATCGTCATTGTGATCGACGAGCTGGCGGACCTGATGATGGTTGCCGCCAAGGAGGTGGAGACCTCCATCTGCCGCATCGCGCAGAAGGCGCGCGCAGCCGGCATGCATCTGGTCGTGGCCACGCAGCGTCCCTCGGCGGATGTTATCACGGGCATTATGAAGGCAAACATCCCGTCCCGCATTGCGTTTGCGGTTGCCAGCCAGATTGAAAGCCGCATCATCCTTGATACGACGGGCGCCGAAAAGCTGATCGGCAAAGGCGATATGCTGTATGCCCCGCTGGGCGAAGGCAAGCCGGTTCGTGTACAGGGCTGCTTTATTTCGTCGGACGAGATTGAAGCGGTGATTGCGCATATCAAGAAGACAAGCACGGCCGAATATAATGAGGAGATCCTCGAACACATTGAGCGGCAGGCGGAGCAGGCGGACGACAAGGGCGGTTCCTCCGGCGACCCTGGCGAGGACGAGGATGAAATGATTGAGGAAGCGATTGACGTCATCATGGATTGCCGGCAGGCGTCCACTTCCATGCTGCAGCGCCGTCTGAAGCTGGGGTATTCGCGCGCCGCCCGCATCATCGATCAGATTGAGGAGCGCGGCATCATCGGCCCGTTTGAGGGCTCCAAACCCAGGCAGATTCTGATCTCCCGCGAAGAGTGGCAGGAGATGAAGCTGCGCCGGCATACGCCGCTTGATTAAACCGGGGTGTTCCATGGACGGCGGAACGTACTGCATGAGGCGCCGCTGAACGCGGAATTTTACCTTCCATTTGTGTAAAAAGTCCGGCGTATGGTCCGGACTTTTTATGAAAACCGGGCATTTCCGGCTTTCTTTATCAGCGCCTGCGCGCAAACAGCAGAGCAGACGCTGATTCCACATTATCCATTCTCCATTGTTTCTACAGGAGGGAAAAACATGGCATTTACCAAGATTAACATTGCGGAAAAGACTTTCAACCCCTTTGCGCTGATCGGCAAGCAGTGGATGCTGATATCCGCGGGCACGGTCAAGCAGTGGAATACCATGACCGCAAGCTGGGGCGGCGTCGGTGTGATCTGGGGCAAACCTTCGGCCACCTGCTATATTCGCCAGAGCCGCTATACCAAGGAGTTTGTGGATGAAAATGAGTATTTTACGCTCAGTTTTCTGAAGGACGGTTATCGGGACGTGCTCAACCGCATGGGCAGCAAATCCGGCCGCGAAATTGACAAGATGCATGACAGTGGCCTGACCCCTGTGTTTGTGGACGGCCAGCCGGCGTTTGAGGAGGCTTCGCTTGTGCTTGTTTGCCGCAAACGCTGCGCCGGCAAGATCGAACCGGAGCAGATTCTGCACGATGAAACGCTGGAAAAGTGGTATGGGGATAAGGATTATCACAGCATGTATATCGGTGAAATCGTCGCAGCGTATGAGGGCTGATCTCCGGCGTCCGCAGCAGGACGGCGGCTTTTGAAAGAAAAGGGGAAGTGCCGTCATATTGCACAATATAGCTGCGGAAAAATCGGTGAAATACTACAGTGGAATACAATATGCAGGACGTGCTATAATAATTTTGCGTGCTGTAGTAATTTGTATCTGAAAGCGCGTCAGAAGAAATGGAGGAAAGCATTCCCATGAAGAAGTATGTGTATATGTTCCCAGAAGGCAATGGTAAAATGCGCGAGCTGCTCGGCGGCAAGGGCGCCAATCTGGCAGAGATGACCGGCCTTGGCATGCCTGTACCGCAGGGCTTCACCATTACCACCGAAGCCTGCACCCGTTATTATGAGGACGGCAAGACGATTTATCCTGATATTCAGGAGCAGATCATGGAATACCTTGATAAGCTGGAAAAGGTAACGGGCAAAACGCTGGGCGATCCGGAAAAGCCGCTGCTGGTATCCGTGCGCTCGGGCGCGCGTGCTTCCATGCCCGGTATGATGGATACCATCCTGAACCTCGGCATGAACGACGAAATCTGCGAGGCTGTTGCCAAGCTGACGAACAATCCGCGTTTTGCGCGTGATTCCTACCGCCGCTTCATTCAAATGTTTTCCGATGTTGTTATGGAACTGCCCAAGTCCTCCTTTGAGCAGTTTATCGACCAGGTAAAAGACAAAAAGGGCGTCAAGATGGACAACGAGCTGGATGCAGACGATATGTCCGAACTGATCGTTCTGTTTAAGGACCACTATAAGAAGTCCCTTGGCGAAGATTTTCCGCAGGACCCCAAGAAGCAGCTGATGGAAGCGGTTCGTGCGGTATTCCGTTCGTGGGATAATCCGCGCGCCAACACCTATCGCCGCATGAATGATATTCCGCACTCCTGGGGCACGGCAGTCAACGTCCAGTCGATGGTATTCGGCAATATGGGCGAGACTTCGGGCACCGGCGTTGCGTTTACCCGCAATCCGGCCACCGGCGAAAAGAAGCTCTACGGCGAGTTCCTGATGAACGCGCAGGGCGAGGACGTTGTAGCCGGCATCCGCACCCCGCAGCCGATTTCTGCGCTGGCAGAGACCATGCCGGAAGTTTATCAGCAGTTTGTTGATATTTCCTCCCGTCTGGAGCAGCATTACGGCGATATGCAGGATATGGAGTTCACCATTGAAAACGGCAAGCTCTACATGCTGCAGACCCGTAACGGCAAGCGCACCGCGCAGGCCGCGCTGAAGGTTGCGGTTGATCTTGTTGACGAAGGCGTCTGCACCAAGGAGCAGGCGATCATGAAGGTAGAGGCCAAGCAGCTTGACGCGCTGCTGCACCCGACCTTTGTACCGGCGGCGCTGAAGGCTGCCACCCCGATCACTACCGGCCTGCCGGCGTCCCCCGGCGCTGCCTGCGGCGCGGTTTACTTCACTGCGGAAGATGCGGCCAAGGCGCACAAGACCGGCCTGAAGGTTGTGCTTGTCCGTCAGGAAACCTCTCCGGAGGATATTGACGGCATGGCTGTTTCCGAAGGCATTATGACTGCCCGCGGCGGCATGACCTCGCACGCAGCGGTTGTTGCGCGCGGCATGGGCACCTGCTGCGTAGCCGGCGTGAACGGCATTAAGGTATCCGAGGCAGACAAGACCCTGACCTTTGCAGACGGCACGGTTGCCAAGGAAGGTGACTTTATTTCGCTGGACGGTTCGACCGGCAACGTATACCTTGGACAGATTGAAACGCAGGATGCAGAGCTGACCGGCGACTTCGGCCGCTTCATGGGCTGGGCGGACGAAATCCGCACGCTCAAGGTTCGCACCAACGGCGATACCCCGCGCGATGCAACGCAGGCGCGCAAGTTCGGCGCGGAAGGCATCGGCCTGTGCCGTACCGAGCATATGTTCTTTGAGCCGGCCCGCATCAAGGCTGTGCGTGAGATGATCGTTTCCGATACGGTTGAGCAGCGCAAGGCGGCGCTCGCCAAGATTCTGCCGATGCAGCGCAGCGATTTTGAGGGCATCTACCGCGCGATGGGCGGCCTGCCGGTTACCATCCGCCTGCTCGATCCCCCGCTGCATGAGTTCCTGCCGCACGAAGC
Source organism: Agathobaculum sp. (assembly GCF_050946325.1). Classification (GTDB taxonomy): domain Bacteria; phylum Bacillota; class Clostridia; order Oscillospirales; family Butyricicoccaceae; genus Agathobaculum. The sequence goes on along the minus strand of NZ_JBMNUP010000010.1, from coordinate 882 downwards.
GGAAGAGATTCGCGAGCTTGCCGGTGAGATGGGCGTTCCGTTTGAAAAACTGCGCGCCAAGGTAGAAGACCTGCATGAGTTCAACCCGATGCTCGGCACCCGCGGCTGCCGTCTGGACGTTCTCTATCCGGAAATTGCCGAGATGCAGACCGAAGCCATCATTTCTGCGGCAATCAACGTCTGGAAGGAAGACGGCCTGCGCATTACGCCCGAAATCATGGTGCCGCTGGTATCTGAGATCAATGAGCTGCGCTTTGTGAAGAAGGTCATCAAGGCCAAGGCGGATGAGCTGATTGAAGCTTCCGGCCTGAAGATGAAGTATATGGTCGGCACGATGATTGAGACCCCGCGTGCCGCTGTCACTGCGGACCAGATCGCCGAGGAGGCGGAGTTCTTCTCCTTCGGCACCAACGACCTGACCCAGATGACCTACGGTTTCTCCCGCGATGACGTGGGCCGCATTCTGGAGACTTACTTCGATAAGAAGATTCTGGAGTCTGACCCGTTTGCCCGTCTGGACCAGACCGGCGTTGGCCGCCTGGTCAAGATGGCGGTTGAAAACGGCCGTGCGGTTCGCCCGGATATTAAGCTGGGCATCTGCGGTGAGCATGGCGGCGACCTGTCTTCGGTTGAGTTCTGCCACAATGTTGGCCTGAACTATGTTTCCTGCTCGCCCTTCCGTGTTCCGATTGCCCGCCTGGCGGCTGCGCAGGCGCGCGTGAAGGAACTGGGCCTGGCCTGATAAACAGCCCCTGTTTACCTGAAAAATAAAAGGAAAGCGAACGCTGCAAACGCGGCGTTCGCTTTTTTTGCTTTTTTGTTTGACGGGCGTAGAGAGCGATGCTATACTGTAGATATCATTTATAAAAGGAGGATATATGT
>NZ_JBMNUP010000009.1:0-29752 GCF_050946325.1 Agathobaculum sp. | reverse complement strand
AACTTGACCGCCTGTTTATCAAAATCTACGAGGACAACGCCAAGGGCAAGCTGAACGATGATCGCTTTGCCATGATGAGCAAGACCTACGAGGACGAGCAGGCGCAGCTCAAAGTTGAAATCGTAAATCTGCAAAAAGAAGTCGAAGTACAGGAACGACAGATAGAAGATCTTGAACAGTTTATTCAGCGGGCACATAGATACACCGACCTCACGGAACTTACGCCATATGCTCTCAGAGAGCTTGTAAAAGCGGTTTATGTGGAGGCACCGGACAAGTCCAGCGGCAAGCGCAAACAGAGGGTGCATATCGAATATGACCTTGTGGGCTACATTCCCGTGGATGAACTGATAAAAGCGGAACAGGCATGACCGAAATCATGCCTGTTCCAAGAAATTCACATATTACTGTTTTACGACCACCGAGCATTGCGGCCGGTTTTTTTGTTGTTTCGTGCGGATGACTGTAGTGGACTTATGGGGAAAAGTATGTTATGATTTTAACAGAATAGAGACGGAGGTGCCATGCGATGCACACAACCAGAAAGATTAAAGAAGATCTGATTTATATCGGCGGCAGTGACCGTCGCCTGAGCCGGTTTGAAAACCTGTTTCCGATTCCGCGCGGAGTATCCTACAACAGCTATGTGCTGCTGGACGAAAAGACCGTATTGTTTGATACGGCGGATGAAGCGGTTGGCCGGCTGTTTTTTGAAAATTTGGAGTATGCGCTGGATGGGCGCGGATTGGATTATCTGGTCATTCACCATATGGAGCCCGATCATTGCGTGTTGCTGGGCGAAGTGCTGCGCCGCTGGCCGGAAGTGACACTGGTTGGCAGCGCCAAAGCGCTGTCTATGATTCAGCAGTTTTTTGCGGGCGCAGCGCCGGAGCGTACGCTGGCTGTCAGCGAAGGGGACAAGCTCTCTACCGGCCGCCATACGCTGCATTTTATGATGGCGCCCATGGTACACTGGCCGGAGGTTATGGTGACCTACGATGAGACGGACAAGGTGCTCTTCTCCGCAGATGCGTTCGGTACGTTCGGCGCGCTGAGCGGCAATATTTTTGCGGATGAGTTTGATTTTGACGGCGCATGGATGGATGATACGCGGCGGTATTATGCCAACATCTGCGGCAAATACGGCGCGCAGGTGCAGGTCCTGCTGAAGAAAATGGCAGCGGTGGATGTGGAGACTGTTTGCCCGCTGCATGGTCCCATATGGCGGGATGGCATGGGGCTGCTGCTGGAGAAATACCAGATGTGGAGCGCCTGCCAGCCGGAGGAACAGTCGGTGCTGATCGTATACGGCACAATGTACGGCAATACGGAGAATGCGGCGGCGGTGCTGGCCGCAAGACTGGCGGACCGTGGCGTGCGCAATATTAAACTGTACGATGTGTCAGAAACCGATGTATCGGAGCTGGTTTCGGAAAGCTTCCGGTGCAGCCATCTGGTGCTGGCCGCGCCGACCTATAACGGCGGTCTGCATCCGAAGATGGAGGCGTTTCTCAATGATTTGAAGGCGCTTAACCTGCAAAACCGCACGGTTGCGCTGCTGGAAAACGGCACTTGGGCGCCGGCTGCTGCCAGACTGATGGGTGCGATTCTGGGTGCGATGAAGAATATAACGGTGCTGGAAAATACCGTAACGTTTAAATCTGCGCTGGCTGAGGGACAGGCGGCTTCGATGGATATGCTGGCCGATGTGATTTCGGCGCAGCTGGCCTGCGCTGCAGGTTAAAAAATAAAAAAACAGACTGCTGCAACTTGCGGCGGTCTGTTTTTATTTACCGGTTCTGCCGGTTTCTCCTGCTGCATAGAATAGGAACAAAAGCAGGAGGGAAAATGCCATGATCGTTTATGCAACCAAGGTTTCGGTAAAAAAAGCGATAGCGGGCGTGCTGGCACTGGGCGCGGTCGTGTGGGGAGTGGCTGCGCTCGCGCCGAAATCGGCGGAGACGGTCAGCGCAGAAGCAGCAGAGGAAATCGGGCTGGATACAAGGCTGAAGACCAACGAGCAGCGCGTTGCGCTATTGGAGGGGTTTGGGTGGAAAGTTGAAGCAGAGCCGCGCAGTGAGCGGGAAGTGCAAATTCCCAAAACATTTGACGATACATACCAGGCGTATAATGCCATTCAGCTTGGGCAGGGGTTGGATTTGACGCCTTATCAGGGTAAACGGGCAACGCTGTACACCTATGAACTGACCGAATACCCGACCGGCGCAGAGGGCGTGACAGCCAATTTGCTGATTCGCCGGAACCGCCTTATCGCGGCAGATATCAGCGCGGCCGAAGCGGACGGCTTTGTGCATGGGATTACCGGAATGCCGGAGTAAACAGATGCTGTCTGCCTGCAATCTGCACATCATAGGGAGGAAGGGGCCTGGAGCGGCACCCTTCCTTTTTTATGGCAGACAATTTCTTGGAGGAATAGACTTTTTTTCGCTTTGCCTATTGTGCAAGATGCAAAAAAGTGTTATGCTATAAACAAAGTCGGATTGTTGTATACGCAAAAATGAATGGTCGGGAGGCACAAAATGCCAGGGATGCGTTTGGATAAATTGCTCACGCACCTGAATTGCGGCAGCCGCAAGGAGGTCGGCGCGATGATTCGCGCAGGCAGGGTGGCCGTTGACGGAACGGTCATATGCGACCCCGCATATAAGGTGGACCCTGACCGTGCAGCCGTTGCGCTGGATGGGCAGGCGCAGCAATACCGTGCGCAGCGGTATTTTATGCTCAACAAGCCGGCGGGGGTGATTACGGCAAACAGGGATGGCCGGCACAGTACGGTGCTTGAACTGTTTCCGGAGCAGCAGCGGCGCGGTCTGTTTGCAGTTGGGCGGCTGGACAAGGATACGGAAGGCTTGCTGATTGTAACGGATGACGGCGCGCTGAGTCATGCGCTGATGAGTCCGGGAAGGCATGTTTCCAAGGTGTATGAAGCTGAGGTGGAAGGCGCGCTGGCAAAAGACGCTGCGGCCCGTTTTGCTGCGGGACTGACCCTGAAAGACGGCACAGTCTGCCTGCCTGCCAAGCTGGAAGTGCTGGCAGAAACGCCGGTGCAGGCCGTGCGGGTGGTTTTGAAGGAAGGAAAATATCATCAGGTCAAGCGCATGATAGCTGCGGTAGGCGGCACGGTTGTTCGTCTGCGCAGGGTGCAGATTGGCGGACTGCCGCTGGATACGGCGCTGAAGCCGGGCGAGTTCCGGATGCTGACAGAGCCGGAACTTGTGCTGCTGCGGCAGCAGTCTCCGGCGCAGCAGAAAAATTAAAAAACTGACAAAAAAATTTAAAAATTTTTGTACAAAAATGTTGAAACCTGTGATATAATGTCGTAAAAAGCCTTGAGATACCACGGGCTTCTTGTGAAGATTGATGAGAGTGTGCAAAGGATCAGCGGGGAGACTGTCCGCCTGGCGGAGCGCCGGAAAGTGACGCGCGCCGTGCGGCGGCAAAAAGACGGGAAAGGTGATGGAAATGGCTTCAAGATTGTTCCAGTCGATTATTTTACAGATGAAGGACACGGTGGACCGTACAATAGGCATTGTTGATGCCAGCGGTGCGGTTGTCGCATGCACTGATCTGCCGCGCATCGGAGAGATGCGGGAAGAGGCGGTCACAGAGCTCGGCTTTGCAGGCGAGCTGGTGCGTTTTGGCGGTTATACCTATCATATGACGGGGGACCGCACTTCGCGTATGGAGTATGCTGTGTTTGTGCAGGGAGAGGACGAACTGGCGCGCAGCATCTGCTCGCTGGTGGCGGTTTCCATCAATAACATCAAAACGTTATATGACGAAAAACACGACAAGGCTACCTTCATTAAAAATATCATTCTGGACAATATTCTGCCTGGCGATATTTATATCAAGTCGCGTGAACTGCACTTTGGCAATGATGTGCCGCGCGTCGTATTTTTAGTGCGTCAGCAGCCGCCGGCAGACGTGGCTGCAATTGACGTAGTAGCCGGCATGTTCCCGGATAAGCAGAAGGATTTTGTTCTGCATATTTCTGAGAGCGACATCGTCGTGGTCAAGGAAGTGAAGGGCAGCGGCGATTTGAAGGAGCTTGCCAAACTGGCGGCTTCGATTGAGGAGACACTGCTCAGCGAATTGTCGGTAAAGTGCCTGATCGGTATCGGCTCGGTATCCGCACAGATGAAGGATATTGCGAAATCCTTTAAAGAAGCGCAGACCGCAATTGAGGTTGGCGGCGTATTTGATACGGAAAAGAACATCATCAGCTTTGAAAATCTGGGAATCGGCCGCCTGATTTATCAGCTTCCGATTACGCTGTGCGAAATGTTCCTTTCTGAAGTGTTCAAAAAGGGCTCGATTGACTCGCTGGACCAGGAAACGCTGTTTACCATTCAGAAATTCTTTGAGAATAACCTGAATGTATCTGAAACTTCGAGAAAACTGTTTGTACACCGCAATACGCTGGTATATCGTCTGGAAAAAATTAAAAAGCTGACCGGACTGGACCTGCGTGAATTTGACCATGCGATCGTATTCAAGGTGGCGCTGATGGTGCGCAAATATCTGTCCAGCCGTGAAGAAGGCGTGCGCTGATTCAGTATTGCAGAAAGTTCACAAAAAAACAAAAACCGAAACGCGCCTGGCAGTTATTGTCGACTTGCGCGGGGCGGGAATATCTGTTATAATAAACGAAGGTGTGTGACAGCACGCACCTTCGTCTTTTTTTGCCAAAAGGATTGACAGGGAGGACTGTCTGTGATACGGATGAACAATGTCACCGTGGTATATGATAACGGTACCCGTGCGGTGAATAAAGCAAGCCTTCGCATTGATGAAGGCGAATTTGTCTTTTTGGTCGGCGCTTCCGGTTCCGGCAAAACAACCCTCATTAAACTGCTGACTGCCGAGGTCCGGCCGGCTGAGGGCAAGGTGCTGGTGAATAATTACAACATCGGGGAAATGAAAAAACGGCAGATTCCCTATCTGCGCCGCACGCTTGGCGTGGTGTTTCAGGATTTTCGTCTGATTAAGAACAAAACCGTTTATGAAAATGTTGCGTTTGCCATGCGCACGATCGGCGCGCGGAGCAAAGCGATCAAAGCCCGTGTGCCGTATGTGCTGGAGCTGGTCGGATTGACCGAAAAGGCGCATGAAAAGCCGATGAATCTTTCCGGCGGCGAGCAGCAGCGCGTGGCGATTGCGCGTGCGCTGGTAAACAATCCGCGCCTGATTATCGCGGATGAGCCGACCGGCAACCTCGATCCGGCGCGCTCGCTCGAACTGATGACGCTGTTTGAAAAAATTAACGAGCTGGGCACAACGGTGCTGATCGTCACGCATGAAAAGGGCCTGGTGGACGAGTTTGAAAAGCGCGTTGTTGTGATTGACCATGGCGAGGTCATCAGCGATCAGACAGGTGGGTATTATCAGATATGAGAAGTTTTGGTTATTACTGGAAGGAAGGCTTCCGCAATATTTTCAAGCACGGCTTTATGTCGATTGCGGCGGTCGTTATCATGATTATCTGTCTGCTGCTGACGGGCACCGTCACGCTGATTGCGTATAATATTGATTTGAGCATCAGAACGCTGCAGCAGTCCAACCAGATTGTCGTATTTATTGATGAAAGCCTGACCACGCGGGAGGCGAAGGCGCTCGGCTCGCAGTTTAATCAGATTGATAACATTGCGACGATTCAGTTTGAGTCGCGGGATGAGGCGCTGGAGGCGTATCGCATACAGCTGGGCGAGGATGCGGACATTCTGGACAGCTATACCTCGGAGAATAATCCGCTGCGCAACAGCTTCATCTTCACGCTGACTGACGCGACGCAGGCTGCGCAGACGATTGAGCAGATTGAAGCGGTGGAAGGCGTTGCCAATGTCCGCGCGGACGAGGTGGTAATTTCCAAGCTGGTGCAGGTGCAGCGCGTATTTAATGTGGTATCGCTGGCTATGGTGATTGCGATGGCGCTGATTTCGGTTTTTATCATCGCCAATACGGTAAAACTTGCCATGTTTGCGCGGCGGGAGGAGATCTCCATTCAGAAGATGGTCGGCGCAACCAACTGGTTTATCCGCTGGCCGTTCGTGATTGAGGGCATGGTGCTTGGATTGCTGGCCGGCGGTCTGGCCTTTTTTGCCGAGTGGGGCCTGTATGCAGAGCTGGTGCATGTGGCGGACGGCGTCATTCCGTATTTCCGAATCGTTCCGTTTGAGGAGCTGCGCTGGCTGGTGCTCAGCGTGTTCCTGGGTGCGGGCGTACTGTTTGGCATTGGCGGCTCGGTAACGAGCATCCGCAAGTTTATGGATGTTTAAACCGTTTGGCGAAAGGAGCAGGAAGCAATTATTATGATGAAGAAAAAACATACCCGCATTATTTCGTGCGTGATTGCCGGCATACTGGCGCTGGCTATGCTGATGTCCATGCTGGCTTCCGGAATGGTGTTTGCCGGCGCGGCGGAAGACGCGGATGAACTGAAAGATAAGCTTTCCAGTCTGGAGGATGAAAAGAAATCCGTGCAGGCGCGGATTGCCGATTTGACGAAGCAGGCGAAGGATGTTGAAGCCACCCGCGAGGCGCTGCAGAGCGAGATTGAGCTGACCCGCGAAGAAATTGCGACGGTTGAAGCGTACATAAAGCGTTTGCAGGAGCAGATTGACGTAAAAACGGTTGAGCTGGGCGTTGCGGAAGATGCGTTGCAGGAAAAAGAAGAGGACTTTGCGCTGACGGTCCGCACGACCTATGAGATGGGCGAGACGAGCTATCTGGAGGTCCTGCTCAATTCTTCCAGCTTTACGGATTTGCTGACCCGTATGGAAATCGTTACAACGCTGATGGACAATAATAAAAAGGTGGTTGCGGAATATACGGCCGCCAAGGAAGATATTGAGCAGAAGCGCGATGATTTGCAGCAGACGCAGGATGAACAGTCGGATTATCAGAAGAATCTGAGCTATAAGGTGGACGAGCTGGCGGCCAATGAGGCGCAGCAGGCGGCGCTGCAGGAGAGCATTGAAGCCTATAAGGCGGAGAGCGAAGCGGAGTACGACCGAATTGCAGGGGAAATGCAGTCGGTCAGCAACCAGATTGCGGAGCTGTCCCGACAGGCCGCTGCCAATGGTTCGGTGCCGATGGGCGACGGTACGCTCATCTGGCCGACGCCGAGCTGCACGACGAATTCCTCGGCTTACGGCTGGCGCATTCATCCGATTTACGGTACGCGCAAGTTCCACGCGGGCGAGGATATCCCCGCCGGCTACGGCGCGGAAATTCTGGCCGCGGCGTCGGGCCGCGTGGTTACCGCAGGCTGGGTATCCGGCTACGGCAACTATACGGTTATCGACCATGGCGGCGGATTGATGACGGCTTACGGCCATCAGTCGTCCTTTGCGGTTTCGGTTGGGCAGACCGTTACGCAGGGACAGGTGATCGGCTATGTCGGCTCGACCGGCAACTCGACCGGTCCGCACCTGCATTTTGAGGTTTATGTCAACGGTGCGACGGTAGACCCGAAGAGCTATTTCTGAGACGGATAGACATGAGAAAATGGGGGAGGGCGGAAAAGCTCTCCCCCTGTTTTATGCGGAGGAAGATGCAATTGAAAAAATGGAGGGACGCGCGGGTTTCGCTTGGCACTGCGCTGATGCTGTGCATCATGGCGGCGGCTGCGGGCGTGGCCTGCTGTTATACGGCGGTCGGCTGGAATTCAAACACCATGCAGCAAAAACTGCGGGAGATTGACAAGCTGGTAACCGAAAAGTATGTGGGCGAGCTGGACATCGGCCTGGTTGCGGATTACGCCGCGACCGGCTATATCACCGGCGTGGGAGATCAGTGGTCGAGCTATATTCCGGCGGAACAGTATCAGGCATACATGCTGCGGGGAGAAGGAAAGAGCTGCGGCATCGGCGTATCGGTCGTGTCCGGAGAGAATGGTATCCGTGTCAGCCTAGTGTGCGATGATTCGCCGGCCCAGGCCGCAGGCATAGAAAAATATGACTGGATTACGGGCGCGGAAGGATTGACCGTCGAGCGGGACGGCGCCTCTGCGGTGCTGGAAGCGATTCAGGGCGAGGAGGGGACGGACGTCAGCCTGACTTTTGAAAAGGCAGAGACCGGAGAAAGCCGAACGGTGACGCTGACCCGCGCAATCGTCACCCAGAAAATGGCGTGGGGAGAACTGCTGGAAGACGGCGTGGGATATCTGCGGATTGAGTCCTTCCATGACGGGTCGGCCGCGCAGTTCCAAACCGTTTTGGACAGTCTGCTGGAGCAGGGCGCGCAAAAGCTGGTGATTGACGTGCGGCACAACGGCGGCGGCCGTGTGAAAGAGATGAGCGCCATGCTCGATCCGCTGCTGCCGGAGGGCACGATCATGCGGCTGGAGACGCGGGACGGACAGCAGACGGTATACGAATCGGATGCGGAACAGATTGATTTGCCGATTGCGGTGCTGATTGACGAGCAGTCGATTTCGGCGGCAGAGTTTTTTGCCGCAGCCCTGCAGGAGTATGAAAGAGCGGCGCTGGTTGGCGTGCATACAACCGGAAAAGGGCGCGCACAGCGCACTTATGAGCTGTCAGACGGGTCGGCGGTCAATCTTTCGGTTGAACAGTATTATACGCCGCATGGCCGCAACCTGGCGGGCACGGGTATTGCGCCTGATGTGGAGCAGAAGCTGTCTGCCGAGCAAAGCGCAGAATTTTATTTTTTGACGGCAGAAAACGATTCGCAGCTGCAAAAAGCGATAGAAACGCTGAAATAATTCGTTTCCGTGGGAGAAAAACAGGGAATTTTCCGTTCCCTCGCTTGACAGCGCGGGAAACCTTCCATATAATAAGGAGTATTGTACGGCCGGAACCGGCCGATTACCGAAGATAAGAGGTTTGTGAAGCATGGCGAAAGAAATCAAACTGACACAGGAAAGTCTGGACGCTTATAAAGAAGAACTGGAATATCTGAAGACTACCCGTGCGGACGAGGTAGCCGAGCAGCTGAAGGAAGCGCGTTCTTTCGGCGACTTGTCCGAGAATGCCGAGTATGACGAGGCGAAGAACGAACAGGGCAAGCTGTATTCCCGCATTGCCGAGCTGGAGGAGATTATCAAGCAGGCGGTCGTCGTTTCGGGCGATACCTATGCGGAGGATGAGGTTTCCCCCGGCTGCCATTTTGTGGTGAAAGATCTGGAGCTGGATGAGGAAGAGGAGTATCACTTCGTCGGCTCGCAGGAGGCCAACCCGATGGAAGGCAAGATTTCTGACGAATCGCCTTTCGGCAAGGCGATGCTGGGCAAGAAGGCCGGCATGATTGTTGAGGTGGAAGCGCCGGTTGGCGTTGTCAAATATCAGGTTGTTTCCATCCGGAAATAAGCCTTTTGCCTGACGCGCGCTGCGCGGCCGGGAAAATTTTATTATGATCAGAAAGATGTGATGAACACCATGGCAGAACAGCACCAGGAGCAGGAGCAGACGGCAGAAGAACTGCACGAGCTCAAGCGTATCCGCCGTGAAAAACTGGCTGAGCTGCAGCAGGCGGGCAGCGACCCGTTCCAGCAGGTCCGTTTTGAGCGCGACCATTACACCGTAGATATTCATGAGCGCTTTGAGGAGCTGGAAGGCAAGACGGTTCGTCTGGCCGGCCGTATGATGTCGAAGCGCATTATGGGTAAGGCGTCCTTTTCCGATATGACCGACCGTTACGGCCGTGTGCAGCTTTATATCAAGCGGGACAATGTGGGCGACGACGTATATAAAGGCTACAAGAAGTTCGATATTGGCGATATTATCGGCATATCGGGCGAGGTTTTTCGCACCCAAAAGGGCGAAATTTCGGTTGCCGTAAACGAGCTGACGCTGCTTTCCAAGAACCTTGCGCCGCTGCCCGAAAAGTGGCACGGCCTGAAGGATACCGATATGCGGTATCGCCAGCGCTATGTGGACCTGATTGTTAACCCCGAAGTGCGCGATACGTTTGAAAAGCGCTCGGCCATTGTGCGCGAAATCCGTAATTTTATGGATTCCCGCGGCTTTATTGAGGTGGAGACGCCGTGCCTGAACACCATTCCGGGCGGCGCGGCTGCGCGTCCGTTTATTACGCACCACAACGCGCTGGACATTGATATGTACATGCGCATTGCCACCGAACTGCACCTGAAGCGTTTGATCGTGGGCGGTTTGGAGCAGGTTTATGAGATTGGCCGCATCTTCCGCAATGAGGGTATGGATACCAAGCATAATCCGGAGTTTACCACCATCGAGCTGTATCAGGCATACACCGATTACCACGGCATGATGGATATTACCGAGGATATGGTGGTGCATGTATGCGAAAAGGTGCTGGGTACCACCAAGATCACCTATCAGGGCACCGAACTGGATTTGTCCAAGGGCTGGAAGCGCATGACCATGGCGGACGCCGTCAAGGAATACGCAGGTCTGGACTTTATGGCGATGACGCCGGAAGAGGCGCTTGCAGCGGTTCGGGCCAAGGGCCTGGAGATTGAAGCCGGCAAGGAGAGCTGGGGCGATCTGCTTGCGCAGTGCTATGACGAATATGTAGAGGAAAATCTGATTCAGCCGACCTTTATCACCGACTATCCGGTTGAGATTTCTCCGCTGGCCAAGCGCAAGCCCTCTGACCCGCGTCTGACCGAGCGGTTTGAGTGCTTTATTTACGGCCGTGAGCTGTGCAACGCCTTCTCCGAACTGAACGACCCGATCGACCAGCGCGGACGTTTTGAGCGTCAGGTTGCGCTGCGCGCTGCGGGCGATGATGAAGCCAACATGATGGATGAGGATTTCATCAATGCGCTGGAATACGGCATGCCTCCGACGGGCGGCATGGGTATGGGCATTGACCGCTTGGTCATGTTCCTGACCGATTCGGCCTCCATTCGCGACGTGCTGCTCTTCCCCACGATGAAGCCGCTGGATGCTGTAAAACGGGAATCAGGTGTAAATTCGGAGATGGCTACTGCGCCCAAGGCAGCACCTGAGAAAATTGATTTTTCCAAAGTAAAGATCGAGCCTTTATTTGACGAAGAAGTTGATTTCGAGACTTTTAGTAAGTCTGATTTCCGCGCTGTAAAGATTGAGGCATGTGAAGCCGTTCCGAAAAGCAAAAAACTATTAAAGTTTACTTTGAACGACGGAACTGACCGGAAACGTACTATTTTGAGTGGCATTCATGAATATTATGAGCCGGAAGAGCTGGTTGGAAAGACGGCAATCGCGATTGTAAACCTTCCGCCGCGTAAGATGATGGGGATTGATTCCGAGGGTATGCTGATTTCGGCCGTGCATGAAGAGGACGGCGAGGAACGTCTCAACCTGCTGATGGTTGACGACCGCATTCCGGCGGGTGCAAAGCTGTACTGATTTCTCCGCTCGGGCATGGCGTGATGCCTGCCGCACAAAGCCTGAACGCTTCGTTCAGGCTTTCGGCTTTTCATATCGGGGCGGAGCCGGTTGCGCAAAAAAGCAGAACAGATGAGGTGGACGAGCAGCGTTGGTAGAGATTACAAGCCGCCAGAACACCGCGCTCAAACACCTGGCGCGGCTTGGCAGAGAGAAAAAATATCGCCGCACAACGGGAGAAATGCTGTGCGAGGGCGGTAAGATGCTTTATGAAGCGCTGGCATCCGGCGCGCAGGTAAAGACCGTGCTGACGCGGCAGAATGGGCGAGAAGACTGCGCTGCATTGCTTGGGCAGGCAGAGCAGCAGGGCGCTGCGCTTTATACCGCGCCGGAACACCTGTTTTTGCAGGCCAGCGAGGTGGAAACGCCGCAGGATGTGATTTTTTCCTGCGTTCAGCCGCGCTGGACGCAGGCGGCGCTTGTCGGAAAGCGGCAGGTACTGCTGCTGGACGGTTTGCAGGACCCGGGCAACCTTGGCACAATTCTGCGCACCGCCGAAGCGTTTGCGCTGGATGCTGTTGTATTGTGCGAGGGCTGTGCCGATCTGTTTTCTCCCAAAGTCGTGCGCTCGACGATGGGGGCCGTGTTTCGCCTGCCCTGTGTGCAGCTTGCGCTGGAGCAAGCGGTGCGCACCCTGCGGCAGGCAGGGCTTGCCATATACGCTACCGCGCTGCATCGGGACAGTGTGCCGCTTGGCGGCGTTCCGCTGCAAAACGCGGCGGTCATCATCGGCAGCGAGGGGAGAGGCGTGAGCGAACAGGCGCTTGCGCTGTCTGACCGGCGCGTGATTATTCCGATGGGCGGCCGTGCAGAGTCGCTCAATGCGGGCGTAGCGGCCGCAATTGTAATTTATGAAATGACAAAATAAACCGCAGGGGAGGATGGAGATATGCCGGCACGGATACACTACATCTGGCTGTCGCGGAGGCGCGGCATCGGGCCGGGCACGGCAAACGAACTGCTGCGCGCATTTGGTTCGCCGGAAGCTGTTTATGCCGCCGACCGTGAGCGGCTGATTACCGCGTGCAGACTGAATAAGGCGCAGGCAGATGCGCTGTGCGATAAGTCTCTTGATGAGGCCGAGCATATCATCGGGCAGTGCGTCAAAGCGGATATCCAGATCATCACGGCGGGCGACAGCGCCTACCCAGACCGCCTGCGGGCAATTGAAGACCCGCCGCTGGTGCTGTATGTGCGCGGCCGGTGGCCGGATTTTGATTTGGTGCCGGGCATTGCCGTCGTCGGTACGCGCAAGGCGACAAATTATGGACGGACGACTGCGGCGGCCCTGGGCAGTACACTGGCGCGCGCAGGCTTTATCACAGTCAGCGGTATGGCGCTGGGAGCGGATGGAGAGGCGCACCGCGGCGCTTTGCGCGCGGGCGGACTGACCGTTGCCGTACTCGCCGGCGGTCCGGATGTGTGCTATCCGCCGCAGCACCGCAGCCTGATGGGCGACATTTTGCTGTCCGGCGCGGTAGTGAGCGAGTATCCGCCGGGCGCAGAGCCACTTGCTGCCAATTATCATAATCGAAATCGGATTATCAGCGGCCTGTCTGTGGCAACCGTGGTTGTGGAAGCGCCGTCGTATCGTTCGGGTTCGCTGATTACCGCACGGCATGCGCTCGATCAGGGACGCGATGTATATGCGGTGCCCGGCACGCTGGATGCGCCGCAGTCTGCTGCCTGCAATGCGCTGATTGAAAAGGGAGAGGCCGCGCTGCTGCGCAGCCCCTCGGCACTGGTGCGGACATACAGCGGCCTGCTGCCGCAGAGCGAACAGGTGCGTGCTGCGCTGTGCCGTGCAACCGGCAGCACTCCGGAGCGGGGAGCGGCCGACGCATGGGATACTGCGCCTGTCCGGCGGACCAATGTGCCGCGCAGGAAAGCGGATGCAAAGCAGGCGCCGCACGGGAAAGATCGCCCTTCCAAGACGGAGCAGACGGTTTTGCAAACCGAACAGTCCGGCGCTTCCCTGCGGCAAAGCCTTTCAGAAGACGAGCGCCTGCTGGCCGAACTGGTGCAGCGGGGGCTGTGTACTGCGGAAGAACTGATAGAGCGGTGCGGGCTGCCCGCCCCGCGTGTGATGAGCCTGATTACCATGTTGGAAATGGACGGTGTTCTGCGCAGGGAAAAAGGCAAACTGGTTTTGGGGTGCGATGGATACGCAGCCGCAAATCATCAGGAGGATTCAGAGTAACATGTCAAAGTTAGTAATCGTGGAGTCGCCCGCAAAGGCCAAGACCATCGGCAAATACCTTGGTGCGGATTATGTGGTCAAGGCTTCCATGGGGCACCTGCGTGACTTGCCAAAAAAGAAGATGAGCGTGGATATTGAGCACGGCTTTAAGCCGGAGTATGTCCCGATCGAGGGCAAGGATAAGATTATTTCGGAACTGAAAAAAGAAATTCGCAAAAGCGATTTTGTATATCTTGCAACTGACCCTGACCGCGAAGGCGAGGCGATCTCCTGGCATATCAAGGAGCTGTTCAAGCTGAACGATCAGGATTCCAAGCGCGTTACTTTTAATGAAATTACGCGCCCTGCCGTCAAATACGGCATTGAGCATCCGCGCGATATTGACATTGACCTGGTAAACGCACAGCAGGCGCGCCGCATTCTGGACCGCGTGGTCGGCTACCAGCTTTCGCCCTTTCTGTGGCGCAAGGTCAAGCGCGGCCTGTCCGCAGGACGTGTGCAGAGTGTGGCGACCCGCCTGGTGGTGGACAGGGAAAATGAAATCCGCGCATTTGTGCCGGAAGAATACTGGACGATTGAGGCAACGCTGCCCTCGCCGCGCGGCGACGGGCAGCGCTTCACCGCGCGCTTTTTTGGAGACGCCGCCGGCAAAATTGAGCTGAAGTGCGAAGAACAGGCGAAAAACGTGGTATCTGCCGTTGCGGATCAGCCGTTTACCGTTGGAGAAATCAAAAAGGGGAAGAAAAAACGCACGCCGGCTCCGCCGTTTATCACCTCCACGCTGCAGCAGGAGGCGTCCCGCAAACTGAATATGACGCCGCGCCGTACCATGAGCGTGGCGCAGGAGCTGTATGAAGGCATTGAGTTGGGAGAACATGGCCTGACGGGTCTGATTACCTATATGCGTACCGATTCGCTGCGTCTGGCTGAAGAGGCGACCGCTGCTGCGGCCGGTTTTATCCGCGGCCGTTATGGCGAGGAATATTACCCCGGCCGCCCGCGGGTGTTCAAAACCAAGGGCAATGCGCAGGATGCGCATGAGGCGATTCGGCCGTCGGACGTCAAACTGATACCGGAGGAGATTCGCCAGTATCTTTCGCCCGACCAGTTTAAGCTGTACAAACTGATCTGGTCGCGTTTTGTGGCCTGCCAGATGGCAGACGCCGTGTTTGATACGCTTTCGGTTGATTTGAATGCAGATAAATATGTGTTCCGCACAAGCGGGCACGTTGTTTCGTTCCCCGGCTTTCTCTCTGTATACGAAGAGGGGCGGGACGATGATAAGGGAGAGGAAGGCAGCCGCCTGCTGCCGCGCTTTGAGCAGGGAGACAGCATGATGCCTGCGTCGGTTGAACCGGCACAGCATTTTACCCAGCCGCCTGCGCGCTATACGGAAGCCTCGCTCATCCGCGCGATGGAAGAACGCGGGATCGGCCGCCCGTCGACCTATGCGCCGACGATTTCGACGATCATCGACCGCGATTATGTTTCCAAGGAGAATCGCTCGCTGCGGCCCACGCCGCTGGGCGAGGGCGTGACCGGTCTGCTGGTGGATAAGTTTACATCGGTGGCCGATTACGAGTTTACCGCCAATATGGAGCATGAGCTGGACGAGGTGGAAGCCGGCAAGCTGGATTATGTGAAGCTGCTGGAAAACTTCTACGATGGATTTGAAAAGGCGCTTGGCCGCGCAGAGGTTGAACTGGAAGGCCAGCGCATCAAGATACAGGACGAAGTGACCGATATCGTCTGCGAAAAATGCGGACGCAACATGGTCATCAAGTCGGGGCGTTTTGGCAAATTCCTGGCCTGCCCGGGATTTCCCGAGTGTACCAACACCAAGGCCATCACGGAGGATACCGGAGCGGCCTGCCCTGTTTGCGGGGCCAAAGTGGTCAAGAAAAAGTCTGCGCGCGGCTATGTGTACTATTCGTGCGATAAATTCCCTGCATGCCAGTTCATGACATGGGATAAGCCGCTCAAAACCAAGTGCCCGACCTGCGATTCGTCGCTCTTCCGTCATACGGACAGGGATTCCAAGGAGGTTTCGGACGTATGCCTGCGTGAGGGATGCGGATACAAGGAGCTGGTAAAGGAAGGGCTGCCGCCCGAAGAGGCGGAGAAAAACCGCCTTCGCCGTGAGGCGCGGGCAGCCAAGGCCGCCGAGCGGGCCGCAGCAAAAGAAGCGGCCGGTGCGGAGGAAGGAACGGCAAAAAAACCGGCAAAGAAGCCGGCTGCCAAAAAGACTCCCGCCAAAAAACAGGTGCCGTGGATGACCAAGACGACCAACCGCTTCAAAAAGCTGGGAGAAGAAGCCGTGCAGGCGCTGACGCCCAAACAGCAGGAGCAGTATGCCAAGGCGCTGGCCAAGCATGAAGCGGAGAAGGCGGCTGCCAAGACGAAAAAGCCCGCAAAGAAGACTGCGGCAAAGGCGGCGAACGATGAATAACGAGCATATTACCGTAGTCGGCGCGGGTCTGGCCGGCTGCGAAGCGGCGTGGCAGATTGCGCAGCGGGGCATTCCCGTCCGCCTGCATGAGATGAAGCCGGAAAAACATACGCCGGCCCACCATTCGGACGATTTTGCCGAGCTGGTCTGCTCCAACTCGCTGCGTTCGGACGAACTGTCCAACGCTGCGGGGCTGTTGAAGGAAGAACTGCGCAGGCTGGGCAGCCTGATCCTTTGCTGTGCGGACGCAAACCGTGTGGAAGCGGGCGGTGCGCTTGCGGTGGACCGAGAGGCGTTTGCGCAATCGGTTACGGAGAAAATCAAAGGGCACCCGCTGATTGAAACGGTTTACGGAGAGGTGACAGAAATTCCGGAGGGAAGGGTCGTCATCGCCTCCGGCCCGCTGACCTCGGACGCGCTGTTTGAGGCCGTTCACCACAAGGTCGGCGGAGAGTTTCTGCATTTTTACGATGCGGCCGCGCCCATTGTGACGGCAGAGAGTATTGATATGGATTCCGCCTATGCCGCCTCGCGCTATGGCAAGGGCACGGCAGACTACATCAATTGCCCGTTTACGCGGGAGGAGTATGACGCATTCTGGAACGCGCTGACGACGGCGGAGGAAGCGCCCGTACATGGGTTTGAGGACTCCAAGGTGTTTGAAGGCTGCATGCCGGTCGAGGTAAATGCGCGCCGCGGGTATGATACGCTGCGGTTTGGTATTTTAAAGCCGGTCGGCCTGCCTGACCCCAAAACAGGAAAAGACCCCTACGCGGTGCTGCAGCTTCGGCGGGATAATGCGGCAGGCAGCCTGTATAATCTGGTTGGCTGCCAGACGCACCTCAAATGGGGAGAGCAGAAGCGTGTATTCTCCATGATTCCGGCGCTGCGCAATGCGGAGTTCGTGCGTTATGGCGTCATGCACCGCAACACCTTTCTGGACTCGCCGCGCCTGCTGGACGCGACGTATGCGCTGAAAGCGGACAGACGTCTGCGTTTTGCCGGACAGATGACGGGCGTAGAGGGCTACGTTGAGTCTACGGCTTCCGGCTTTGTTGCGGGCGTGGCCGCGGCGCTGGAGGCGCAGGGCCGCGCAATGCCTGCGCTGGGGCGCGATACGGCAATCGGCGCGCTGGCCTGCTATGTATCCGATCATACGGTGACGAAATTTCAGCCGATGAATGTCAATTTTGGAATTTTGGAGCCGCTGGGGTACAAGGTAAAAGGCAAGCGGGAAAAAAACACCAGGATTTCGGAACGTGCGCTGGAGCGCATCGAAGTGCTGAAAGGGGAAATCTGATATGAGGATTATTGTAGACGCGATGGGCGGAGACAATGCGCCTGAATCGGCCGTTACGGGCGGCGCGCTTGCCGCGCAGGAATATGGCGAGCAGGTGCTGCTTGTCGGCGATCCGGTAAAAATTGCAGAAATTTTAAAGGCGAAGGGCATGGAGAACAGGGACGACGTAACCATTATGCCTGCCTCCGATGTGGTGGATATGCATGATGACCCTGCCACGGTGCTGCGCCAGAAACCGGATTCGTCCATGGCGGTGGCGTTCAAGCTGCTGAAGGCGGGCGAGGGCGACGCGCTCGTTTCCGCCGGCAACACAGGCGCGCTGCTGACGGGCGCAACGCTGTACGGCGGCCGTATTAAGGGGGTGCGGCGCGGCGCGCTGGCGCCTGTTATGCCGTGCGCCGGCGGTCAGTTCATGCTGTGCGACGCCGGCGCGAATACCGAGTGTACGGCGGAAATGCTGCTGCAGTTCGCTTTCCTCGGCTCGCTGTATCTGGAGAAGATCGGCGGCGTGGCGCGGCCGCGCGTTGGCCTTGTCAACAACGGCACGGAAGATACCAAGGGCGATACGCTGCGAAAAGAGGCCTATGCCCTGCTGAAAGCGGCGGGGGATGCGGGCAGACTGAACTTTGTCGGCAATGTGGAGGGCAGTATGGCCCCGCTCGGCGCGTGTGATGTAGCTGTGTGCGACGGATTTACGGGCAATGTTATGCTCAAGACCATTGAGGGCGTGGCCAAGTTTATGGCAGGCGAAATCAAGGGCGTGTTTATGCGTAACCTGGCTACAAAACTGGGATATCTGGCCTGCAAAAAGGGTATGGATGAATTCCGCGGCCTGTTTGACCAGGACCGTGTGGGCGGCGCGCCGTTTTTGGGCATTGCAAAGCCGGTGATCAAAGCGCACGGCTCGTCGAATGAAATCGCGGTGAAGAATGCCGTGCGCCAGGCGATTGCCTACACCAAGAGCGGCATGATTGACGAGGTGCGCAAAAACATCGAGTACATGACGGTGAAAGCAGCCGAATAAGCCTGTCCCGCCATTTTCCGGAAAGGAGAACGAGCATGCTGAAACTGGACTATCAGTTTAAAAATCCGGCGCTGTTCCAGACGGCGATGACGCATACGTCCTATGCCAACGAACATCGGAACAGCCATATCCATCACAATGAGCGGCTGGAGTTTCTGGGCGATTCCGTGCTGGGCTTTGTTACGGCCGCACATCTGATGACCCATTACCCCGACCTGCCCGAGGGAGAACTGACCAAGCTGCGCGCGGCAGTTGTGTGCGAGAGCGCGCTGTGCGAAATCGCCAAGGAGATCGGCATCCCGCAGGAGATCCGCCTGGGCCACGGCGAGGAGCTTGGGGGCGGACGGGAGCGGCCTTCCATTCTGGCAGATGCAACGGAAGCGCTGCTGGGCGCGATTTATCTGGACGGCGGCATTGAACCGGCGCGCGAATTTGTGCTTCGGTTCATCCCGCATAAGATAGAGGTTGCGTTGGCCGGCGGCGCGTTTAAGGACTATAAAACCATTTTGCAGGAGATCGTGCAGAAAAATAAGCAGGAAACGCTGGAATACCGGCTGGCCGGCACGTCCGGCCCCGATCATGATAAGCGCTTTACCATGGAGCTGCTTTTAAATTCCAACGTGTTTGCGACCGCGACCGGCCGCAGCAAAAAGGAAGCCGAGCAGCTTGCGGCAAAAAAAGCGCTCGCGCTGATGGGCGAGGACTGATATAAGAAAAACCCGGAGAAGGCTTTTGTCCTTCGCCGGGTTTTTGTTTATATGATTCAAAACCATCGGGGCGCTTCCGGCCGAAAACACGGCGCAGGGCCGTGCGTATAAGGGTCATAGGTGCGGATGTTGCAGCCGTATTCCTTAAGCGCGGCAATTTTGTCCGTATTCGTCCAGCAGACCAGCGAAAGACCGTCAAACTCTTCTGCGGCGCCGCTGTACATCTGGTTGCGGATTGGCAGATTTGTGGATAAGCTGTAAATTCTTGTACTTCGCATTGAAAAAAAAGGTGCTCGGTGGTAAAATGATACCATATATATTTTCGAGGTGCTACATGGTTCTCAAGAGCCTGCTCTTACAGGGGTTTAAATCCTTTCCGGATAAAACAGAGATCAATTTTCTCGGCGGGTTAACTGCAATTGTCGGCCCGAACGGTTCGGGCAAATCGAATATATCGGACGCGATTCGCTGGGTGCTGGGCGAGCAGTCTTCGCGTTCGCTGCGCGGGGCCAAGATGGAGGATGTTATCTTCGGCGGCACGGCCAAACGGGGACCGGTCGGCTTTGCGGAGGTCTCGCTGATTCTGGACAACAGCGCCCGCGTTTTCCGTTCGGATTTTACGGAGATTATGGTCACCCGGCGGTATTACCGTTCGGGAGAGAGCGAATATTTTCTGAATAAGAAGCACTGCCGCCTGAAGGACATCCATGAACTGTTTATGGATACCGGTTTGGGGCGGGACGGTTACTCGAGCATTGGGCAGGGGAGAATAGACGAGATCCTATCGCTCAAAAGCGAGGACCGGCGTGAGATTTTTGAAGAAGCCGCCGGTATCACCAAGTTTCGCTACCGCAAGGAGGAGGCCGAACGCAAACTGGCCGCCACTGAGGAAAACCTCATCCGCATCCGCGATTTGTATGATGAACTGGAGCGGCAGGCAGGCCCGCTGGAAAAACAGGCGGAAAAAGCAAAGCAGTATCTGCTGCTGCGCGACGAACTGCGTGTGCTGGAGATTTCTCTGTGGCTGCTTTCACTCGATCACATCAAGGCGGAAAACGCAAAACTGGAGACGGACAGCGCTGCGTACGCAAACCAACTGGCGGACGCCAAACAGATGCGGGAAACGTTGTATGCCCGCTCCGAGCAGCTTGCTGAGGAGATGCGGCGTATAGATCGCGAGGCCGACCGCCTGCGTCAGATGCTGCGTCAGGCGGAGCAGCGGGCCGCCGACCAAGCCAGCCGCGCGGCGGTTTTGCGGGCAAACATACAGAACAACAGAGAAAATATCGACCGCGCCCAGCGGGAAAGCGCGCAGCGCGCCGAGCAGGCGCACAGCCTTGGCGCGCAGCTTGCGGAGCGCCGCGCGCGGATTGCGCTGCTGGATACGCAGCTGGAAGGTCTGTCTGCGCGGAGCGAGGCTTTGCAGGCGCAGGCAGAAGAGCAGGCGGTGCGCCGGACCGCCGCAGAACAGGCGGCGCAGTCCGCGGCGCAGGCCTGCGCTGCGGAACGGCAGACGCTGCATGCGATTGCACTGGAACAGACCGCGGCAGAAACCGGTCTTGCCGGTATGGACAGCCGGCGCGACACCATTGCAGCGGATATTGCAGCGGCAGATACGCGGCTAAATGATGAGCAAAAGGCGCACAGCGCGCTGGACGAGCGGCTGGCTGCCTGCTTGGATACGCTGGCGAGTGCGAAAAATAAGGCGCAGGGCGTATCGCTCAAGGCGGAGAGCCGCCGGAAAAAGGTGGAGACGGCGAAAACTGAGCTGGACGAGACGGCCGCTGCGCTGACAAATGCTGTGGGCCGCGTAAAAATGCTGGCTGACATGCAGCGGGATTACGAAGGATTTTCCCGCTCGGTTAAGGCGGTTATGGCGCAGACAGGGCGCGGCGCGCTGCGCGGTGTACACGGTCCGGTTTCATCGCTGATTGCGACGGACGACCGTTTTGTTACCGCGATTGATACGGCGCTCGGCGCGTCCGCATCCAGCATTGTGGTGGATACTGCGGAGGATGGCAAACGCTGCATCGAATACCTGAAAAGGACGGACGGCGGCCGCGCAACCTTTCTGCCGCTGGATACCATTCGCCCTGCAAGTTTGAAAGAAAACGGGCTGGAGCGGCAGAACGGCTGTTTCGGCACGGCGGACCGGCTGGTATCGTTTGACGCGCGGTACGCGGCCATTGTGCAGAATTTGCTGGCGCGAACGGTTGTTTCGGAGAATATGGATACCGCGCTGGCATTGGCCCGCGCATATGGCAGACGCTTCCGAATCGTCACGCTGGATGGACAGATTGTACAGGCCGGCGGCGCGATGACGGGCGGCTCGGTCTCCCGTGGGACAGGCGCGCTTGCGCGGGCAGGCCGTCTGCGTGAGGCTCAGCAGCAGGTACGGGAGCTGGAAGCGAAAAAGGCGCAGTTAGAGGCGCGCTTTGCCGCCGCGCGGGATGAGCTGGCGGCGCTGGATTACGATTTAAAGGCCATTGAAGCGGAGCGCATCCGTGCAGCACAGGATGAAGCGGGGCTGCGCGCTTCTGTGCAGCAGCACGGGGTGCTGGTGGAGAGTTTGCAGCGCCAGCATGACGGCCTGGTGCTGGAACGGGACAATCTGGCGGCTGCCAAGCAGCAGTACGCGGATACCATTGCCGCGTGTGCGGCACGGCAGCAGCAGACGCAGACGGCGCTGCAGCAGGCTGAGCAGCGGGAAAAGGACTGCCGTGCGGCGCTGGATGCGCTGGCAGCAGAAATATCGGACTGCGGGGCGCAGCAGGCAGCCTTGCAGACAGAAATTGCGCAGAATCGCTCGGCAGCCGCAGCCGAAAGGCGTTCGCTGGATGAGCTGGCCAGGCTGAAGGACGATTTGGATATGGGCGTGTCCCATACGGATGAGACGATTGCCTCCTTTGAAAGCGAGATTGCACGGCTGACAGAAGAACTCAACGCTGCCGAAGTCCTGCAGCGGGACACTGGCGCGGCGGCAGAACAGTTCCATGAACAGATTGAAGCGCAGCTCCGGCAGCGTGAACGGGCGGAAGGAGAACGCGCCCGCGTGGAGCGTGACGCACAGGGCAGAAACGATGAGATTCTGGCGCTGGAGCGTGAATCGGCCCGCCTGGAAAACCGCGTGGGACAGCTGAAAAACGAAGAAACGCAGATTTTGGATAAAATGTGGGAAAGCTATGAGCTGACCCCTACACCGGCAGCCGAGGTTGCCCGGCCCATTGCGGATATACCGGCCGCAAAGGAGCAGGCGCGCGGTCTGCGCGGACAGATGAAGGCGCTTGGCAATGTCAACCTGGATGCGGTGGAGCAATACCGGCAGGTGATGGAGCGCTATACCTTTATGGGGGAGCAGAAGGCCGACCTCGAAAAGGCGCAGCATGAACTGTATAAGGTCATCGAACAGCTGACGGTAAACATGAAGGAGATCTTTGCTTCCGAGTTCGCCAAGCTCAACGCCTATTTTGGCGAGACGTTCCGTGAGATTTTCGGCGGCGGCCATGCGGAATTGCAGCTGGCGGATACTTCGGACATTCTGAACTGCGGCATTGATATCCGCGTGTGCCCGCCGGGCAAGGCTGTAAAGACGCTGACACTGCTTTCCGGCGGAGAAAAGGCGTTTGTTGCCATTGCATTATATTTTGCGATTTTGAAACTGCGGCCCACGCCGTTTTGTGTGCTGGATGAGATCGAGGCCGCGCTGGACGACGTGAACGTAGCGCGCTTTGCGCAGTACATTCGTCGGCTGACGGATAAGACGCAGTTTATCGTCATCACGCACCGCCGCGGCACGATGGAAGAAGCCGATATGCTGTACGGCGTGACGATGCAGGAGCAGGGCGTATCCAAAATGCTCATGCTCAATCTGGCGGAAGCGGAAAAGCGGCTTGGGAGCGCGATTCGATGACGCGGGAAGCGCTGCTGCACGGTTTTGCGCGGCAACTGCTAAAGTTAGTAGAGGAGTTTTGACAGATGGGATTTTTTGATAAAATCAAGCAGGGCTTACAGAAAACCAGCGATGCGGTCAACCGCTCGCTGGACAACGTGTTTGCGGCGTTCGTCAAGATCGACGCAGACCTGCTCGAAGAGCTGGAGGAGGCGCTCATCCTTTCCGATGTGGGCGCGGAGACCTCAGTGAAAATTGTAGCGGAGGTGGAAAAACGCGCCAAGCTGCAAAAGATCACCACCGCGCCCGAACTGCGCGGCCTGCTGCGCGAGGTGCTGACCGATCATATGCTGGAAAATCAGCCGCTCGATGTATCGGGCAAACCGGCGGTCATTCTGGTGATCGGCGTCAACGGCGTGGGCAAGACCACGTCGATCGGCAAGCTGGCCGCCCGTTATGTGAGCGAGGGGAAAAAGGTCATGCTGTCTGCGGCGGATACGTTCCGTGCGGCGGCGGCCGACCAGCTTTCGATTTGGGCCAAACGCGCAGGGGCGGACATTGTGCGCCACGGAGAGGGCGCGGATCCGGCGGCGGTCGTGTTCGATTCCATCTCCGCCGCCAAGGCGCGCGGCAGCGATATTATCATTGTGGATACGGCGGGGCGTTTGCACAACAAGTCCAACCTGATGAACGAGCTGGCCAAAATCGACCGCGTGATCACGCGCGAGCTGCCCGAGGCTTCGCGCGAGACGCTGCTTGTGCTGGATGCGACCACAGGGCAGAATGCCGTGCATCAGGCAGAGGAGTTCAATAAGGCCGCACAGCTGACCGGCATTGTGCTGACCAAGCTGGACGGTACCGCCAAGGGCGGCATCGTGATCGCCATTTCGGCAGGACTGGGCGTACCGGTCAAACTGGTCGGCGTGGGCGAGGGAATCGACGATCTGGTTGACTTCGACCGCGCGACATTCTTGGAAGCCATCCTGCCGCCGGCAGAAGGAGGAGAAGAATAAATGCAAAGACCTGACGGAAGGACATCCGGCGCAATGCGTCCGGTAAAGATTACAACGGATTATACCATGTACGCCGAAGGTTCGGTGCTGGTGGAGATGGGCAATACCAAGGTCATCTGCACCGCTTCAGTGGAAGAAAAGGTGCCGCCTTTTCTGGAGGGCAAAGGGCTGGGCTGGGTAACGGCAGAATACGCCATGCTGCCCCGCGCGACCAACACCCGCAAAAAGCGCGATATCAAGAGCCTCAAGCTGGACGGCCGTTCAAGCGAAATTCAGCGGCTGATCGGCCGCAGCCTGCGCGCCGTGGTCGACCGTGCGGCGCTCGGTGAGCGGCAGATCACGATCGACTGCGACGTCATTCAGGCAGACGGCGGCACGCGCTGCGCGTCCATTACGGGCGGCTTTGTCGCCCTGTGGCTGGCGTGCAAAAAGCTGCTCGATAACGGCGTGATTGAAAAGATGCCGCTGACAGCGCAGGTTGCAGCGGTATCGGTCGGCATTTTTGAGGAGGAAGCGGTGCTGGACCTGAACTACGCGGAAGACAGCCGCGCGATTGTGGACTGCAATGTCGTTATGACCTCCAAGGGCGAGTTTATCGAGGTGCAGGGCACAGGGGAAGGCCGCCCGTTTACGGAAGCGGAGCTGAAACGGCTGCTCGGCCTGGGCAAACGCGGCTGCGCGCGGCTGTGCCGGGCGCAGAGTAAAGTGATGGGGGAAAGCCTGTAATGCAGTTTGTGCTTGCTTCCCACAATGAAAAGAAAATGGCCGAAATGGCGGCGATACTGGGCGAATTGGGGATTGAGGTGGTTCGCCTGCCCGCGGATGCACCCGAACCGGCTGAGGACGGCGCAACCTTTGCAGAAAACGCCTTAATCAAGGCGAAAAGCGCGGCAGAATGCACCGGCCTGCCGGCAATTGCGGATGATTCCGGCCTGTGCGTGGACGCGCTGAACGGTGCGCCGGGCGTGTATTCTGCACGGTACTGCGAAGGAACCGATCAGGACCGCAACGCCTTCCTGCTGAAAAACATGCAGGGACGGACCGACCGCGCATGCCGGTTTGTGTGCGCGATTTGCTGCATTCTGCCGGACGGTGAGACGATTGCCGTGCGCGGCGAATGCGAAGGCGAGCTGCTCTGCGAGAGCCGCGGCGCGGGCGGTTTTGGATATGACCCGCTGTTTTATGTGCCCGCATACGGCTGCACGTTTGGCGAATTGCCGGGCGAAGTGAAAAATGAGATTTCCCACCGCGGCCGCGCCTTGCGTGCGCTGCGGGCAGAACTGGAAAAGCGGCTGTAAGGCGCGCAATATCAGAAATAAGGAGAAACATTATGCTGACTACCAAACAGCGCGCACAGCTGCGCGCATTGGCAAATACACTATCGGATACGCTGATTATCGGCAAGGAGGGTGTCACCGACGCGGTTGAGCGCCAGCTTGACGAGCTGTTGGACGCGCACGAGCTGGTCAAGGGCAAAGTGCTGGAAAGCGCCATGCTGACGCCGCGCACGGTTTCTGAAGCGCTGTGCGAGGCAAGCGGCGCAGAGCCTGTGCAGTGCATCGGTTCCAAATTTGTGCTGTATCGTCCGGCGCGGGACAAGGATAAGAGAAAGATCGTGCTGGTAAAATGAAAACAGGCATATTGGGCGGCACCTTTAATCCGCCGCATAATGGGCACATGCATGCTGCCCGCCTGGCCAGAAAGGCGCTGGGGCTGGACCGCGTTCTGTTTATTCCGACCAATATCCCGCCGCACAAGGCGCTGCCGGAGGATACCGCCACGGCAGCCGATCGCTGCGAAATGGTGCGGCAGATGATTGCGGGTGAGGACTGGGCTACGCTGGATACGCTGGAGATTGACCGCGGCGGAGCCAGCTATACGGTCGATACGCTGCACGCACTGCGCCAGCGCGGCGAGGACGGCCTTTACCTGATCGTTGGAACGGATATGCTGCTTTCGTTCGACCGGATCTGGCGCGCGCCGGATGAGATCGCGCGGTTGTGTACGCTGGCCGTGTGTGCCCGTGAGCAGGAAGACTGGGGCGCTATCCGCAAAAAGACGGAGCATCTCCGTCAGTCGCTGCGCGCCAAAATTGAACTGGTGCAGGGCGGCAGCCTGACTATTTCATCGACCGAATTGCGGCATGGCGGCGATCTGCGCCGCTATACCGCTCCCGCGGTCGCAGATTATATCGAGCGAAAACACCTTTACGGTTTTTGACAATATACGATATAGACAGAAAGGCGGGTAAAAAATATGTTGTGCAATGATGAAATGAGAAAGGGTATTCTGTCAAGACTGCATGGCTATCGCTATGCGCATACGCTCGGCTGCGAACGGGCGGCAAAAATGCTGGCCAGGCGGTTTGGCGGCGATGAGGAAAAGGCTGCGTTTGCCGCAATATTGCATGACATCACAAAGCATCTTTCTAGAGAAGAACAGTTGAATTTATGTGAGAAATACGGTATAATAATCTGTAACGTCGAAAAAAACGAGCCCAAAATGCTGCATGGGAAGACTGCGGCGGCCATTGCGCGGAGTGAATACGGCGCGCCTGAGGACGTCTGCACGGCGATTTCCTGCCATACAACAGGCAAATACGGCATGACACTGCTCGACAAGATACTTTATCTGGCGGATTACATTGAAGAAACACGCGATTTTCCCGGCGTGGACAAGGCGCGCGAACTGGCGCGGGAGGATATCGACAAGGCGCTGCTTTATTGCTACGATCAGACGCTGTGCGACCTGATTGCGCGCGGCAAGCTGATTCACAGCGATACGATTGGCGCTTATAACGATATGGCCCGGCAGGGCGTCCGTTGGCGGGAGGATAAGGACTGATACTGGAGGCAGGATTTTTTTGAAACTCTTTGGAGGAAGCGGAGGACACAGCGGTAAAAAACGCCGCGTCACACGCATGGAGGAGCGGTATGAGCGCCCCGTGCAGCCGGCGACGCCGACGGCGCCGAAAGCGCCCAAGCCGTCCGGCAAAAAAGGCGGCAAGGCCAAACAGCCGTTAACCAAAAAGCAGAAGCGGAAACGGATTGCGATCGTATCAGTCGTGGTGGTGGCGCTGCTTGCAGCGGTATGCGCCGGCGCGGCATGGATGCTGGTCCGTCCGCCTGAGATAAAAAATGATCCGACAATCGTTGATAAGGAAAACGGGGACAAAGTGGATGTGGACAGTCTGCTCAATTCCGGCCAGCGCGTGGATGATGTGTTTACTTTCGTTGTCGGCGCGGTGGACGAAGACCAGACGCGCACGGATGCACTGATGGTTGCGACGATGGATACCAAGAAAAAAACCATCAATATTATGAATATTCCGCGCGATACCATGTGCAACAACGGGCTGAGCGGCGCAAGCCGGAAAATCAACGCGGCCTACGGGATGAAAAAAGGAATTGAGCAGACCAAGACGGAGATTGAACGTCTGGTGGGCTTCCGGCCGGATAAATATGTGATCGTCAATTTTGACGGCATCGCCGCAATTGTGGATGCAATCGGCGGGATTGATTATGAGATTCCTTTCCGGATGCAGTATGACGACCCTTCGCAGAACCTGCATATCGATTTGTATGCCGGTATGCAGCACCTGACGGGCAAGGAGACGGTTGAATTTTTGCGCTGGCGGCATAATAATGATTATTCCATGCAGTACCCCAACGGCGACCAGGGACGTGTGGAAAATCAGCAGAAATTCCTGAAAGCGCTTGCCAAAGAAGTATTTCAGCTGAAAAATGCCCCCAAAATCAAGAGCCTTGCAAGCGCAGTGTTTGATAATGTCAAGACAGATCTTACCGCAGGGCAGATTCTGTGGATGGGCATGCAGGCCATTAATATTAAAAATGAGAACATTCAGTTCTTTACCCTGCCCGGCTATGGCGCAATGAGCTATGCGGGAAGCGACCCGAACCAATATTCGTTCTTCTTCCCGTATTATGACGATACGCTCAAACTGGTCAATCAGTATTTTAATCCGTATGAAAAGCCGATTGAGACGCTTGATATGGTCAGCGGACCGGAGAGCGGCTCGGGCGGCTGGGTAGATTCGGATGATGACGTTTGGGGCGATACTACCCTTCCGTCAGATGACGGCGAGACACAGGAGCCGTCCGACGGAAACACGGACCCGGAAGGAACCGGCGGTACGACGGAACCGGAAAATCCGGACGGCAGCGAGCCGGATACGGGAATAACCGATCCGGGCGAAACCGACCCCGGCACAACAGACCCAGGTACGACAGACCCGGGAACGGGAGAGACCGTTTCCCCCGAACCGAGCCAGCCGGAAACGCCGGTTGAGCCTGTAACACCAGGGGGAGACAGCTCGATCGATCCGGAAGCTTAATGAAAGAACAAAGGAGTTAGTGCATTGACTGCAAAACAGACGGTAAAAGCGATTTGTGAGGCGCTGCAGGAAAAGAAAGCACAGCAGCTTGAGGTGCTGCATGTGGAGCGCCTGACCGAACTGACAGAGTACTTTGTCATTTGCTCGGCAACCTCTACCACCCAGGTGAGAGCGCTGGCAGATAATGTTGAATGGCGGCTCAAGTATGACCATGAAACGCTGGTTCACCATACGGAAGGATATGAATCCAACCAGTGGGTGCTGCTGGACTATGGCTGTGTGCTGGTGCATGTATTTATGCCGGAAGCCCGCAAGTTCTATAACCTGGAGAATTTGTGGAAAGACGGTACGCCGGTGCCGCTGGCTGAATTGGGCCTGGAAGAAGCATAAAACGGGGATGCGGCGGCCGCCAATGGCGTTCCGCCGCGTTGCCGTGCTTGAAATAAACTATTCACTTTAGGGGGAAACACCGTTGAAGTACGAACATAAGCAAGTAGAAAAGAAGTGGCAGGACATTTGGGACGAGGCGCATTGCTTTGAAGCCGAGCAGGGCGGCGATAAGGAGAAGTTTTATGCGCTGGTTGAGTTCCCGTATCCGTCCGGACAGGGCCTGCACGTTGGCCATCCGCGCTCGTACACCGCGCTGGATATTGTAGCGCGTAAAAAGCGCATGCAGGGTTATAATGTCCTGTATCCGATGGGGTGGGATGCGTTCGGTCTGCCGACGGAGAACTATGCCATCAAAAACCATGTCCATCCGGCCGAGGTTACAAAGAAGAATATTGCGCGCTTTAAGAGCCAGCTGAAAAGCCTGGGGCTGTCGTTCGACTGGTCGCGGGAGATTAACACCACCGACCCGAATTACTACAAGTGGACGCAGTGGATTTTCCTGCAGCTCTTTAAAAAGGGACTGGCGTATAAAAAGGAAATGAACGTCAACTGGTGTACCTCCTGCAAATGCGTGCTGGCCAATGAAGAGGTTGTCAACGGCGTATGTGAGCGCTGCGGCAGCGAGGTTGTGCATAAGACCAAGAGCCAGTGGATGCTGGGCATCACCAAATACGCCCAGCGCCTGATTGACGACCTGGAGGATGTAGACTATATTGAGCGGGTCAAGATTCAGCAGAAAAACTGGATTGGCCGTTCGACCGGTGCAGAAGTTGACTTCAAAACCACGACCGGCGATGTGCTGACCGTCTATACCACCCGTCCGGATACGCTGTTCGGCGCGACCTATATGGTCATTTCGCCCGAGCATCCGATGGTAGAACAGTGGGCGGAAAAACTGACGAATATTGCAGAAATCCGTGCCTATCGCGAAGAGGCTGCGCGCAAATCGGATTTTGAGCGTACCGAGCTGAACAAGGACAAGACCGGTGTTAAGCTGGACGGCGTAGCGGCGGTCAATCCGGTAAAC
>NZ_JBMNUP010000008.1:0-30236 GCF_050946325.1 Agathobaculum sp. | reverse complement strand
CTGCAATAATACGCCCGATACCGGATGATCTGCGCGCCCAAATGCGCCATACGCAGCGAAAAATCCTCCCACATGGAAAGCAGGGAGGGTTTTTGCTCGCTGTCCCGCAAAATACGGGTCTTATGCTCGTGCAGGCGGTTATATTCTTCCAGATAGCGCGCATAATACGGCCGGAGCTGGCACAGCGCGGTATCCAGAAAGCGACGCCGCGCGCCCGCGCCCTGCCGCACCAGCAGCAGATCGTCCGGACAGAACAGCACGGTTTTCAGCAGGCCCTGAATATCGGCCTGCCGTTTCTGCCGGACGCCGTTTTTATAGATTTCCAGCGGTTTTGTGCGGGAAAAACGCATTTCAAGCGAAAAATCCCGCTCTTTTGCCTCAAATTCGGCCTGAATAAACGCATGGTCTTGCCCAAAGCGTAGTCCTTCCCGCTTCTGGGCCGTGCGGAACAGCCGCATGGTCGAACAGGCGGCCGCGGCTTCCAGCAGATTGGTCTTGCCCTGCCCGTTTTCCCCGCAGATCAGGTTGACCGCCGGATGCAGCGCAAAGGTTTCATCCACATAGTTCCGGAAATTTTGCAGATGCAGTGTGTTGATTTTCAAAGCGCTTTCACCTGAATCGCAGGATTTTTCTCCTGAAGGAATGCAATCAGCGCGTCTTTCCCTTCCGGAATGGCGGAAATCGGGAAATAATAGGCGTTTTCCTTTGTTACCATGCAAAACAGCGTATCATCATACAGAATATCGGTCAGTTCGCCGTATTCCACATAATCCTCGGCGTCCGAACGTTGCCGGCCGGCCGTGATTTTGTCCTTTTTGCACTCCACCACGATGGAAACGGCGTCCTCGCCGTATTCTTTGCGGTTGAATTCCACCACGCGGTCGATGGTCTTATCGCTGATTTTCTGCACGGCGTTGACAACCAGCAGCACGGCCACCGCAATCGCGCCGATGAGAAACAGGATAAAGTAAGTGAAAAAGTACGCTGCGGCCAGCACCGCGCAAATGATGCCCAGCGTGGAAAGCAGGCGCTTCCGGCGGGCCTGATAGAGCGGCAGCAGCGGATACATGGTTTGATAAAAGCGGCGCAGCAGCGCCTCGTCCTTTTCATAGCAGATTTTCAAGAGAGGAAAGCCTCCTTCATTCCAAAACAATGCGGACGGTCTGCCCGTCCAGCGTCACCGTATCGCCCTGCCGGAGCTTTTTGCCGCGCAGAACGCAGGGCGCGCCGTTTACCAGCACTTCCCCTTCTCCAATGCGGATTTTGGCTTCCCCGCCGGAGCTGACCAGATTTGCAAACTTCAAAAGGGCGTCCAGCTTGATAAACTCGCCCGTGATCGCGATGTCAGTCATTGGCTTTTAACCTCACAGGCAGCACAAGATAGGTATAGCGGTCGCCCTCCAGCGGGGAAATAACCATCGGGTTGAGCGGCCCCTTGAGCTGCACTTTTACCGTATCGTCTCCGGCCGCGCGCAGCGCGTCCAGCATGTAGCGGTTGTTAAAGCCGATTTCCAGATCGTCGATCGAGCCGTCAAAGCTGCATTCGTCATAACTCTTGCCCACGGCCGTGATGCAGGACATCTGCACATAAGAGCCGTCAAAATGCAGGCGGACGGGGTTTTTCAGCTTTTCCGATACGATGAGCGACACGCGCTCAATGCAGGTGATGAGCTCGTGCCGGTCAGCGGTGACGACATGCTCAAACTCCGCCGGAATGGCAGCGCGGTAATTGAGAAACTCTCCGTCGATCAGGCGGGTAATCAGCGTGGTCTGGCCGATGCGGAACAGAATGTTCTTTTTATCCGGACAGATTTCCACTTCTCCGTCCTCTTCGGTTAAAATGCGCTCAATTTCGCGCAGAGAAGAGCCGGGCACAACGAATTTCATGTCCCCGGAAATGCCCTCAACGGTTTCGCGGCGCACGGACAGACGGTAGCCGTCCACTGCCACAACGTTCAGGCGGCTGCCTTCCAGCTCAAACAGGCAGCCCGTGTGAATCGGCTTGGATTCATTGTCCGACACGGAGAAAATGGTCTGCGCAATCATGCTTTTGAGCATGGCCTGCGGCAGCGAAAAACCGGTTTCTCCCGATACTTCGGCCAGGGCCGGATATTCGTCCGCCTCGGTGGCGATGAGGTTGAATACCGCACGGCCGCATTTGATGGTGGTCTGCAAATTGTCATTGCATTCCAGATAGATAACGTCCTGCGGCAGTTTGCGCACAATATCGTAAAACAGGCGGGCGTTGAGTACGGCGGAGCCGGGTTCGATGACGTTTACTTCGGCTGCTGTGCGGATGCCCATGGAAAGGTCGTATCCGGTCAGCGTCAGCGTGTTTTCTTCGGCCTGTATCAGCAGACCTTCGAGCAGCGGCATCGCGCTTTTTCCGGTGACAGCACGCGAAGCTGTGCCGATCAGGCTGAGCAGCGTTTCTTTTTCACAGGAGAATTTCATCGGTTGTCCTTCTTTCTCGGATTTTCTCTGTATATACAGGAAAGGATTTCGTCGTAGTAGTAGAGGCTGGGGAAATTGTGCAAAAGTGGATTTGCGCCAGATATAGCGCGGGAAATGACGTACACAGCAGGCTGTGGACAGAAATTTCTGTTTACACAGCTTTGGCGGCCTGGATTTTTATGCACAGGCAAAACGCTGTGCAATCCACAGGGAACTGGGGATAAAAATTATTCGCCGCGGATGTTGTTATGCAGCTTTTTGATGACGTCTTCGGTTTCCCGGGTGTTTTTGCGCTCTTCCTCAATTTTGTTGCAGGCGTGCATGACGGTGGTATGGTCGCGCTTGAAGATTTTGGCGATATCCGGAAAAGAATATTCCAGCTCTTGACGGATCATGTACATGGCCATCTGCCGGGGATAAGCGACGTCCTTGGAGCGGTTCTGCGAAATCATCTGCTCAACCGGAATGTAAAAATAATTGGCGACGGCCTCCATAATGCGCTCGGGCGTCGGGTTTAAGTTGGGATTTTCGATTTTGAGCGCGTCAATCGCACGCTGGGCCAGACCAACGTCAATCTGTTCGCCGACCAGTTCGTGCATGGCTTTGATTTTTTTGACCGCGCCCTCGAGCTGCCGGATATTGGCCTGGATGTTTTCTGCAATGTAAGTGGAAACCTCGTCCGGCAGCGAAACGCCCATTTTGATGGCCTTGTCCCGAATGATGGCGATGCGGGTTTCAAAATCCGGCGGCTGAATATCGGCCAGCAGACCCCATTCAAAACGGGTTTTCATGCGGTCTTCCAGGGTGTTGATCTCCTTGGGCGGCCGGTCGGATGTCAGAACAATCTGGCGCTGGGCTTCATACAGCGCGTTGAAGGTATGGAAAAATTCTTCCTGCGTGCGCTCCTTGCCGGCGATAAACTGCACGTCGTCCAGCAAGAGCAGATCGGCCATGCGGTATTTGGTGCGGAAATTCTGCACGTTGCCTTCCTGGATGGCCGTGACCAGCTCATTGGTAAAATCTTCGCCCTTGACGTAAATGATGCGGTATTCCGGATGGGTTTTGCGGATGACGTTGGCAATTGCGTACATCAGGTGGGTTTTGCCCAAGCCGGACTGGCCGTAGATAAACAGCGGGTTATAGGTCTCTGCCGGATTATTGGCCACGGCAATGGCGGCCGCGTGCGCAAATTTGTTGCTGGAACCGACGATAAAGCGCTCAAACGTATAGTCATCATACGGCGAGCTGGATGCGGTGGGCGAGGAATATTCGCCCGTTACCACCACAACAGCGATCGGATCGCCCGTCAGTTCGTGCAGCACGTTTTGCAGCGGCTCCACGAATTTCTGCTCGATAAATTCTTTTTTAAACTGCACGGGAGAGTGCAAAATCAAACGGTTGTCCGATAAGGAAACAACCGTAACATCGTCGAACCACGCCGAAAGGCTCGACGGCGGAAAATCGCGCTCAAGATATTCAAGCGCCATTTCCAATATATTGTTGGCCATTTGTTGCCTCCTGTCGATATGAATACAGTATAATAATAGCATAAGTTATCCACAGATTCAACGCAAATTGTTGATAAAACAAATCCCATCCCTTTGGTATTCCCCAAATTATTGTGCTATTTTGTGATAGTGCCCCAAGATGTTGAAAAGTCAAAAAAAACTTGACATTTGGCCGCTTTTATACGATAATAATTAACGTATCCTATTATGCGGACAGGCAGCGGCATACGCCCGCTCCATGCCGGACCTATGCCGGTGCCCATCCGTAATTTTGAAAGAACAGGGAGGTGCACGAAGAATGAAGAGAACGTATCAGCCCAAGAAGCGTCAGCGCTCCATGGAGCACGGCTTCCGCAAGCGCATGCGCACGGCAAACGGCCGTAAGGTGCTGGCTCGCCGCCGCGCAAAGGGCCGCGCAAAGCTGTCCGCCTGATAAAAGGCAGGGGAAAGAACGCAAAGGTTCTTCCGGAAGGAAAACGATTGTTTTCTGCTGAATACGCGCCAGCGGCGCGAAAGACTGTAACGAGCCGCCCTTCTGCGGCTCGTTTTTTTCTGTACATGGACGGAGGTTTTCCTTCTTCCGGCGTGCAGAAAACCGGAAAAAAAGATTTTGGGCCGTGCGGACCGGACAGATAATGCGCGCGGCCGGCTTTGCAGTTTGACTGGATGCAAAGAGCGTCCGTTTTTTCATGGGCATCGAAAAAACGGGAGGTTGCAAATGAAAAACACTGTATCCTTAAAGGAAAACCATGAGTTCCGCCGTTTGTATTACAGGGGCGTATCCTCCGGCAACAGGCATCTTGTGCTGTATTGCCGCAAGAACCGCCTGGGCTATAACCGGCTGGGACTGACCGTCGGCGCAAAACTGGGCAACGCGGTGCAGCGCAACCGCGTCAAACGTCTGCTGCGGGAGGCTTACCGCCTGCACGAGCAGGAGTTTGCAACCGGCGTCGACCTGGTGCTTGTCGCGCGGAGCCGCGCGGTGGGCGCCGATTATCAGCAAATTGAAAAATCGCTGCTGCGGGCTTTGCAGGAAAACAAAGCGGCGGCAGCACAATCATGAAACGGTTTTTGCTGGCGGCAATCCGGTTTTACCGCCGGCATATTTCTCCGTTTAAACCGCCCTGCTGCAGGTATATCCCAACCTGTTCGCAGTATGCCATAGAGGCAATTGAAAAATACGGCGCGCTCAAAGGGGGCTGGCTTGCGCTCAAGCGTATCTGCCGCTGCCATCCTTTCAGCAAGAGGGGGCCGTATGATCCGGTGCCGTAAACGGCGTTTTGCCGGAAAGGCGGATTTTTATTTTGTGAAAAAGGGGCTTTGCTGAGCAAAGCGGCTCCTTCTGCGGGTATTTTGCCCCGGAAGGTTCATTTTAATGTTGGAGGAATTATGGGAGACATATTTGGATTACTCATCGTCAGGCCGCTGGGTCTGATTTTGCTGGCCATTTTCAAGGCGGTAAAATCCTATGGTTTTGCCGTTATCCTGTTTGCGCTGGCAGTGAAGCTGGTTTGTATTCCGCTGGCGATCAAGGGCAAGAAGAGCATGCTTGCCATGACCGCAATGAACAACGAAATGCAGCAGCTTCAGAAAAAATATGCGAACAACCGCATGAAGCTCAACGAAGAAATTCAGAAGCTGTATGACAAGCACGGCGTCAGCCCGATGAGCGGCTGCCTGCCGCAGTTTATCCCGCTGCCGATTATGATGGGCCTGTACTATGCCGTACAGCAGCCGCTCAAGTTCATGATGGGCTTTGGCGACGAAGTGGTTGCCCGTCTGGGCACCGTTGTCGGCGTGGATGTGGCGACCGCCGGTTATTACGGCCAGATCACCATTGCGGAAAAACTGGGCCAGATTTTCAGTGAAAACGGCGGCGTCTGGCCAGAGACGATTACCAAAATCACCGACGGCATGGGCGAGCTGCTCAACATTGATTTCAGCTTTTTCGGCCTGAACCTGGCGCAGGTGCCGTCCATCAAGGACCCCAGCATCATCTGGCTGATTCCGATTCTTTCCGGTGTTACCGCGTATCTTTCCAGCTATGTCATGCAGAAAATGCAGGGCACGCCGGGCGCTGCTGCCGGTCAGATGAAGATGCTGAATATTCTGATGCCGCTGATGTCGGTTTATTTCGGCTTTATTCTGCCGGGCGCAATCGGCATTTACTGGATTTTCAACAACGTGTTCACCTGCATTCAGGATATCGTACTGACTAAGGTAATCCGCGGCAAGCAGGAAAAGCAGGCTGCGGAAGAAGAGGCCCGCATTGCGGCGGAAAAGGAAGCCAAGCGCGCTGCCCACCGTGCGGCGCAGATTGAGCAGGCCAAACAGGCGCAGCAGGCAAAGGGCAAAAAGGGGGATAAATAAGTATGCAGAAATTTCTCGAAGCGACGGGCGAAACCCGTGATGCCGCGATAGAAAACGCGCTCAAGCAGCTCGGCATGGACCGCGACGATGTTTCTGTTGAGGTGCTGGACAACGGCCGCAAGGGTTTTCTGGGCATCGGTGCCACGCCCGCGCGCGTGCGCGTGACCTATGAAGCGCCTGACGCGCCGGAAATGCCGGCCGAACCGGAAAAACCGGCCCCCGCCGCACCGCAGACGCCGGATGCGCCGGCTGAAAAGCCCCGGCGCGAGGAACGTCCGAAAAAGAAGGACAAGCCGGCAAAACTGTCGATTACGACCGACGACGACACCCCGCGTCTGGTCAAAGCGGCGCCCAAAAATTTTGTGCCCGAAAAGAGCGAGAGCGAGCGCCCGCGCCGTGAGCGCCGTCCCCGCAGGGAGCGCCGCCCGCGTGAGGAGCGCCCCATCACGCCTTCCGTACCCAAGGAGCGCGAGCTGATTCCGGTTTCTGAAGCCGGTATGCAGCAGGCGGAAAAGCTGGCGACCGATTTCATCACCGGCCTGCTGGAAAAGATGGGCATTGAAGGAACGGTTTCCACGCTGCCGCAGGTGGACTGCGACCAGCTCCGGCTGGAGATTTCCGGTCCGGATATGGGTCCGGTCATCGGCCGCCGCGGCGATACGCTGGATGCGATTCAGTATCTTGGCTCGCTGGTGCTGAACAATGCGCTGGAAGAGCATGTCCGCCTTTCGGTGGATACCGAAAACTACCGCGAAAAGCGCGCGGAAAGCCTGGAGCGCCTGGCGCGCAAAATGGCGATGAAGGTGGTTAAGGCGCACCGCTCGATGACGCTGGAACCGATGAATCCCTACGAGCGCCGCATCATCCATGCCGCATTGCAGGATTTTAACGGCGTTACCACCTATTCCACCGGAACCGAGCCCGGCCGCCGTGTTGTCATCGCGCCGGATAACAGCTCCCGCTCCCACCACTGATTGCCGGAGGGACCGCAAATGAACGATACCATTGCCGCAATTTGTTCCGCAGGCGGACCAATCGGTTTGATACGGGTATCGGGTGAACGGGCGATTGAAGCGGTTTGCGCTGTTTTTCGTGCGAAGAACGGCAAAAGCATGTCCGAAGCGCCCACGCAGAAACTGGTTTACGGTACGCTGCATGATGCAATGGGCAGAATGATTGACTGCTGCTATGCGGTTGTGCTGCGTGCGCCGCACACCTATACGGGCGAGCCCATGGCCGAACTGCAGTGCCATGGCTCGACCGCTGTGCTGACGCAGGGGCTGGAAGCGCTGTTCAGCCAGGGCGTCCGGCAGGCCGAAGCGGGGGAGTTCACCCGCAGGGCTTTCCTCAACGGAAAGATGGGCCTGTCCGAAGCCGAGGCGGTACACGATTTGATTACCGCCCGCACGGCGGAAGCCGCGCGCAACGCGGCGGCGCAGGTGATGGGTGCGGTCGGCTCGCCCGTGCAGCAGATGCGCGACGAGCTGATCGGCATGGTGGCGCATTTCCATGCGGTCGTCGATTTTCCGGACGAGGATATCGACCCCGTGCTGTTTGACGATGCAGCCGCTTTGCTGCACCGCACCACCAGCCGCCTGTATGCCATGGCCGAAAGCTATGAGCGCGGCCGCATTCTGCGGGAAGGCGTGCCGTGCGTCATTCTGGGCCGGCCCAACGCCGGAAAATCGACCTTGCTCAATACCCTTCTGGGGCGTGAGCGCGCAATCGTTACCAACATTCCGGGCACGACGCGCGATTTGATTGAGGAAAACGTCAAGGTCGGCCAGCTTTTGCTGCGCGTGACCGACACCGCCGGTCTGCGCGATACCAACGATCCGGTTGAACAGGCCGGTATTGACCGCGCGATGGCCGAAGCCTCGGCCTGCTCGCTCATTCTGGCCGTGTTTGACGGCTCTCAGCCGCTCAATGAGGACGATATGCTCGTCCTGGCCCGTTCGGCAGGCCACCGCGCGGTTGCAATCATCAATAAAGATGATCTGCCGCGTGTGCTGGACGAAAAGCTGCTCAAAAAACATTTTCTGCATATTGTGCCCATCTCCGCCAAAACAGGGGAGGGGATGGACCGTCTGCTGACGCTGCTGCCCCGTCTGATTGGGCTGGAAGACGGCGCGCTGGACGGCGCGCTGATTACCAACGCCCGCCAGGCCGCGGCGCTTGCCCGCGCCGCCGAACGGTGCGAGGCCGCGCTGTATGCCGCCACTTCCGGCATGACGCCGGACGCCGTTGTGATGGACGCCGAAGGCGCCATCGCCGCTTTGGGCGAAATCACCGGCGAAACCGTGACGGAAGCGGTTGTAACCCGTATTTTCAGCGATTTCTGCGTCGGCAAATAAAGATCCGATTCCGCCAGAGGGCCGCTTGCCGCGCGCAGCGGCCCTTTTTTGATTTTGAAAAATCCTGATTGTAATATTGATTCATAATAGTACGATTAGTTATTATATTTTGTGCAAGAAATGAAAGTTATCCAGAGTTTCCACAGGGTTTTCAACAGGATATCACAGGGAAAAAATACGTTTTCCCTTGTTTTATTTTGTTTTCTTTGGGGCTGCTGCTTGAGAAAGTGAGGATTTTCCCCTATGGTTTTTGATTCCGAACCGTTTGACGTTGCCGTAATCGGCGCCGGCCATGCGGGCATTGAAGCTGCGCTGGCCGCCGCGCGGCTGGGCATGAAAACGGCCTGTTTTTCCATCAATCTGGACGCGGTTGGCAATATGCCGTGCAATCCGGCAATCGGCGGCACGGCCAAGGGCCATCTGGTGCGGGAGATTGACGCGCTGGGCGGCGAAATGGCCCGTGCGGCAGACGCCGCCTGCATCCAGTACCGGATGCTCAACCGCGGCAAGGGACCGGCGGTGCATTCGCTGCGCGCGCAGGCCGACCGCGTCCGCTACCGGACGTATATGAAGCACGCGCTGGAAAAACAGCCGGGCGTGCAGCTGATGCAGGATGAAATCGTCGCTGTGCAAGCGGAGAACGGCGCGGTCAGCGCAGTCGTCACCGCAATTGGCGCGCGGCATCCGGTCAAGGCCGCGATTGTGGCCACGGGCACCTTTCTCGGCGGCCGCATCATTATTGGCGACTATATGCGCGAAAGCGGACCGGACGGCATGGCCGCGGCAAAACCGCTGACCGAAAGCCTGCGCGCCCTCGGCCTGCGGCTGCAGCGCTTTAAAACGGGTACGCCGCCGCGCATCCACCGCCGCTCCATTGATTTTTCCGGCCTGGAGGAGCAGCGCGGGGAAGAGGAGATCATTCCGTTTTCGTTTGAAACCGAGCGGCCGCCCGAAAACCGCGCGGTCTGCCACCTGACCTATACCACGGCCCAGACGCATGCGCTCATCCGCGCCAATCTGGACCGTTCGCCGCTGTTCGGCGGACAGATTGACGGCGTTGGCCCGCGCTATTGTCCTTCCATTGAGGATAAGGTGGTGCGGTTTGCGGATAAGCCGCGGCATCAGCTCTTTTTGGAGCCGATGGGCCTGGATACCGAAGAAATTTATGTGCAGGGATTTTCCTCCTCCATGCCGTTTGACGTGCAGCGCGCCATGCTGCACACGGTAACAGGGCTGGAGCATGCGGAAATCATGCGTCCGGCCTATGCGATTGAATATGATTGCGTGGACCCGCTGGAGCTGCGGCCGACGCTGGAAACCAAAAAGGTGCGCGGCCTGTATGGAGCGGGGCAGTTCTGCGGCTCTTCCGGCTATGAAGAGGCGGCGGCGCAGGGCCTGGTTGCCGGCGTCAACGCGGCGCTTGCCATCAAGGGCGAGGAACCGCTGATTTTGGACCGTGCGGACGGCTATATCGGCACACTGATTGACGATTTGGTGACGCGCGGCACAAACGAGCCCTACCGCATGATGACTTCGCGCTCCGAATACCGCCTGCTGCTGCGGCAGGATAACGCGGACGAACGGCTGGTGCCCATCGGTGTGCGCATCGGCCTCAATCCGCCGGAAAGAGGGGAGCGCGTGCGCGCCAAATATGCCGCCGTGCAGGCGGAGATCGACCGCGTGGCTGCGGTCGGCGTTGCGCCGTCCGATGCGCTGAACGGGTTTTTGGCCGGACAGAACAGCGCGCCCGTCAAGGCAGGCTGCAAGCTGATCGACCTGCTGCGCCGTCCCGAACTCAGCTATGCGGCGCTGGCGCCGTTCGACCCCGAGCGTCCGGCGCTGCCGGCCGTCATTCGGGAGCAGGTGGAGATCCGCGTCAAATACGCCGGTTACATCAGCCGGCAGGAAAAGGATGTGGAGCAGTACCGCAAGCTGCAAAGCCGCCCGCTGCCGCCCGATCTGGAGTATGCGCAGATTGATTCGCTGCGGCTGGAAGCGCGGCAAAAACTGGATGCGGTAAAGCCGCTGAATTTTGGGCAGGCGGCCCGTATTTCGGGCGTATCGCCGGCAGATATTACGGCACTGATGATCTATATCAATACAAAAATTGAGAATGGAAGATGAAGGCTTTGCTCCGTTCCATTATACATGATTAATTTTCCAATACAGAGAGGGGTGTTCTGATGACAGAGTGGGAACTGCTGGAAAGCGGTCTGCGCGAACTGAACGTTGCGTTTTCTCCACAGGCTGTGGATAAATTATTGTATTTTTCCGATTTGCTGCTGGAAAAGAACAAGGTGATGAACCTGACGGCCGTCACTGCGCCGTGTGAGGTGGTAACGCGGCATTTTCTGGACTGCGCCGCCCTGGCGCCCTATCTGGAAGCCGGAAAAACGGTGCTGGACGTGGGCACGGGCGCGGGCTTTCCCGGGCTGCCGCTGGCCGTTCTGTGTCCGGATGTGCAGTTTACGCTGCTGGACGCACAGCGCAAGCGCATTGATTTTCTGAATGAGGTCATCGCCGCGCTGGAGCTGAAAAACTGCACGGCGGTCCACGCCCGCGCGGAGGAATTTGCCGCGGAACACCGCGCCGCATTTGACGCGGCCGTATCCCGCGCGGTGGCCGAACTGCGCGTGCTGTGCGAGCTGGCTTTGCCCATGGTGCGGACCGGCGGCGCTTTTTATGCCATGAAGGCGGCGGACTGCCTGGATGAAATCGGCTCGGCTGCAAACGCCTTTGCCATATTGGGCGCGCCCTGCGCCGAGCTGCTGCGCTATACCGTGCCGCACGACGGGGTGGAGCGTGTGCTCATCCGCTTGCAGAAGACAGGGGATACGCCGGACAAATATCCCCGCCGGTTTAAGAAAATACAGACCGATCCGCTGTGAGTAAATTACAATTTG
Source organism: Agathobaculum sp. (assembly GCF_050946325.1). GTDB lineage: Bacteria > Bacillota > Clostridia > Oscillospirales > Butyricicoccaceae > Agathobaculum. The sequence goes on along the minus strand of NZ_JBMNUP010000008.1, from coordinate 18,647 downwards.
TAACCCTTTGTATGGAAATTACGAAGGGTTATTTTTTGTCCGAAAATGTGAGGAAATGTGAGAAATAGCGTAGGAAATGACAGATTCAGGTCGATATTTGCAGATTACGCGGTCGATTTGCCTTGCCAAAATGTAATAATATGGTAATCTATTACCGAAGGATATCCAGAGATTTCCCCGGAGGGGCCGGAAGTTAAGGAGGAACGAACATGATGTCGGTATTAACATTGGTTTCGGGAAGAGAGGACCGTACATTACGCCGCATCCGCATCAGCGATATTACACGCAATCCCAATCAGCCGCGCAAGTATTTTGATCCGGAGGCAATTGCGCAGCTTGCAGAAAGCATTCGTCAATATGGCGTGCTCAATCCGCTGACGGTGCGGCGCGCCGCTGCCGGCGGGTACGAATTGGTGGCCGGTGAGCGCCGCCTGCGCGCGGCCCGCGTTGCAGGGCTGACCGAAGTGCCCTGTCTGGTAATTACCGCGGATGCGCAGGATTCTTCGGCCATTGCATTGGTGGAAAATTTGCAGCGGCGCGATTTGGATTTTTTTGAGGAAGCAGGCGGCTTTAAACGGCTGATCGAGCAGTATGGCCTGACGCAGGAGGAGGCCGCGCGCAAGGTGGGCAAAACACAGTCCGCAGTGGCGAACAAGCTGCGGCTGCTGCGTCTTTCGCCGCAGAATATGGAATTGATTCGCAGCGCCAATTTGACCGAACGTCACGCGCGCGCGCTGCTGCGGCTGGAAGAGGAGCAGGACCGCCTGCTGGCAACGCATTACATCATTGAGCATGATTTGAACGTCAGCCGAACCGAGCAGTATATTGACGCCCTGCTGGCAGAAAAGCAGGCGCCCAAGGTAAAGGAGGGAAAGGTGGTACGGCTGATTAAAGACGTGCGGTTTTTCCTGAATACGCTCAACCGCGCGGTTGGGGTCATGGTGGATGCCGGTGTCGGCGCGACGATTGACCAGCAGGAGAGCGAGGATGGTCTGACGCTGACCATCAATATTCCGCATGCGCGCAGTACCTGAATGTTTCACATGAAACAATGCGCAGTACAGGCCGCCCGTTTGGGCGGCCTTTTTTGTGGAAAACACCGTTTTTACCGATAGCCGATGTTTCATGTGAAACAATGGGTTTGCTTTTGCAGCGCAATGTGCTATAATAAAGCAAAGCAAACTAATGAGGGAAGTCAGGAGAAGGCCATGGGTAAAATAATTGCATTCGCCAACCAAAAGGGCGGCGTTGGCAAAACAACAACCGCAATCAACCTTGCCGCGGCGCTGTTTGAACGCGGCAAACGGGTGCTGCTCTGTGATTTTGACCCGCAGGGCAACGCAACATCGGGCTTTGGCGTCGATCCGCGTTCGCTGGAAACCTCCATTTATGATTTGATTGTAGCCGATCAGCCCAATGTGGAAGGCGCCATCATTTCGACGAAATGGGTCGATTTGATTGGGGCAAACGTCAATCTGGCCGGCGCTGAACTGGATTTGATTATGATGGAGGACCGCGAGCATCGCCTGAAAAGTGTGCTGGACAGGGTGCGCGACCAATATGATTATATTTTTATCGACTGCCCGCCCTCGCTTGGATTGTTGACGCTTAATTGCCTGTGCGCGGCGGATAGTTTTCTGGTGCCGCTTCAGTGCGAATATTACGCGCTGGAGGGCCTGAGTCAGCTGATGGTAACGGTGCGCATGGTGAAAAAGTCCATGAATCCGGCGCTGGAGCTGGAGGGCGTGCTGCTGACGATGTTTGACGGCCGCACCAATCTGTCCATTCAGGTGGTGGAAGAGGTCAAAAAGCATTTTCCGGGCGAAGTATTCTCCTCGGTGGTGCCGCGCAACGTGCGTCTGAGCGAAGCGCCCAGCCACGGCAAGCCGATCACCGATTATGACCGGATGTGCCGCGGTGCAGAGGCATATTTGTCCCTTGCCGATGAAATATTAAAGAAGAACGGACGCGGAAAGGGGAGGACATAATATGGCGGCACCCAAAAAGGGCCTGGGCGGCGGATTATCCAATCTGTTCGGCGGAGACGCTGCGGCAGCCGGTACGGATGCTCTGGACAGCGTGACCCAGCTTCCCCTTGCCAAAATTGAGCCCAATCCGGACCAGCCGCGCAAGACCTTTGCGCAGGACGCGCTGGACGAGCTGGCGGAGAGCATCCAGCTGCACGGCGTAATCACGCCGATTACCGTGCGGCCGGCAGAGCGGGAGGGCTATTACCAGATCATCGCAGGAGAGCGCCGCTGGCGGGCAGCCCGTCAGGCCGGACTGAAAACCATTCCGGCCATGGTGCTCAAGGCCGACGAAGGCGAGACCATGGAACTGGCGCTGATTGAAAATTTACAGCGGCAGGACCTCAATCCCATTGAAGAAGCGGAAGGCTATGAGGCGCTGATGCAGCGTTTCGGGCTGACGCAGGAGGAAGTTGCGCGGCGGGTTGTCAAATCGCGCCCGGCGGTAGCCAACGCGCTGCGCCTGCTGGCCCTGCCGGATGAGGTGCGCACCATGGTGGCCGAAGGAAAACTGTCCGGCGGACACGCCCGCGCCGTGCTGGCGGTTTCCGACCAGCAAAAGCGCGTGGACGCGGCCAGGCAGATGGAGGGAATGACCGTCCGCCAGGCCGAAGCGCTTGCCAAAAAAATGAACAAAAAACCGCAGAAAACGCCGGAAAATCCAGAGTTTTCGGTCAATTATATTACAGAAATCGAAAAAGAGCTGGAAAGTGTGCTGGGCCGCAAAGTCGGTATTCAGCAGGGAAAGACAAGCGGTACACTGGCGCTGACGTATTATGGTGCAGACGATTTGGAGCGCCTGATTGAAGCGCTGCGCGGTCTGCGCGTGTAAAGGGGGGAAAGCAATGGATGAACAGAAAAAATCCCCCGAACAGCGGGAGAAAAAACTCAGCCGCACCACGCTGACCTTTTATATTGTCGCGCTGTTTTCCGTCGCCATCGCGCTGATTTTAATCAGCTATGTTGCGCAGGCGCGTTCTGCACGGCAGCTGGATACGCTGAACGACAAGCTGACCGAGCAGCAGACCGTCGCGCAGGGAGCTACCCAGAAAATGGAAGCCTTGCAGCAGCAGCTGGACGAACAGCAGAAGATTCTGGAAGAGCTGGCCGCCGGTCTGGATACGGACAGCGCGGGTCTGCCTGCGGCCGTCAAGGACCTTGCCGAAGAGCGGGACGCCTATGCGCTGCTGGCGCGGATTCATGCGCAGCTGCTCGCGGAAAACACCGCAGAGGCCGCCGCCGCATTTGACGAGCTGGTGCAGACCTATGGGGAGGACCGCCTGCTGGGAAACAGCGAAGACGGTTTTGGCGCGGACATCAATAAACTGTTTGAAGCCGCAAAAAAGCAGCTCAGCGCTCAGAGCAGCGCTGGAATGCACACAGAAGAATAAACGAATAAAGGAGAAATAAAACCATGCTGGATATCAAATTTGTCCGACAGAATCCGGACGTTGTCAAGGAAAACATCAAAAAGAAGTTTCAGGATGAAAAGCTGCCGCTGGTCGATGAAGTCATCGACTTTGACGCCAAGTTCCGCGCAGCCAAGACCCGCTGCGACGAGCTGCGCGCCCAGCGCAACAAAAAGTCCAAGGAGATCGGCGGCCTGATGGCTAAGGGTCTGAAGGACGAAGCCGAGCAGGTCAAGGCGGAAGTTAAGGCCATGGCGGATGAAATGGCAAAGCTGGAAGAGGATGAAAAGGTTTTTGCCGAGGAAGTCAAAAACCGCATGATGATTATTCCGAACATCATCGACCCCTCGGTGCCGATCGGCAAGGACGATTCTGAGAATGTGGAGATCGAAAAGTTCGGCGAGCCGGTCGTACCGGAGTACGAAGTACCCTATCATGTGGACATCATGGAAACATTTGACGGCATTGATCTGGATGCGGCGCGCCGCACCTCGGGCAACGGCTTCTACTATCTGAAGGGCGATATTGCACGGCTGCATTCGTCCATCCTGTCTTACGCACGCGATTTTATGATCGACCGCGGCTTTACCTACTACATCCCGCCGTTTATGATTCACGGCGATGTGGTAAAGGGCGTTATGTCCTTTAAGGAAATGGAAAACATGATGTACAAGATCGAGGGCGAGGACCTGTACCTGATCGGCACTTCCGAGCATTCGATGATCGGCAAGTTTATCGACACCATCAACGAAGAGGAGACCCTGCCGCAGACGCTGACCAGCTATTCGCCCTGCTTCCGCAAGGAAGTCGGCGCGCACGGCATTGAGGAGCGCGGCGTATACCGCATTCATCAGTTTGAAAAGCAGGAGATGGTCGTCGTCTGCAAGCCGGAGGAATCTCCGATGTGGTACGATAAGCTGTGGCAGAACACGGTGGATTTCTTCCGTTCGCTCGATATTCCGGTGCGCACGCTTGAGTGCTGCTCGGGCGATCTGGCCGATCTCAAGGTCAAGTCCTGCGACGTAGAGGCATGGTCGCCGCGCCAGAAGAAGTATTTCGAGGTCGGCTCCTGCTCCAATCTGGGCGATGCACAGGCGCGCCGTCTGGCCATCCGCGTGCGCAGCAAGGAAAACCCGAAGGAGCTGTATTTTGCCCACACGCTCAACAACACCGTGGTAGCGCCCCCGCGCATGCTGATCGCGTTCCTGGAGAACAACCTGCAGGCGGACGGCACGGTGGCCATTCCGGTGCCGCTGCGTCCTTATATGGGCGGCAAGGAAAAGCTCATCCCCAAAAAGTAAAAATTAGTTGAGAATGGAGAATGGAGAGTCACACGGCTCCATTCTTCTCCATCTGAATCAGGGAGGAAACAGAATGGAAGTTGGCATCAAGGGTGAAAAGAAATTCACCGTAACCGAAGAGCAGCTCGCGGCGCATGTCGGCAGCGGTCTGGTCAATGTATTTGCAACCCCGATGATGATCGCGGCGATCGAGAACACCGCGGCGGGCAGCGTGGCGCCCTATCTGGAAGAGGGCAAGACCACGGTCGGCACGCTGGTGAACGTCAGCCATGTATCCGCCACGCCCGCAGGCATGGAAGTGCGCGTGGAGACCGAGCTGACCGAGATTGCGCCGAACGGCAAGATTTTTACGTTCAAGGTAGCGGCCTATGACGAGGCCGGTCTGATTGGCGAGGGCACGCATCAGCGCGCAGTTGTTGCCAGGGAGCGCTTTGAGCAGAAGGCGCAGGCCAAGAAAAACGCATAAGGAAGCTTGTCGGAAAAAGCTGAGGTACACACCCTCAGCTTTTTGCGCATTTGCAGGTATTTCGTTCTCCATTTTCTCCATCGCAAGGAGGTTTTTGTATGGAACAGCCGATTTTTCAATACGGAAAAACCGAAACCGACGCACTTTCCGCCGCCGATCCGGTGCTGGGCGCGGCAATCGCACGCATTGGCCCTATCGAGCGCGCGGTGATGCCCGATCTGTTTGAAGCGCTCATCAACGCCATTGCAGGGCAGCAGATCTCCTCCAAGGCGCTGGCGACCGTGTGGGCGCGGCTGTGTGATGCGGTCGGGCAGGTCACGCCGGACAATGTGCTTGCGGCAGGGGAGGAACGCCTGCGCGCCTGCGGCCTTTCCGGCAGGAAGGTGCAGTATATGCGGTCCGCCGCGCAGGCGGCGGCAGGCGGTGCGCTGGATATCCACAGCCTTGTGGACAAAACCGATGAACAGATCATCCAAACCCTGACCGCGCTGCCCGGCGTCGGCCGGTGGACGGCGGAAATGCTGCTGATTTTTTCTTTGCAGCGCCCGAATGTGCTCGCCTATGACGATTTGGGCATCCGCAGGGGTATGTGCCGCCTGTACGGGCTGGATGCGCTCTCCAAAGCGCAGTTTGAGGGATATTACGCGCGTTATACGCCCTATGCCACGGTGGCCGGCCTGTATTTGTGGGCAGTGGCGGCGGAAAACTGAATCAAAAAAAACCGCTGTGAAAACAGCGGTTTTTTTAAGGAAAGACCTGTGCAAAAAGCTCGGCGGCGCGTAGGGCAAAGCGGCGGTGGGCTTCGGGCGTGAAGTGTACGCCGTCAAACGCGAGCGGCAGCTCCCACGCGCCCGTATCGGCAAAGGCGAGCCCGCGGGCGGCGGCAAGCGACTGAAAACAGCCGGCCAGCCGGATGCTGTGGTCAATCAGGCGGTCATCCTCAATCCATGCGCCCGGCTGAAAGGGAGGGGGCGCAAGCACCAGCACACGCCCGGCAAAGGGCAGAACCGCGCCGGTCAGCGCCTCCATGCGGGCTGCGGCCTGTTCGGGCAGCGCGCCGCAGAGCAGGTCGTTGCTGCCCAGCAGAATACATATGCCGTCCAGCGGCAGGCAGGCGCGCAGCTGGCGGCGCGTCAGGTCAAGGGCCGGCGGCGTGTGCGGAATCTGCTGTCCGTTCTGGCCGCCGTTGACCAGGCGCCAGCGGCTGCTGGCGTTCAGGCGGTCGACCCACCGGTCGGCGGCGGGATACCGGCCGCCCAGCATGCCGCGCGGGTCATAGCCAAAGGTGTTGGAATCGCCCAGGCAGTAAATGGTTTTCTGTTCCATACGGTTGCCTTTCCTCCCGAAAATAAAAGCGGCAGAGCGGCTGCCTGTCAAAAAAAAACCCGCCGCAGGCGGCTGTGCGCTTGCGGCGGATGGTACGGGAGATGGGACTTGAACCCACACACCGAAGTACTGGAACCTAAATCCAGCGCGTCTGCCATTCCGCCACTCCCGCATATGGGTTTAGTATACCTGCAACGGAGGGATTTGTCAATAAAGGGCTTTGCCGGCCTGCCGCGGGCGTTAAATTTCTGTAAATGGGAGTACCAAATACGGGCATTTTGTGTTATACTGAAAATGTATAAATGTATACCGGAATCAGAAACAGGAGCGAAAATGAAAGCAATCCGAATACTGCCTGCACTGCTGGCCCTGCTGCTTGGGCTGAGCGGCTGCGTCCTTCCCTCGGGCGACGACCTGCTGGCGGCGCCCCGGCCGTCCTCCAACTATCAAACGCTGCAAACAGAGCTGGAAAAACTGCTCGCCTCGGGCGTTTCCTATACCTCTCCGGTGGAGGGGGAACACCGTTCGACCATACAGCTGGTCGATCTGGACGGGGACGGCGTGGACGAAGCCATTTCTTTTTTCCGCGGCGCAACGGCGGCAACCAGCAATGTGCTCAAGGCATATATCTATAAAAAACAGGATAATCAGTATGTCTGCACCGGCTCGGTGGAGGGCAAGGGCACGGCCATCCGCTCAGTGGACTATCCCGTCATCACGCCGGACGGACGGCGCGGCATGGCGATTGCGTGGCGGCTGTCGGGCGACGGGGTGGACGTTTTGACCCTCTGCGATTTTGACGAAAACTGCGCGCCGGGCGTACTGCTGGAAACGGAGTACAGCGCAATGGAGCTGACCGATCTGGACGAAGACGGCGCGCGCGATCTGCTACTGCTGACAACGGCGCCTTCCGGCAAGCGCGTGGCGCGGCTGTATCGGTATCAGAACGGCTCGATGGTGCTGGCAGGGGACGCCGCCACCAGCCTGGATACGGTTTCGGTGGAGCGCATGAAGAGCGGCCGCATCGGAGAGCGGCAGCCTGCGGTTTTTGTGGAGCAGAAAACAAGCGGCGGCGTCGGCCTGACAACGGATATTTTTGTCTATGCGGACGGCGTACTCAAAAACCTTGCGCTGGACGGTGAAGATTCGGCCGCGCGCGGCACTTACCGGCCGGTTTCCGTTTATGCGAGCGATATCAATCGGGACGGCGTGACCGAGCTGCCCCGGGCCGTGCTGATGGCCGGCTATACGGACGCCGCGGCGGCAGACGCGCTTTTTATGCTGGACTGGTATGTATACAGCACCGATCAGGCGCCCAGCCTGGCAGTGACGACGTATCAGAATCTGTCGGACGGCTGGACGCTGCTGCTGGACCAAAGCTGGCATGACAGAATTACCGCAGTCAAATCGGCGGAAACCGGCTTGTCTTCGGTGCAGTTTTACGAATATATCAGCGGGGGTCAGAACCTGCCGCTGTTCACCATTTACTGCGCGACGGGTACGCTGCGGGATTTCTATGCGGACCGCAGCGATCTGGTGCAGCTTGGCGAAACGCCCAAGGCGGTTTATTTTGCCAGGATGGACGGAGCAATGCAGGGCGCCATACGGGTGGACGAGCAGAGCCTGAAAGACCGCTTCTCCCTGGTGACGCAGGACTGGAACAACTGAGTATCTGTGTATCGTATATAAAAAGGAGGACTTCCCATGAAGCGTAAGATACTTGTTTTGGAAGATGAAGAGAATATCCGCTCTTTTCTGGTGCTCAACCTGAAGCGCAGCGGTTACGAGGTGATTGAGGCCGAAACGGGCGAACAGGCTCTGGAAAAATATCACGCCAATCAGGATATTGCCGTGGCGGTGCTGGACGTGATGCTGCCCGGCATTGACGGGTATGAGGTCTGCCGCTCCATGCGCGCGGCCGGCTATCAGGCCGGCGTGATTATGCTGACCGCCCGCACGCAGGAGGCGGACAAGGTGACCGGCCTGATGAACGGCGCGGACGATTATGTGACCAAGCCCTTCTCGGTCATCGAGCTGGCGGCGCGCGTGGACGCGCTGTACCGCCGCGTATCCGGCTCGCCCTTTGCGGAGGAGGACGTCATCAAGTCCGGCCCGTTCAAGCTCAACCTGCGCGCGAGAGAGGTGCTGAAAAACGGCATCAAGATTGAGCTGACGCAGATTGAATACGGGCTTCTGAAGGCGTTTATGGAGAATATCGGCAAGGCGCTTTCGCGCGATGAGCTGCTGGAAATGGTATGGGGCCATCACTATGTGGGCGAACTGAAGATTGTGGACGTCAATATCCGCCGCCTGCGCATCAAGATTGAGGACGATCCGGCCGAGCCGAGCCATATCGTCACCGTGCGCGGATACGGGTATATGTGGGAAGGATAAACGGTTTTTTCCGGACGCGGCATCAAAAAGTCAGGCGCATCGTCCTGGCTTTTTATGCAGGCGTCCGCACCCATGCAGAGGCCGGAACGGGTGTTCCGGCAAAACCGCCTGAAACAGAAAGGCAAATTTTCTTATGAATAATCGCAAACATATCAAAAAACCCGCTGCTCCGCCGCAGTCGGCCGTGCCCAAAGTGCTACATTCCCCGGGCGGTCTCCGGGGGCGCTGGATGATGAACTCGCTTTCGTTTGTGCTGGTCATTCTGGCGGCCGTGGTTATCCTGGTATCGGTCGGTGTGTCGGGCTATTATTATGCTTCCGTGCGGGATACGCTGATCGCCCGCGCCACGCAGACCGCGGATACCTACCGGAAATATTTTACCGAAAATTATGACCAGTTTTATACCCAGGCCGAATCTTCGGTGATGACGTTTGAGCTGAAAGACAAGATGGAACTGCAGTTTCTGGACCGGAACGGGCGGGTACTGCTGTCCACCTCGGGCCTGACGGGCGGCGGCATGGCCTCCACCGAGGAAGCCGCCCGGGCGCTGGCCAACCAGAAAACGGATAGTTTTATCGGCCGTGACCTGCTTTCCGACGAGCGCGTGATGAGCGTGACCGCGCCGCTACTGTCCTCCCGCGGGGAGCTGATCGGCGGCGTGCGCGTCATTTCCTCGCTGCGCATTGCGGAAAGACAGATTTGGATTATCATCGGTATGGTCATACTGGTCTGCGCGGTGTTCCTGATGCTGGTTGTGGCCTCCAACAGCTATTTTATCAAATCCATCATCGACCCCATCCGCAAGCTCAACTCCATTGCCAAGGAAATTGCGGCCGGCCGCTACGGTGTGCGCCTGCAAAAGACCTATGACGATGAAATCGGCGAACTGTGCGATACCATCAACTATATGTCGGATGAAATCAGCCGGGCCGAGCGCATGAAGAACGACTTTATCTCGTCTGTCTCGCACGAGCTGCGCACCCCGCTGACCGCCATCGGCGGCTGGAGCGAAACGCTGCTGGCCGGCGGCGGAGAGGACCCCGAAGAGGTCATCATGGGCCTGAATATCATCCAGAAAGAGGCCGGCCGCCTGACCCGCATGGTGGAAGAGCTGCTGGACTTTGCGCGCATCGAATCCGGCCGCATGAAGCTGGAGGTCGAGCTGTTCGACCTGTCCATCGAGCTGTATGAGGCCGTTTACATGTATGAAAATCTGCTGCAAAAGAGCGGCATCCATCTGGAATATGACGAGGATGTGGACGCCAATTATTACATCAACGGCGACCGCCACCGCATGAAGCAGGTGTTTCTGAACATCCTGGACAACGCCGCCAAATACGGCGGGGACGGCAAGCGGATCGACGTCAAGCTGCGCCGGGAGGGCGGCAAAATCGTTGCGGTGGTGCGCGATTACGGCGCCGGTATTCCGGAATCTGAGCTGCCTTTCGTCAAGGAGAAGTTTTACAAGGGCTCGTCCAAGCAGCGCGGCAGCGGCATCGGCCTTGCGGTAACCGATGAGATCGTTACGCTGCACGGCGGCAAGCTGGATATTGCCTCCACCGTCGGCCAGGGCACGACGATCGTCATCACGCTTCCGGCGGCAGAGGCCGAGGAAGCGCTCGGCATTACGGGCGCGCTGCCCAAAATTCCGGAAACCCCGCATACCCCAGAATCTGAAGGAGACCTGTAAATGGCAACACAAAAGAAAACCACAATCGGCGGCCAGGCCATCATTGAGGGCATCGTGATGAAAGGGCCGGAAAAAACCTGCACGGTGGTGCGTCGGGCCAACGGCGAGCTGGTTGTGAAAGAGGAAACCGCGCACCAGCCCTCCGCCCTGTGGAAGGCGCCCGTGCTGCGCGGGGCCTATAACCTGTTTACCGCAATGAAGGACGGCATTCAGGCCATCAATTATTCGGCTTCGTTCTTTGAGGATGAGGAGGCCGACGTGCCGCCCTCCAAATTTGAAGTGTGGCTGGAAAAGAAATTCGGCTCGGCAGGCGTGGAAAAGTTTATCCTCGCCCTGTCCACCGTGCTCGGCATCGCGCTGCCGGTCGGCCTGTTTATGCTGCTGCCCAGTTTTCTCGGCGGCTTTGTGCCGGAAAGCTGGGGCGTGCCGGGCCGCAACATTGCGGAGGGCGCGGTGCGTATTCCGCTGTTTCTGCTGTTCATGTGGTCGGTATCGCACATGAAGGACATCCACCGCACGTTTGAATACCACGGCGCGGAGCATAAGACCATTTTCTGCTATGAGGCAGGGGAGGAGCTGACGGTGGAAAACGTCCGCCGCCAGCAAAAGTATCACCCCCGCTGCGGCACCAGCTTTATGTTTGTGCTGATCATTGTGGCAACCATCGTCTCGTCCATCGTGTTTTCCTTTGTCAACGTGGTCAATCCGTTTCTGCGGATGCTGGCGCATCTGCTTCTGCTGCCGCTTGTGGTTGGCATCAGCTATGAGTTCAACCGCTATGCCGGCCGGTCGGACAGCCTGCTTTCCCGCGCGCTGCGCTGGCCCGGGCTGATGATCCAGCATTTAACGGTGTTTGAGCCCGATGACGCGATGATTGAAGTTGCCATCACCGCGATGAACGCGGTCATTCCGGAGGACGGTTCGGATAACTGGTAAAACTGCGGGGGAACGCCCCCGGCCGCGCCTGTGGGACGGAAACAAAAGGGAAAGAGGTGGCCGCATTGACCAAAACCATCAACGATGTTTACATGCAGCTTTACAAGCGGTTTAAAGAGGCGGACGAGCCCCAGCCCTCGCTGGCGGCGCGCGAACTGACGGCCTACGCCTGCAAGGCGGATAAGGCCCATACCGCCGAATGGGGGCACGTCTATCTGGACGACGCCACCGTTGATTTTGCGCACCTTTTGTGCGACCGCTGCCTGGACGGCGAGCCGCTGGCCTATATTCTGGGCGAGTGGGATTTCTGCGGACTGACGTTCCAGGTGGACCGTTCGGTGCTCATTCCGCGCGCGGATACCGAGCGCCTGTGCGAGCTGGTCGTCGAACGGGCAAGGCAGAAGGTATCGCCGCGCATTCTGGATTTGTGCTGCGGCTCGGGCTGCATCGGCATTGCCGCTGCGCATATGGTGGAGGACGCCCGCGTTGCGGCCGTGGATAATTCGGACGGCGCGCTGCGCATTTCCCGCGAAAACGCGCGGCGGCTGGGCGTACAGCGCCGCTATCTGGCGCTCAAGGCCGATGTGCGCTTCCGTCCGCCGAACGGCATGGGGCAGTTTGATATCATCGTCTCCAACCCGCCCTATGTGACCCGCGCCGAAATGCACGGGCTGGACAAAAGCGTTTATCAGTATGAACCACATGAGGCCCTGTTCGGCGGAGAGGACGGGCTGGATTTTTACCGCAGCATCTGCGCCAAGTGGAGCAGCCTGCTGGCGCCGGACGGCGTGATGCTGTTTGAGTGCGGCTACCGGCAGGCCACGCAGGTGGCCGCCATCATGGAGGAAAACCGCTTTGCCGGCATCGGCATTGCGGAGGATTTATCGGGTGTGCAACGCATTGTGTATGGGTACAACGCCAATCTGGAACCGGACGCTGTTTAAGCAGCGGAAAGGAGAGACGAACGATGATACGGAATGCCGTTATTGCAGTAATCGCTTTTTTCATGGTTTTCTGGGTGCTGGCCGCAGTGATGGGCAACGGTGCGGTGATTCTTTATCCGGCGGTACTGGTCGGTCTTATCATCGCCTGCACCACGCGGATTTTGCAGGAAATTAACGCCCTGCGGCGTGAAATCCGCGGTGAAGAAGAAGAACCGTCCGAAGGGACGCCGCCCCTCAGCGAACGTCTTGCCGCCGGAAACGGAAAGGAAGAAGAATAACCGTTCTGCGCTGTACACCGAAATGCCCGCCGAAAGGCGGGCATTTTTTCCGGCAAAATAATCGAACAAATTTTCGATAAAATGATTGCAATCAAACCGGCATGCTGTTATAATGAACCTAAGGAATCAACAGGCAGGAGGCTATCAGATGGCTACGAAAAAGCAGCTGGAACCGGTCGCGCCGGCGGCTGATAAAAAGAAAGCGCTGGCCAAAGCGCTGAGCGATATTGAAAAGAATTTCGGCAAGGGTTCGGTCATGTGTCTGGGTGAAAATGCCGGCATGGCGGTGGACCATATTCCAACGGGCTCCATCGGCCTGGATCTGGCGCTGGGCATCGGCGGTCTGCCGCGCGGCCGTATTGTGGAAATTTACGGGCCGGAATCTTCGGGCAAGACCACGGTTGCGCTGCACTGCGTGGCAGAGGCGCAGAAACTCGGAGGCACGGCCGCGTTTATTGACGCGGAGCATGCGCTGGACCCCGTATATGCGCGCGCGCTTGGCGTGAATATTGACGAGCTGCTGGTTTCCCAGCCGGATACGGGCGAACAGGGCCTGGACATTGCCGAGGCGCTGGTGCGTTCGGGCGCGATTGATATCGTCGTCATCGACTCGGTTGCCGCGCTGACGCCCCGCGCGGAAATTGAGGGCGAAATGGGCGAATCGTTCGTCGGCCTGCATGCGCGCATGATGAGCCAGGCCATGCGCAAGCTGGCCGGTTCCATTGCCAAGAGCCAGTGCGTGGCCATCTTCATCAACCAGCTGCGCGAAAAGGTCGGCGTGATTTACGGCAATCCGGAGGTGACGACGGGCGGCCGCGCGCTCAAGTTCTATGCCTCCGTGCGGCTGGACGTGCGCCGTACCGAGCATCTGAAGGAGGGCGGCGTCAATTACGGCAGCCATACCCGCGTGAAGGTGGTAAAAAACAAGGTGGCGCCCCCGTTTAAAGAGGCGGAGTTTGACATCATCTACGGCGAAGGCATTTCCCGCACGAGCGAGCTGGTCGACCTGGGCGTGAAATATGGTATTTTGAGCAAGGCGGGCGCGTGGTTTTCGATGGGCGACCTGCGTTTGGGACAGGGGCGCGACGCCGCCAAGCAGTATTTTAAGGAACATCCGGACGAGGCGGACGCCGTGCAGAAGCAGATCATGGAAGCGGTGGAAGCCGAACGCCAGAAGGCGCGGCTGGAAGCGCCGGCTGCCAGACCGGCCGCTGCCCCCGCAGCCAAACCCGCAGCGCCCAAAGCCAGCGCGGCGCGGGCGGTCAGCATTGACGCGGACGATTTTGACGACCTCGAAGAATGAGCGAGCAGGCATACCGCGCGGCGCTGGACGCGGCGGCAAAACAGCTCTCCTATCGCGCGCTGAGCGCCAAACTGCTGCGGGACAAGCTGCTGGAAAAAGGGCATGACGAACAGGCGGCGGACTATGCGCTGGCCTGGCTGACCGAGCGCGGCCTGCTGAACGATGCGGCCTATGCGGAAAGCGTGGTGCGCAGCTACGCCCGCAGAGGATACGGAGAACGGCGCATCCGGCAGGAGCTGGCCGCGCGCGGCGTTGGGCAGCAGGATGCGGAGGCCGCCATGGCGGCCTTTTCGCCCGACCGCGCGCAGCTTGCTGCGCTTTTGGATAAACGGCTGCACGGCGATGTGTCCGACCGGAAAGAAATCGAAAAGGCGGTCGCTTTTTTGCAGCGGCGCGGTTTTTGCTGGGGAGAGATCAAAGCCGCGCTGGAGCAATATGCCGAAGACCGGTGAAAAGGACGGTACGCCGCTGCCGTGATGCACAAAAAAGCCCCTCTGCTGCAAAGCGGAAGGGCTTTTTCTTGCATGTTTGCCCCTGGTGCGGTATCATAATAAGGAAAGAAAAACAGATTCGGAAAGGAAGTATTTCCATGGAAACGACCAAAATTCCCGCGCGCGCCGATATCCCCGCGCAGGACAAATGGGCAATTGGCGATTTGTTTGCCTCGGACGAGGCATGGCGCGCAGCGCTGGCGCAGGCGCGGACGTTTATTCCGCAGATCACGGCCTTCCGCGGCCGCCTGGGAGAGAGCGGCCAGACCCTGCTGGACTTTTTCCGGCTGGATGACGAGGTCAGCCTTGCCTTTGACGCGCTGATCCACTATGCCCAGCGCAAAAACGATGAGGACACCCGCGTTGCTGCCTATCAGGAGATGGTCAGCCAGGTGACACGCCTGGCCGTTGCATTGCAGTCCGCCGCGGCGTTTGAAACGCCCGAGCTGCTGGCGATTCCGGACGATACGCTCGCGCGCTTTTACCAGCAGACGCCCGCGCTGGAAAATTACCGCCTGTGCATCGACCGTGTGCGCCGCCGCCGCGCCCATGTGCTGAGCGAAAAAGAGGAAGCGCTGCTGGCCGCCGCCGGTGAAATGGCCCAGTGTCCGGATGAGATTTACTCCATGCTGAACGACGCCGACATGACTTTTCCGGACGCCGTGGACAAAGACGGCAAGACCTATCCGGTCACGCACGGCTCCTATATCCCGCTGATGCAGTCCTATGACCGTGTGCTGCGGAAATCTGCCTTTGATTCGCTGTATTCGGTGTATGGCAAATTCCGCAATACGGCGGCGGCCACGCTGTCCGCGCAGCTCAAAAGCCTGCTGTTTTTTGCAAATGCCCGCCGCTATCCGTCGACGCTGGCCGCTTCGCTGGATGGAAACGAGGTACCGGTGGAAATTTACCGCAATCTGATTGACGCGGTCCACCGCTCGATGGCACCCATGCACCGGTATGCCGCGCTGCGCCGCCGTCTGCTCGGGCTGGATGAGCTGCACATGTACGATTTGTATGTGCCGGTTGCCAGCGGGGTGGATATGCACTTCACCTTTGAAGAGGCCAAGCAGATTGCGCTCAAAGCGCTTGCCCCGCTGGGGGAGGACTATCTGGCGCTGCTGCGCGAGGGCTTTGAAAATGGCTGGATCGACGTATATGAAAACGAGGGCAAACGCTCGGGCGCGTATTCCGCCGGCGCGCGGGTACACCCCTATGTGCTTTTGAATTTTAAGGGCACGCTGGACGATGTGTTCACGCTGGTGCATGAGATGGGCCACGCCATTCATTCTTATCTGTCCAACAAAACGCAGCCGACGGCTTATCAGGACTACGTCATCTTTGTGGCCGAAGTCGCCTCCACCTGCAACGAAGCGTTGCTGATGGAGTATCTGCTGGGCGTGACCGAGGAGAAAAAGCAGCGCGCCTATCTCATCAATCACTTTTTGGAGCAGTTCCGCGGCACGCTGTACCGCCAGACCATGTTTGCGGAATTTGAGCTGGAAGTCAATGAGATGACGCAGCGCGGCGAAGGCACGACCGCCGACGCGCTCTGCGCGCTGTATAAGCGCCTGAACGAGCAGTATTTTGGTCCGGCGGCGACGGTGGACGATGAAATCGCGCTGGAATGGGCAAGAATCCCGCATTTTTATTATGATTACTATGTCTATCAGTATGCAACGGGCTATGCTGCCGCCATTGCGCTGTCGCGCCGCATTCTGCGGGAGGGCGAGAGCGCGGTGCAGGATTATCTGGGCTTTTTGTCGGGCGGCTGCTCCAGGGACCCGATTGCGCTGCTGCGGGGCGCAGGCGTAGATATGGCCACGCCAAAACCGGTGGAGGACGCGACACGGCTGTTTGATACGCTGATTGACGAAATGGAAGCGCTTCTGGCGTGACAAATGCGGCCGGAACGTGTATAATAAGTTGCATATGAGAAAAAAGGAGAACTGTCATGCCGAAAATAGGACTCATCTCACTCGGCTGCGCCAAAAACCTGGTGGACAGCGAGCACATGCTTGCGCTGCTGCGGGACGCGGGCTGGGAGATTACCGAGGACATGGCCGAGGCTGACGTTGGTGTGGTCAACACCTGCGGATTCATCGAAGCTGCCAAGAGCGAGGCCATTGAGACTATTCTGGAAACCGCGCAGTACAAGCAGACCGGCAATATGAAGGGCCTTGTGGTGACGGGCTGTCTGGTGCAGCGCTACGCGGAGGAAATCAAAAAGGACCTGCCCGAGGTGGACGTTTTGTGCGGCACGGGCAGCTATGAAAACATCGCTGAGGCGGCAGCCGCCGCCCTCGGCGGACAGCGGGCCGCGTACATGAACGACATTGCCGCCGCCGCGCTGGAGGGCGTGCGCGACCGTCTGACGCCTTCCTATACGGCGTTTTTCAAAATTGCCGAGGGCTGCTCGAACAACTGCGGCTACTGCATCATCCCCAAGCTGCGCGGACCGTACCGCTCGCGGCAGCTGGACGCGCTGACCGAGGAAGCGCAGGCGCTGGCAGAGGCCGGGGTGCAGGAGCTGATCGTCATTGCGCAGGATATCAGCAAGTACGGCATGGATTTGCCCGGACACAAGCGCCTGCTGCCCGAACTGCTGCGCCGGCTGTGCAAAATGGATTTCCGCTGGATTCGCCTGCACTATCTCTATCCCGACCAGATTACCGACGAGCTGATCGGCGTGATCGCGTCCGAGGAGAAGATCGTCAAGTATCTGGATATTCCTCTGCAGCATGTATCCAAACGCATTCTGCGCGCCATGCACCGCCCGGGCGACGGAGCGGCCTTCCAGGCGCTGATTGAAGTGCTGCGCGGCCGCCTGCCCGGCCTGGTGCTGCGCACCAGCCTGATTGTCGGCCTGCCGGGCGAGACCGAGCAGGAATTTACCGAGCTGTGCGAATTTTTGCAGCAAGTGCGCATTGAGCGCGTGGGCGTGTTTGAGTTTTCGCCCGAAGAGGGCACCGAAGCGGCCGAACTGCCCGACCAGATTGACGAGGAGACCAAGCAGAACCGCCGCCTGATCATTGAAGAGCTGCAAAGCGGCGTGCTGGACGATTATAATATCGGCCGCCACCGCACGGTGATGGAAGTGCTGTGCGAAGGCTTTGACGATGAGCAGCAGCTGTACATCGGCCGCACCTATGCCGACTCGGTTGAGGTGGACGGGCATGTGTATTTTGAGAGCAAGCAGCCTGTGCAGGCGGGCGAATTTGTGCCTGTGCTGATTACCGACAGCTTTGGACCCGACCTGCTTGGCGTCCGCGAGGAGGAGGCAGACCATGACGACAGCAAATAAGATCACCCTGACGCGCATTGCGATGATTCCGTTTTTCCTTTACTTTGCGTCGCAGCCGATGTTTATCCATGATAAAGCGGCGCAGGCGCAGACGATGGTGCCGACCTTTGTGTTCCCAACGGCAACCGTCATCGCGCTCATTCTGTTCTGCGTGGCGAGCTTTACCGATTTTCTGGACGGCTACGTTGCCCGCAAGTATAATCAGGTGACCGATTTCGGCAAGTTTGTCGACCCGCTGGCGGATAAGCTGCTGGTATCGTCCGCGCTCATTCTGTTCGCCGAGCAGGGCGCGGTAGCGGGCTGGATGGTATGCGTCATCCTTGCGCGCGAGCTGATTATCACCTCGCTGCGCGTGGTTGCGGCGAACAAAGGCCGTGTGCTGGCCGCCACATGGACGGGCAAGGTCAAAACCTGTGTGCAGATCGGCGGCATCATTTTGATTTATCTGTATTACATTTTAATTGGTGCCGCAGGCAGCGGCATGATTGGCGGCGCGGACGGCTGGACCTCTGTAGTGGTGACGGTCAATTCCAATGGAGTCGATTCGCTTTTGTCCCTTATCGGCTGGGTGATGACGCTCGTCACCCTGTATTCCGGCTTTGACTATCTGCGCAAAAACTGGGATATCATCAAGGACGGCGCGGTAAAGCAGAAATAAGCCGTGCAAAACAGCAAAAGGGACGCTTGTGTGCGTCCCTTTTTTGCAGGCAAAAACAGCCATAAAAAAGAAAACCGTCTTTCCGAAGAAAGACGGTTTTTTTGTATCCTGTAAAAACGA